>NZ_CP199001.1:0-502500 GCF_052378495.1 Pseudomonas sp. A014
GTGTCAGTGGAACTTTGGCAGCAGTGCGTGGAGCTTCTGCGCGACGAACTGCCTGCCCAGCAATTCAACACCTGGATCCGTCCGCTACAGGTCGAAGCCGAAGGCGACGAGTTGCGCGTCTATGCGCCTAACCGTTTCGTTCTCGATTGGGTCAATGAAAAGTACCTCGGCCGCCTGCTCGAACTGCTGGGTGAACAAGGCAACGGCCTTGCACCTGCCCTCTCCTTATTAATAGGCAGTCGCCGTAGCTCCGCACCACGGGCGGCACCTAACGCGCCGGTCAGTGCTGCGGTCGCTGCATCGCTGGCCCAGAGCCAGGCCAAGCCGGCCGCCCAGCCGCCGGCGGTTGCCAGCGCACCGGTCACGGCGCCCGAACCTGCGTTGGTCAGTGAGGTGGAGGAATCTGCAGCCTCCCAGGATGGTTTCGACGGGATGGGCGATTCGACGCCTGCGCCTGCAGCGACCGCGCGTACCGAGCAACGGACCGTCCAGGTCGAAGGGGCGCTCAAGCACACCAGCTACCTGAACCGAACCTTCACCTTCGAGACCTTCGTGGAGGGTAAGTCCAACCAGCTGGCACGCGCTGCGGCGTGGCAGGTTGCCGACAACCCCAAGCACGGCTACAACCCACTCTTCCTTTATGGAGGCGTGGGCTTGGGTAAGACGCACTTGATGCATGCTGTGGGTAACCACCTGCTGAAGAAGAACCCGAATGCCAAGGTCGTCTACTTGCATTCGGAGCGTTTCGTCGCCGACATGGTCAAGGCGTTGCAGCTGAACGCCATCAACGAATTCAAGCGCTTCTACCGTTCGGTGGACGCGCTGTTGATCGACGATATCCAGTTCTTCGCCCGCAAGGAGCGTTCCCAGGAAGAGTTCTTCCACACCTTCAATGCCCTGCTCGAGGGTGGACAGCAGGTCATTCTCACCAGTGACCGCTACCCTAAAGAGATCGAAGGCCTGGAAGAGCGCCTGAAGTCGCGCTTTGGTTGGGGCCTGACCGTGGCTGTCGAGCCACCGGAACTGGAAACCCGTGTAGCGATCCTGATGAAGAAGGCCGACCAGGCCAAGGTCGAACTGCCGCACGATGCTGCGTTCTTCATCGCCCAGCGCATCCGCTCCAACGTGCGCGAACTGGAAGGCGCATTGAAGCGGGTGATCGCTCACTCGCACTTCATGGGGCGAGACATCACCATCGAGTTGATTCGCGAATCGCTCAAGGATCTGCTGGCACTGCAAGACAAGCTGGTCAGTGTGGATAACATCCAGCGCACGGTCGCCGAGTACTACAAGATCAAGATCTCCGATCTGTTGTCCAAGCGCCGCTCGCGCTCTGTCGCGCGCCCGCGGCAGGTGGCCATGGCGTTGTCCAAGGAGCTGACCAACCACAGTCTGCCGGAGATCGGCGATATGTTCGGCGGTCGGGACCACACCACCGTGCTGCACGCATGCCGCAAGATCAACGAATTGAAGGAATCCGACGCGGACATCCGCGAGGACTACAAGAACCTGCTGCGCACGCTGACCACCTGATGGGTGTCGGCGCAGCTCTTTGAAGGCAAGGGACTAGACCATGCATTTCACCATTCAACGCGAAGCCCTGTTGAAACCCCTGCAACTGGTCGCAGGCGTCGTCGAGCGCCGCCAGACCTTGCCGGTCCTGTCCAACGTGCTGCTGGTCGTGCAAGGCCAGCAGTTGTCGTTGACCGGTACCGACCTGGAAGTCGAACTGGTTGGCCGCGTGCAGCTGGAAGAGCCGGCTGAGCCCGGCGAGATCACCGTCCCGGCGCGTAAGCTGATGGATATCTGCAAGAGCCTGCCCAGCGATGCGCTGATCGATATCAAGGTCGATGAGCAGAAGCTGCTGGTCAAGGCTGGCCGCAGCCGTTTCACCCTGTCGACCCTGCCGGCCAACGACTTCCCCACCGTGGAAGAAGGCCCGGGTTCGCTCACCTGCAACCTGGAGCAGAGCAAACTGCGTCGCCTGATCGAGCGCACCAGCTTCGCCATGGCCCAGCAGGACGTTCGCTACTACCTCAACGGCATGCTGCTGGAAGTTTCCACCGACACCCTGCGCGCTGTCGCCACTGACGGTCACCGTCTGGCACTGTGCGCCATGCAGGCACCCATCGGCCAGGCAGAGCGTCACCAGGTCATCGTGCCGCGCAAAGGTATTCTGGAGCTGGCGCGTCTGCTGACCGATCCGGAGGGCATGGTCAGTATTGTCCTGGGCCAGCACCACATTCGTGCGACCACCGGTGAGTTCACCTTTACCTCGAAACTGGTGGACGGCAAGTTCCCGGATTACGAGCGTGTACTGCCCAAGGGCGGTGACAAGCTGGTGATCGGTGATCGCCAGGCGCTGCGTGAAGCCTTCAGCCGTACTGCGATCCTGTCCAACGAGAAGTACCGCGGCATCCGCCTGCAACTGGCCTCCGGCCAGCTGAAGATTCAGGCCAACAACCCCGAGCAGGAAGAAGCTGAAGAAGAGATCAGCGTCGACTACGAAGGCGGTTCGCTGGAGATCGGCTTCAACGTCAGCTATCTGCTGGACGTCCTGGGAGTCATGACCACTGAGCAGGTTCGTCTGATTCTCGCCGACTCCAACAGCAGCGCCCTTCTGCAGGAAGCCGGTAATGACGACTCGTCCTACGTTGTCATGCCGATGCGTCTGTAACCTGTAGCAGGCCAAATGTCCCTTCGACGTCTTTCGGTCACCGCGGTGCGCAATCTGCACCCGGTGACCCTCTCCCCCTCTCCTCGCATCAACATCCTCTACGGCGCCAATGGCAGCGGCAAGACCAGTGTGCTCGAGGCCGTGCACCTTTTGGGGCTGGCACGCTCATTTCGTAGTACCCGATTGAACCCTGTCATCCAGTACGAACAGCCGACCTGTACTGTGTTCGGCCAGGTTGAAATCACCGATGGTGCGACGAGCAATCTTGGCGTTTCGCGCGAGCGACAAGGGGACTTCACTATTCGCATCGACGGCCAGAATGCGCGCAGTGCAGCACAACTGGCTGAAATGCTGCCGCTGCAGTTGATTAACCCGGACAGCTTCCGCCTGCTCGAAGGCGCTCCCAAGGTGCGCCGTCAGTTCCTGGATTGGGGAGTGTTCCACGTGGAACCTCGATTCATGGCGACCTGGCAGCGCTTGCAGAAGGCCCTGCGGCAGCGGAACTCATGGCTGCGACATGGTACACTTGACGCTGCTTCGCAAGCCGCCTGGGACCGGGAACTGTGTCTCGCCAGCGCGGAAATAGATGAATACCGTCGCAACTATATCAAGGCCTTGAAGCCTGTCTTCGAGCGGACCCTGAGCGAACTGGTCGAGCTGGACGGATTGACCCTTAGCTACTATCGGGGCTGGGACAAGGATCGGGACCTCAGTGAAGTCCTCGCAACCTCTCTCCTTCGCGATCAGCAGATGGGCCATACCCAGGCCGGTCCGCAGCGTGCTGACCTACGCCTGAGATTGGGCGCTAACAACGCGGCCGATATCCTGTCTCGTGGTCAGCAAAAGCTGGTCGTTTGTGCCCTGCGGATTGCCCAAGGGCACCTCGTCAGCCAAGTTCGTCGCGGTCAGTGTATTTATCTGGTGGATGACTTGCCGTCCGAATTGGACGATCAGCATCGCCGCGCGCTGTGTCGCTTGCTTGAAGAATTACACTGCCAGGTTTTTATCACCTGTGTAGATCACGAATTACTGAGGGAAGGCTGGCAGACGGATACGCCAGTTGCTTTGTTCCACGTGGAACAAGGCCGTATCACCCAGACCCACGACCATCGGGAGTGAAGGCATGAGCGAAAATCAAACGTACGACTCCTCCAGCATCAAGGTGCTGAAAGGGCTGGATGCCGTGCGCAAGCGTCCCGGCATGTACATTGGCGACACCGATGATGGTAGCGGCCTGCACCACATGGTCTTCGAAGTGGTCGACAACTCGATCGACGAAGCGCTCGCCGGTCATTGCGATGACATTACGGTCATCATCCATCCGGACGAATCCATCAGTGTTCGCGACAACGGTCGTGGCATTCCCGTCGACGTGCATAAAGAGGAAGGCGTTTCCGCCGCCGAGGTCATCATGACCGTACTGCACGCCGGCGGTAAGTTCGATGACAACTCCTACAAGGTTTCCGGCGGTCTGCACGGTGTAGGTGTTTCGGTGGTGAACGCCCTCTCCGAGAAGCTGGTCCTGACCGTTCGCCGTAGTGGAAAGATCTGGGAACAGACCTACGTCCACGGTGTGCCGCAAGCTCCGATGGCAGTAGTCGGCGAAAGCGAAACCACCGGTACCCACATCCACTTCAAGCCTTCGGCGGAGACCTTCAAGAATATTCACTTCAGCTGGGACATCCTGGCCAAGCGAATTCGTGAGCTGTCGTTCCTCAACTCGGGCGTCGGTATCCTGCTGAAGGACGAGCGCTCCGGCAAGGAAGAGTTCTTCAAGTACGAAGGTGGTCTGCGCGCATTCGTCGAATACCTGAACACCAACAAGACTCCGGTGAACTCCCAGGTCTTCCACTTCAACGTCCAGCGTGACGATGGTGTGGGTGTCGAAGTCGCCCTGCAGTGGAACGACAGCTTCAACGAAAACCTGCTGTGCTTCACCAACAACATTCCGCAGCGTGATGGTGGTACTCACCTGGTAGGCTTCCGCTCCTCGCTGACCCGCAGCCTGAACAGCTACATCGAGCAGGAAGGCCTGGCCAAGAAGAACAAGGTGGCGACCACGGGTGACGATGCCCGTGAAGGCCTGACCGCGATCATCTCGGTGAAGGTGCCGGATCCGAAGTTCAGCTCGCAGACCAAGGACAAGCTGGTTTCCTCGGAGGTGAAGACCGCCGTGGAGCAGGAGATGAACAAGTACTTCGCCGACTTCCTGTTGGAAAACCCCAACGAAGCCAAGGCGGTCGTTGGCAAGATGATCGACGCGGCGCGTGCCCGTGAAGCAGCGCGCAAGGCGCGGGAAATGACCCGCCGCAAAGGTGCGCTGGATATCGCTGGTCTGCCAGGCAAGCTTGCCGACTGCCAGGAAAAAGACCCTGCCCTGTCCGAACTGTACCTGGTGGAGGGTGACTCCGCAGGTGGTTCGGCCAAGCAAGGTCGTAACCGCCGCACCCAGGCAATCCTGCCGTTGAAGGGCAAGATCCTCAACGTCGAGAAGGCCCGCTTCGACAAGATGATCTCGTCCCAGGAAGTCGGCACGCTGATTACCGCCTTGGGCTGCGGCATCGGCCGTGAAGAGTACAACATCGACAAGCTGCGCTATCACAACATCATCATCATGACCGATGCTGACGTTGACGGTTCGCACATCCGTACCCTGCTGTTGACCTTCTTCTTCCGTCAGTTGCCGGAGCTGGTCGAGCGCGGTTACATCTACATTGCCCAGCCGCCCCTGTACAAGGTGAAAAAGGGTAAGCAGGAGCAGTACATCAAGGACGACGAGGCCATGGAAGAGTACATGACCCAGTCGGCCCTGGAAGATGCCAGCCTGCACCTCGACGAATCGGCGCCAGCCGTTTCGGGTGTTCAACTCGAGTCACTGGTCAACGAGTTCCGCGGAGTGATGAAGACGCTCAAGCGTCTGTCACGCCTGTACCCGGAGGAGCTGACCGAGCACTTCATCTACCTGCCGGAAGTCACTCAGGCGCAGTTGGCCGATCACGCGACCATGCAAGCGTGGTTGGGCAAATTCCAGGAGCGCCTGAACAACAGCCAGAAGTCCGGTCTGACCTACCAGGCCAGCCTGCGCGAAGACAAGGAACGCAACATCTGGCTGCCGGAAGTCGAAGTTACTTCCCACGGCCTGGCCAGCTACGTGACCTTCAACCGCGAGTTCTTCGGCAGCAACGACTATGGTTCGGTAGTCGTGCTGGGCGCCAAGTTGGCGACCTTGCTTGGCGAGGGTGCCTATGTTCAGCGTGGTGAGCGTCGCAAGGCAGTCACCGAGTTCAAAGAGGCCCTCGATTGGCTGATGAACGAAACCACCAAGCGCCACACCATCCAGCGATACAAAGGGCTGGGTGAGATGAACCCGGATCAGCTGTGGGAAACCACCATGGACCCGACCGTGCGCCGCATGCTCAAGGTCACCATCGAGGATGCGATTGCGGCCGACCAGCTGTTCAACACCTTGATGGGTGACGCGGTGGAACCTCGTCGTGACTTCATCGAAAGCAACGCGTTGTCGGTGTCCAATCTGGACTTCTGATTACGCGCTTCAGCTACGAAAAAGCCAAGGCCTGTCGCCTTGGCTTTTTCGTTTTCTGAGACGCGAAACACAAATGTTCCACGTGAAACACTGTTCGAATGGCGTCAGGCTTCAAGGTCCTTGAGCCTTCGGTACAAGGTGCGTTCACTCATCCCCAGCTGTTTGGCCAGCTCGCGTCGCGACCCCTGAAAGCTGTCCAGCGCTTGCGCCAGCGCCCTCAATTCATGCAACTCGCGTGACTGCTGTCTCGCCGGTGAATGAGCCCCAGTGTCTTCGAGCAGATGCTCACTGCGAATCAAACCATCATCGGCGAACAACCAGGCCCGCTCCAGCATGTTACGCAGCTCACGAATATTTCCCGGAAACGGATGCAGGTTGAGGCGCTCGAGTGCGTCATGGCTGATTCGAGGTGCGCCGTTGCCCGCGATGCGCTGCAACAGACTCTCAATCAGCAGCGGCAAGTCTTCGACACGCTCACGCAGTGCCGGCAGACGAATCGGAAATCCGCTGATGCGGTAATACAGGTCTTCACGGAAGGCGCCCTGCGCGACCATTGCCTTGAGCGGCTTGTGTGTCGCCGACACCAGGCGGAAATCCGAGTGTACGGTGCGCAGGCTGCCCACCGGGCGAAAACTACCGGTCTCGATCAAGCGCAGCAGTTTGACCTGCATGGCCAGCGGCACTTCACCGATCTCGTCCAGGAACAGGGTGCCGCTATGCGCCGCCTCGGCCAGACCGACCTTGCGTTGGGTCGCGCCGGTGAACGCGCCTTTCTCGTAACCAAACAGCTCACTCTCGAACAGCGACTCGGTGAGACCGGTGCAATCGACGACCACCAGCGGGCCGTTGGCGCGTGGGCTACCCAGGTGCAGGGCGCGGGCGAACAGCTCCTTGCCTGTTCCTGACTCACCTTGGAGCAGCACCGGAATTTGAGCCGGAGCAGCCCGTCGAAGGCTGGCGAGTGCTGACTTGAAAGCCGGAGACTGCCCGACCAGCCCCTGCTGCTGAGGTTGTGCGGAGGCCAGGGTGATGCTGGTCAGCCGTTCGACGAATGCCACCACCCTGCCCTGCTCGTCGAGGATCGGGCGCAGTTCGACGTCCACATGCTCCGGCCCGCGCGGGGTGTGATGAATATGCAGCACGCGCTCCGGAACCTTGCTGTCCCATGCCTTGCGCAGCGGACAATGCTCCCCCGCCTGATCGCAGGGCACGGCGTAATGGTGCGAAACCCTGTGGCACTTCTCCCCCAGGGGGGCGCGATCCTGTGTGGCGAACTGGCGTCGATACGCCGCGTTGGCGGCAAGAATGTTGTAGTCGGTATCGAGCACGATGGCGGGCAGCACATCGTGTTCGAGGTAGGACACCAGCGCGAGGATGGCAGGATGGTTTGCAGCGGGAAGCTCGGACATGGGGGCACCGGCAAAAACTACCCGGCGAGGTTAACAAGGACTGCCAATCACTGCCAGCAGCTGTCAGATGACTGCCAATCTTCCTGGCAGTCTTTAACTATTGTGTTGGTACAACGCCAGCAAATGCGGGACTTATCCGCCAGAAATGACCTGGCATGCATCTTGATAAAGCGTCTGTTCCTGCCGATGCCTCTGTTCAAGCTGCGGCAGCGTTTTGGAGACTGTGATGATCATTGGCAACAACCTTCATGTGGAAGCCCTGTTCGACCCGGCGACTTCGACCATCAGCTACCTGCTCATGGACCGTGAAACACGGCACTGCGCATTGATCGACAGCGTGCTGGATTACGATCCGAAGTCAGGACGTACCAGCCACGCATCTGCCGATAGGTTGATCTCGCAGGTCGAGGCGTTGGGCGCCAAGGTGCAGTGGATTCTTGAAACCCACGTGCATGCGGACCACCTTTCGGCAGCGGCCTACCTCAAGCAACGGCTGGGCGGCCAGATTGCCATTGGCGCCCACATCACCCAGGTACAGAAAACCTTCGGTTCGCTGTTCAACGCCGAGCCTGGTTTTGCCCGCGACGGTAGCCAGTTCGACGTGTTGTTCGAGGATGAGGAAGGGTTTCGCATCGGCAACCTGCATGCCCGAGCCCTGCACACGCCGGGGCACACCCCCGCGTGCATAAGCTACATGATCGAGGATGCGGGCGAGACTGCCGTGTTTGTCGGCGACACGCTGTTCATGCCTGACTACGGCACTGCCCGTTGCGATTTTCCCGGCGCCAGCGCCCGCACACTGTATCGCTCGATCCGTCGCTTGCTGGCCTTCCCTGACCAGACCCATTTGTTCATGTGCCATGACTACCTCCCCGGTGGCCGCGAACTGCGTTACGTGACCACGGTTGCCGAGCAGCGCGCCAGCAACATCCACATTCACCAGGGCATCAGTGAAGACAGCTTTGTCGAGATGCGCGAAGCCCGAGACAAGACCCTCGACATGCCGGTGCTGATCCTGCCGTCGGTGCAGGTCAACATGCGCAGCGGCCAGTTGCCTGAGCCGGAAGACAACGGCGTGCGCTACCTGAAGATCCCGCTGAACCTGTTCTGAGCCATTCGGCTCTCTGACCAATATTCAAAGGAAATACCATGTCTGCCTTGCTGTCCCCTGCCGTTGCGCCCGGTACCGAACACCACAAGGTGTTGATCGTGGGCGCCGGAGCCGCCGGTATCGCAACAGCGTCGAGCCTGATCAAACGCGATCCGTCGCTGGACATCGTCCTGATCGATCCATCAGAGGTTCATTACTACCAGCCTGGCTGGACCATGGTGGGGGCCGGTGTGTTCGCTGCGTCGTCCACCGCTCGAACCACGGCGGCAACCCTGCCACGGGGTGTGCAGTGGATAAAGGCACGCGTGGTGGGCTTCGATCCACAGGCGCAAACGGTCATGCTGGAGGATGGGCGAGCCGTCAGTTACGAACAATTGGTGGTCTGCCCTGGCCTCAAACTCGACTGGGCGGCCATCGACGGCCTGGAGGAGACCCTCGGGCGCAACGGTGTGACCTCCAACTACCGCTACGACCTGGCCCCCTACACCTGGGAGCTGGTGCAGACGCTCAAGCAGGGCCGCGCGCTGTTCAGCCAACCGCCGATGCCGATCAAGTGTGCCGGTGCCCCACAGAAGGCCTTGTACCTGTCCTGTGATCACTGGCTGCGCGCGGGCCGGCTGGGCGCCATCAAGCCCGCGTTCTTCAACGCCGGGGCTGTGCTGTTTGGTGTTGCCGACTACGTGCCAGCACTGATGAGCTACATCGACAAGTACGGTGTCGACCTCAACTACGGCCAGCGCCTGGTGGCGGTCGATGGCCCGAATCAACAGGCGACCTTCGTGCGAACCCTCGCCGACGGCGGCAGCGAAACGTGTACCGAAGCGTTCGACATGCTGCACGTGGTGCCGCCTCAGGTCGCTCCGGATTTCATCCGGCAAAGCCCATTGGCTGATGCTTCCGGATGGGTGGATGTCGATCCGCACAGCTTGCGTCACCGCCAGTTCGCCAACATTCATGCCCTGGGTGACGTGATCAACACCAGCAATGCAAAGACCGCAGCGGCCGCACGCAAGCAGGCACCGGTGGTGGCCAATAATGTGCTGGTGGCGCTTGGGCGCTTGCCGACACCGGTCGCCTACGACGGCTATGGCTCCTGCCCGTTGACCGTGGAACGCGGCAAGATCGTGCTGGCCGAGTTCACCTATGGCGGCAAGCTGGCACCGAGTTTTCCACGTTGGTTGCTCGATGGACGCAAGCCTACACGCTTGGCCTGGCTGCTCAAGGCACGGGTGCTGCCGCCGCTTTACTGGCAGGCGATGCTCAAGGGCCGGGAATGGTTGGCCCGGCCTCAGCCGTTAGCCGCTGAGACGTCGAAGTGATCGAGCATCAGTTTCTCGGCGCCGGGTTGGGCGCGATCATTGGTGCGGTGCTGGCGCTGACCGGGGCTGGAGGTGGGATCCTGGCGGTGCCGCTTCTGGTATTCGGCCTGGGGCTGTCGATGGTCGAGGCGGCGCCGATCGGTTTGCTGGCGGTCGGCCTGGCGGCTGCCGTGGGCGCCGGGTTGGGCCTGCGGCAAGGGCTGGTGCGTTATCGCGCAGCGTTGTTCATTGCGGCAATCGGTATCGTCTGTGCGCCTTTCGGCCTGATGCTGGCGCACCGTTTACCGAATACACCGCTGGCGTTGGTCTTCGCCTGCGTGCTGGTGTATGCCTGCCTGCGCATCTGGCGCAAGGCGGCGCGTGAGCTGCGCGGCGAATCGCCATGCGGTGAGCGACAGATCATGCCTTGCGTGCTCAACCCCTTGCAGGGGCGCCTGCGCTGGACCCTCCCCTGTGCCCGCGCCCTGGCGTTCACCGGCATGTTGTCCGGGCTGCTGTCCGGCCTACTGGGCGTCGGTGGCGGATTCGTCATCATCCCGGCCTTGAACCGCTATACCAACCTGGACATGAAAAGCATCGTTGCCACTTCGCTGGCGGTGATCGCGTTGGTGTCCACCGGCAGTGTGGTGAGTGCGAGCCTGGGCGGGGTGATGCACTGGCAGGTTGGTGCGCCGTTCGCCTTCGGCGCGGTGCTCGGGTTGCTGGCAACTCGCCCGCTGGCCGGCAAGCTGGCAGGGCCGCGTCTGCAGCAACTGTTCGTGGTGGTGGGGATCGGGGCCGCGCTCTCGCTGGCGGCCAAGGCGCTACTCGGCTAGCAACTCGTGCTGCTGTTCGGCACAGAGCTTGAGCAGGTAGTCCCAGACCACCCGCAGGCGTACCGACTTGTGCAACTCGCGACGTGTGCAGATCCAGTAGCTGCGCTGAATGGTCTCGCTGGGCAGCACGCGCACCAGGCCTGGGTCGTGGCGACCCATATAGTTGGGCAACACGGCGATGCCCAGGCCGGCGCGCGCGGCCTGCTGCTGGGCGATCACGCTGGTGCTGCGGAATATCACGTTCGGCGCGCGGCAGAAGCTGTTGAGGAACAACAGTTCCTGGCTGAAGATCAGGTCGTCCACGTAACCGATCCAATTGTGCCGGGCCAGGTCATCGCGGTTGCGCAGCGGCGGTGCATGGTCGAGATAGTCCTGGCTGGCGTAGAGGGCCAGGCGGTAGTCGGTGAGCTTGCGGGTGATCAGCAGGTCGGCATTGGGGCGTTCCAGGTGAATGCTGATTTCGGCTTCGCGGTTGAGAATGCTGACGAAGCGCGGCACCGCCACCAGTTCGACTTCAAGCCCCGGATAGCGCTCGAACAGGGCCCCCAGGCGCGGGGTGAAGAACATGATGCCGATGCCTTCGGTAACGCCCAGGCGTATCTTGCCCAGTGGCGTGATGGCCTGGGTGATTTCCTCCTGCGCCAGCAGGGCGACGTTTTCCATGGCCTCGGCATGCTTGAGCAGTGCCTGGCCCGAGGGTGTGAGCTCGTACCCTTGGGCATGCTGGACGAACAGCGCGGTGCCCAGGTTTTTCTCGATGTTCTCGATATGGCGGGCAACGGTGCTGTGGGTGGTATTGAGGCGCTTGGCCGCTGTGAGCAGGCGGCCGCTGCGCTGCAACTCGAGGAAAAACCGCAGATCGTTCCAGTCGAACATGCTGATCCTTTCGGTTGTTCTTGGCGGCCTGTTCGCGGGCAAGCCCGCTCCCACAGGCGGCGGATAAAGACTTACCGTTGTGAAAAAACGCACAACGGCTGCGCAAAATCTCGTGTTTCCACCGCGAAATTAATCAATAAGATGGGTAGGGACAAGAATAATAATCAGGCGCGAGGTTGCACATGCCATCTGCCGATTCTGTCTTCGACTACGTGGTCGTAGGGGCCGGTCCCGCCGGATGCCTGCTGGCCAATCGATTGTCCGCAGACCCTGCCTGCCGCGTCCTGCTGCTCGAGGCGGGCGGGCGCGACAACTACCCGTGGATTCACGTACCCGTCGGTTACCTCTACTGCATCGGCAATCCCCGCACCGACTGGTGCTTCAAGACCGAAGCCCAGCCTGGGCTGGACGGTCGTAGCCTCGGCTATCCGCGAGGGAAGGTGCTGGGCGGTTGTTCCTCCATCAACGGCATGATCTACATGCGTGGCCAGGCTGCGGACTATGACCGCTGGGCCGAGCAAGGCAACGACGGCTGGAGCTGGAATGATGTACTGCCGTTGTTCAAGGCCAGTGAAAGCCACTTCGCTGGCGCCAGCGAGAGCCATGGCGCCGACGGCGAATGGCGGGTCGAGCAGCAGCGCTACAGCTGGCCGATCCTCGACGCCTTCCGCGATGCTGCCGAACAGAGCGGTATCGGCAAGGTCGGTGACTTCAATACCGGCGACAACCAAGGCTGTGGATACTTTCAGGTCAACCAGCGCAGTGGTGTGCGCTGGAATGCCTCGAAGGCTTTCTTGCGGCCCGTCCAGTCTCGCCCGAACCTCACTGTGCTCACCGATGTTCAGGTTGACCAGGTCGTGCTCGACAACGCCCGCGCCACTGCTGTGAAGGCGCGCTGGCAAGGGGCCTGGCATGAGTTTCGTGCCCGGCGCGAGATCGTCCTGTGCGCAGGCGCCGTCGGTTCGCCTGGCATTCTGCAGCGTTCGGGCATCGGCCCGCGCAAGCTGCTCGAAGACCTGGGGATAACGGTGCGTCACGAATTGCCAGGCGTGGGCGGAAACTTGCAGGACCACCTGCAATTGCGCTTGATTTACCAGATCCAGAACACCCGCACGCTCAACCAGATGGCCAACAGTCTGTGGGGCAAGCTGGGCATGGGTCTGCGCTATCTCTACGACCGCAGCGGACCGCTGGCCATGGCGCCGAGCCAGTTGGGCGCATTCGTGCGCTCGAGCCCGGAGCAGGCCACCGCCAACCTGCAGTATCACGTGCAGCCGTTGTCGCTCGAGCGTTTCGGCGAGCCGTTGCACCGCTTCCCTGCCTTCACGGCTTCGGTGTGCAACCTGCGCCCAGCCAGCCGCGGGCGTATCGACATCCGCTCGGCAGACATGAATGCAGCGCCGCTGATCGACCCCAACTACCTCAGCGACCCACAGGACCTGCAGGTCGCCGCCGATGCGATTCGCATCACCCGGCGCATCGTCCAGGCCCCTGCCCTGGCCGCGTTCGATCCCATGGAGTACCTGCCGGGCCCTTCGCTGCAGACCGAGCAACAACTGCACGAGGCCGCCGGCAAGATCGGCACCACCATCTTCCATCCGGTCGGCACCTGCCGCATGGGCAATGGGCCGCTGGACGTTGTGGATAACCAGCTGCGCGTCCATGGCATACCTGGCCTGCGCATCGCCGATGCCTCGATCATGCCGCAGATCGTCTCCGGCAATACCTGTTCACCCACATTGATGATCGCCGAGAAGGCGGCACAACTGATTCTCAAGGGGGCCCCAAGCCACAGCAACCTCAGCGACACCAGCGCGATACCGACGCCCTGACCGGGTGCGTGCAACACCGGCAGCTTGCGGTCGATGGCTGCCGACAGTGGAACAAGAAAAATAATCACTGTGGCCTGCGGGCCGAGGACAGCAACGATGTCGGATTACATTCAAGAGCAGGGCGCGGCAGCTACCAGCGGCAGCCGGCGTGAGGAACGCAAGATCATTTTCGCGTCATCCCTCGGGACGGTGTTCGAGTGGTATGACTTCTTTCTCTATGGCGCGCTGGCGGCGGTGATCAGCAAGCAGTTCTTTGCCGGGGTCAACGACACCACCGCTTTCATCTTTGCCTTGATGGCCTTTGCCGCAGGCTTCCTCGTGCGGCCTTTCGGTGCCTTGGTGTTCGGGCGCCTGGGCGACATGATCGGGCGCAAGTACACCTTCCTGGTGACCATCGTGCTGATGGGCCTGTCGACCTTCGCGGTCGGCCTGTTGCCTACCTACGCCAGCATCGGCATCGCCGCACCGATCATCCTGGTGATCCTGCGCATGCTCCAGGGCCTGGCCCTGGGCGGCGAATACGGCGGTGCGGCCACTTACGTGGCCGAGCATGCCCCGCCTGGCAAGCGCGGGTTCCACACCGGCTTCATTCAGTCCACTGCCACCCTCGGCTTGCTGCTGTCACTGATTGTTGTGCTGGGCAGCCGTTACATCAGTGGCGACCAGTTCGAGACCTGGGGCTGGCGCCTGCCGTTCCTGCTGTCGATCGTGCTGCTGGGTATCTCCACCTGGATTCGCATGAGCATGCACGAGTCGCCAGCCTTCGTGAAAATGAAGGCCCAGGGCAAGATCAGCAAGTCGCCGATCCGCGAGTCGTTCACCTCCTGGCCCAACCTCAAGGTGGTGCTCACCGCGCTGTTCAGCATCAACGCCGGCCAGGCCGTGACCTTCTACACCGCACAGTTCTACGTGCTGTTCTTCATGACCCAGATGCTCAAGATGGACCCGGCCCAGGCCAATACCCTGCTGATCATCAGCGTGGTGATCGGTGCGCCGTTCTTCGTGTTCTTTGGTTGGCTGTCGGACCGTGTGGGACGCAAGCCGATCCTGATGATCGGCCTGCTGCTGGCGACCGTGTGCTACTTCCCGATGTTCAAGGCGCTCAGCCACTATGCCAATCCGCAGATCGACGCCGCCAGCCGGCAGTCGCCGATAGTGGTCAGTGCCGACCCGCAAGGCTGCACCTTCCAGTTCGACCCGGTGGGCAAGGCACGCTTCGACAGCCCCTGCGACAAGGTCAAGACGTTCCTGGTCAAGCAGGGCCTGCCCTACAGCTCGGTTGCCGCAACGGGCAGCGATGTTTCGGTGAGCATTGGCGACAAGACCATCAACGGTTTCGATGAAGTCGCGATGCGCACGGCTATCGAGCAGGCGGGCTATCCAGCCAAGGCCGACCCTGCCCATGTGAACCAGGTGATGGTGGTGGTGCTGATCGTGGCGATGATCCTGATCGCGACCATGACCTACGGACCACTGGCAGCGGTAATGGTCGAGCTGTTCCCCACACGCATCCGCTACACCTCGATGTCGCTGCCCTATCACATCGGCAACGGCTGGTTCGGTGGCTTCCTGCCGACGGTGTCGTTCGCGCTGGTGGTGTACACCGGAGATATCTTCTATGGGCTGTGGTACCCGGTATTGATCACCGGCATCAGCCTGGTGGTGGGGATCTTCTGCCTTAAAGAGACCAAGGATGTGGACATCGACAAGGTGTAGCAGCGGGTTGACCCGCGACGCAGACACCTCCGTTGCCCAGGCATGAAAAAACCGGCGTAAAAGCCGGTTTTTTTATGCCTCGAAAAAACTTATGCACGATTTTCGAAAAAACGTCATACAGAGAAATAAATAGCTAATTCAATAGCTTATCTACGATCCGAAAGCATTAATCCAAAAATTGCTAACACGTTATCCACAGATCGTCAGGCGATTGGCTCGGTGACGTTTTCTTCTGATGGTGGCAACGACCCCATGGTCCGCTGCGTCGCTTCGTTCCACGCCTGAGCGCGATCGTTGAGTTCGGCGATGGCACGTGGCCCGGTGCCGTTGGCATACATTGCCTCGCCAATCACCACCTCAATGGTGCCCGAACGCTTGCCCCAGCCAGCCTTTGGCCAGAACTTGCCAGCGTTGTGGGCGATCGGCAGCACCGGCAGGCCGGCGTTCACCGCCAGGGCGGTACCGCCGCGGGAGAACTTGCCGACCTGACCATAGGGCACGCGGGTACCCTCGGGAAAAATCAGCACCCAGACGCCCTGCTTGAGCAGTTCGTCGCCCTTGCTCGCCACGTGGCGCAGGGCTTCCTTGGGGTTGTTGCGGTCGATGGCAATCGGCCGCAGCATCGCCATTGCCCAGCCGAAGAACGGCACGTACAACAGCTCACGCTTGAGCACCTGGCTCAGTGGCGAGAAGTACGCCGAGAGGAAGAAGGTCTCCCAGGTGCTCTGGTGGTTGGACAGGATCACGCAGGGCTCTTTGGGTACGTTCTCGGCACCGGTGATCTTGTAGTCGATGCCCAGGATGGTGCGGCTCAGGAACACCGCGCAGCGGCACCAGTACACGTTGATGAATTTGTAGCGCTTGGGAAATGGCAGGAAAGGCGCGACAAAGAAGCTCAGTGAGCACCACAGCAGCGAACTGGTGCCCAACAGCAGGTAAAAAAGAAAGATTCTGATCGCCTGCAGGATCGACATAGTGGCATGTACCGTTGCGGGGCGCGCCCGCCTGAGGAAGTGCGCCGAACAGGCGCACTCTTTAAATAAGTTCTCTGGCGATGGCTGCCAGATCGTCGAAAATCAAGGTTTTTTCAGGAATGCCCTTTTTCAGGGTCTTCTCCCCTTTGCCGGTTTTCACCAGCACGGGTTGTGCTCCGACGGCCAGGGCGGCCTCCAGGTCACCTGTGCTGTCGCCGACGAACCATACACCGCGCAGGTCGACTTGGTAATACTCGGCGATTGCCCGCAGCATGCCGGGCTTGGGCTTCCGGCACTCGCAGCCTTCGTCCGGCCCATGCGGGCAATAGACGATATGCCCGACCTCGCCACCCTGCTCGGCGACCAGCTCGCGTAGACGCGCGTGCATGGCTTCGAGCGTGGACAGCGGGTAGTAGCCGCGGGCAATGCCGGACTGGTTGGTGGCCACGGCCACCGTCCAGCCCGCCTTGCTCAACTGCGCAATGGCCTCGATCGAGCCGGGAATGGGGATCCACTCTTCCAGCGACTTGATGTAGGCGTCGGAGTCGTGATTGATCACTCCGTCTCGATCGAGAATCAGCAGTTTCAAGACTTACCCCAGCAGCGAGATGTCGGCCACGCCCAGGAACAGACCGCGCAGGCGGCTGAGCAGGGCATAACGGTTGGCGCGTACCTTGGCGTCTTCGGCGTTCACCATGACTGCCTCGAAGAAGGCGTCGACCGGATCGCGCAGGGCTGCCAGGCGTGCCAGCGATTCGCTGTACTGGCGTGCGGCAGCCATTGGCTGCACGGCCTGGTCGGCCTGCTGGATCGCCGAGTACAGGGAGAACTCGTTGGCATTGTCGAAGTACTTCGGCTCGACCTGGTCGGCGATGGCGCCTTCGGCCTTGCTCAGCAGGTTCGAAACCCGCTTGTTCACCGCCGCCAGGGCCTCGGCTTCCGGCAGCTTGCGGAAGGCCTGCACGGCCTGCACGCGCTGATCGAAGTCCAGGGCCGAAGCCGGCTTCAGGGCACGTACCGACAGATAGGTGGCCACATCGACGCCTTCGTCTTCATAGCGTGCACGCAGGCGATCGAAGATGAACTCCAGCACCTGGTCAGCCAGGCCAGCAGCCTTGACCTTGGCGCCGTACTGCTTGACCGCGAACTCGACCGCAGCGGTCAGGTCCAGGTCCAGTTGCTTCTCGATCAGGATGCGCAGCACGCCGAGGGCGGCGCGGCGCAGTGCGTAGGGGTCCTTGCTACCGGTCGGCAGCATGCCGATGCCGAAGATGCCGACCAGGGTGTCGAGCTTGTCGGCGATGGCCACGGCGGCGCCGGTGAGGGTTTCCGGCAACTCAGCGCCAGCACCGCGCGGCATGTACTGCTCGTTCAGTGCCAGGGCGACGTCTTGTGGCTCGCCATCGTTGACGGCGTAGTAGTAGCCAGCGATGCCCTGCATTTCAGGGAATTCGCCGACCATTTCGGTGGCCAGGTCGCATTTGGACAGCAGGCCGGCGCGGCCGGCGTTGGCTGCACTGCCGCCGATGAACGGGGCAATGTAGGCGGCCAGCCTGGAGACACGCTCGGCCTTGTCGAACACCGTACCCAGTTGGGCCTGGAACACCACGTTCTTCAGGCGTTCGTTGAAGGTTTCCAGAGGCTGCTTCTTGTCTTGCTTGAAGAAGAACTCGGCGTCGGTCAGGCGCGGACGCACGACCTTCTCGTTACCCTCGACGATCTGCTTCGGATCGAGGCTCTCGACGTTGGCCACGGTGATGAAGCGCGGCAGCAACTTGCCTTCGCTGTCGAGCAGGCAGAAGTACTTCTGGTTGTCCTGCATGGTGGTGATCAGGGCTTCCTGCGGCACTTCCAGGAAGCGCTCCTCGAACGAGCACACCAGCGGCACCGGCCACTCGACCAGCGCGGTCACTTCGTCCAGCAGCGCCGGCGGCACGATGGCGCTGCCTTCCTGCTGCAGGGCCAGCTCTGCGGTGCGCTTGGCGATCAGCTCGCGGCGTTCGGCGAAGTCGGCCAGTACATGGGCCTTGCGCAGGTCTTCGACGTAGTTGGCCGGGGCGGTGATCAGCACGTTTTCCGGGTGGTGGAAGCGGTGGCCGCGCGATTCGCGGCCGGCTTTCTGCGAGAGGATGGTGCAGTCGACGACCTGGTCGCCCAGCAACATCACCAGCCACTGGGTGGGACGCACGAACTCTTCACGGCTGGCGGCCCAGCGCATGCGCTTGGGGATCGGCAGGTCGTTGAGCGAGTCTTCGACGATGGTTGGCAGCAGGCTGATGGTGGCCTTGCCCGGAATGTGCTGGGAGAAACGCAGCTTGGCGCCGCTCTGGTCGATGTCCGACAGCTCCACGCCACACTTCTTGGCGAAGCCCAGTGCAGCCTGGGTCGGGTTGCCATCGGCGTCGAAGGCAGCCTGGCGGGGCGGGCCGTCGATGTTGATGCTGCGATCAGGCTGTTGCACGTCCAGTTGGCGGATCAGCACGGCCAGGCGACGCGGCGCGGCATAGACCGACTTGCCGGTGTAGTTCAGGCCAGCGGCCTGCAGGCCTTTCTCGATGCCGGCCAGGAATGCATCGCCCAGCGAGGCCAGGGCTTTGGGGGGCAGCTCTTCGGTGCCCAGTTCAACCAGGAAATCTTGCGCACTCATTGTGCAGCCTCCAGCTTGGCCAGTACTTCATCACGCAGTTCGGGGGTGGCCATCGGGAAGCCCAGGCGTGCGCGGGCTTGCAGATAGCTTTGCGCCACGTCGCGGGCCAGGGTGCGCACGCGCAGGATGTAGCGCTGGCGCTCGGTCACCGAGATGGCGCGGCGGGCGTCGAGCAGGTTGAAGGTGTGCGAAGCCTTCAGGACCATTTCGTAGGTCGGCAGCGGCAGGTCCAGCTTGATCAGGCGGTTGGCTTCGCTTTCGTAGAAGTCGAACAGCTCGAACAGTTTCTCGACGTTGGCGTGCTCGAAGTTGTAGGTCGACTGCTCCACTTCGTTCTGGTGGAACACATCGCCATAGGTGACCTTGCCGAACGGGCCGTCGGCCCAGACCAGGTCGTACACCGAATCGACACCCTGGATATACATGGCCAGACGCTCCAGGCCATAGGTGATCTCGCCGGTGACCGGGTAGCACTCGATACCGCCAACCTGCTGGAAGTAGGTGAACTGGGTCACTTCCATCCCGTTCAGCCAGATTTCCCAACCCAGGCCCCAGGCACCCAGGGTCGGCGATTCCCAGTTGTCTTCGACGAAGCGGATGTCATGGACCAGCGGGTCCAGGCCGATGGCTTTCAGCGAACCCAGGTACAGCTCCTGGAAGTTGGCCGGGTTCGGCTTGAGTACCACCTGGAACTGATAGTAGTGCTGCAGGCGGTTGGGGTTTTCGCCATACCGTCCGTCGGCAGGGCGACGGCTAGGCTGCACGTAGGCAGCGTTCCAGGTCTCCGGGCCGACGGCGCGCAGGAAGGTGGCGGTGTGGAAAGTGCCGGCGCCTACTTCCATATCGTAGGGCTGAAGTACCACACAACCTTGCTCGGCCCAGTAGTTCTGCAGGGCGAGGATCAGGTCTTGGAAGGTACGCACGGCTGGCGTAGGCTGGCTCACGAAATTCACCTGTATCTGGGGATGCGGATGTAAAGAGCGGGAGTATAACCCGATTCGCCTCGCCCTCTACGTAATTGGAGCCTTATGCCACGCTGCTTTTGGTGTACCGACGATCCCTTGTATCAGGCCTACCATGACCAGGAATGGGGAACCCCGCAGCGCGACCCGGCGTTGCTCTTCGAGATGCTTTTGCTCGAAGGGTTCCAGGCGGGTCTTTCGTGGATCACCGTGCTGAAGAAACGCGAGCGCTATCGCCAGGTGCTGCAAGGCTTCGACCCGGTGCAACTGGCCGAGATGAGCGACGAGCGCATAGAAGAGCTGATGCTCGATCCCGGCATCATCCGCAACCGCCTCAAGCTCAATGCCGTGCGCCGCAACGCGCGCGCCTGGCTGGCGCTGGAAAACCCCGGCGAGTGGCTGTGGTCGTTCGTCGGCGGCGAGCCGAAGATCAACCATTACCAGGGGCGCGCCGATATCCCGGCGATCACCGACGAAGCCAAGGCGATGAGCAAGGCCCTGCAGAAAAAAGGCTTCACCTTCGTCGGTCCGACCATTTGCTACGCCTTCATGCAGGCCACCGGCATGGTCATGGACCACACCACCGATTGCGATCGCTACGCCGCGCTGGTGCGCTGAGGCGTTACAATGCGCGCCTTGCAGAAATAAGGAATTGGCCTGTGGAAAAGTTCAAGGGCGCCCTGATGGTCGGGGTGCTGCGCCTGTTCGCCAAACTGCCCTGGGGCGCGGTGCAGCGCGTCGGTGCCGGTATCGGCTGGCTGATGTGGAAAATCCCCAACGGGTCGCGCAACGTGGTGCGGATCAACCTCGCCAAGTGCTTCCCCGAGATGAACCCTGCCGAGCGTGAGCAGTTGGTGGGGCGTGCGTTGAAGGATATCGGCAAGTCTTTCGTCGAAAGCGCCTGGGCCTGGATTCGCCCGCCTCAGCAGTCGCTGGAGCTGGTCAAGGAAGTGCACGGCCTGGAAGTGCTCGAGCAAGCCCTGGCCACTGGCAAAGGGGTGGTCGGCATCACCAGCCACCTGGGCAACTGGGAGGTGCTCAACCACTTCTATTGCAACCAGTGCAAGCCGATCATCTTCTACCGTCCGCCCAAGCTGAAGGCGGTGGATGACCTGCTGCGCGAGCAGCGCGTGCAGATGGGCAACCGCGTGGCGCCTTCGACCAAGGAAGGCATTCTCAGCGTGATCAAGGAAGTGCGTCGCGGCGGGCAGGTGGGCATTCCTGCCGACCCTGAGCCGGCCGAGTCGGCGGGAGTGTTCGTGCCCTTCCTCGGCACCCAGGCGCTGACCAGCAAGTTCGTGCCCAACATGCTCGCTGGCGGCAAGGCGGTGGGTGTGTTCCTGCATGCCCTGCGTCTGCCGGATGGCTCCGGCTTCAAGGTGTTCCTTGAGGCGGCGCCCGAAGAGATGTACAGCGCGGATGTGGCTGTGGCTGCAGCAGCCATGAGCCGTGTGGTCGAGCGCTATGTGCGCGAGTATCCGAGCCAGTACATGTGGAGCATGAAGCGCTTCAAGAAGCGCCCGGCCGGCGAGCCGCGCTGGTACTGAGTTATCCACACTCTGTAGGAGCGGGCTTGTCCCGCGATCGGGCGCGAAGCGGCCGTAAAACCAGACGCCGAGATCTATCAGGAAAATCTCGGTTGCCGAGGTTGCGGCCGCTTCGCGCCCGATCGCGGGACAAGTCGCAGCGGCGAACCGCCGCTCCTACAAGGACCGCGGCGTCTGTCAGGCTTTGTTCAGCTTTTTCAGGAACACGGTCATTTCTTTCTCGGCCTGCTTGTCGCCATGTGTCTGCGCCGCGACGATCCCCTCTTCCCAGGCCTTACGCGCCGCAGCGATATCGCCTTCAAGCTGATACGCCTTGCCCAGCAGCTTCCACGCAGCCGAGTATTTCGGATCCTGCTGCACACAACTGGCCAGGTGCACCGCGGCTTCGGCGCCCTTGCCTTCATCCAGCCAGGCCTTGCCCAGGCCAAACCTCAGCAGCGGGTTATCCACACCCTTGGCCAGCATCTTTTCCAGCGATTCGCGCATGCCTTCTTCTCCTAGAAGAAACTCAAGCCGACGTGGAACAGCTTCTCCACATCGCGAATGTGCTTTTTATCCACAACGAACAGGATCACATGGTCACCCGCCTCGATCACCGTGTCGTCGTGGGCGATCAGCACCCCCTCGTCGCGTATGATCGCGCCGATGGTGGTGCCAGGTGGCAAGGCGATGTCTTCGATGGCCTTGCCGATCACCTTGCTCGATTTCGAATCGCCATGGGCGACTGCCTCGATGGCTTCCGCTGCACCGCGCCGCAGCGAGTGCACGCTGACGATATCGCCACGGCGTACATGGGCCAGCAGCGTGCCGATGGTCGCCAACTGCGGGCTGATGGCGATGTCGATATCGCCGCCCTGCACCAGGTCGACGTAGGCCGGGTTGTTGATCAGTGTCATCACCTTGCGTGCACCCAGGCGCTTGGCCAGCAGCGACGACATGATGTTGGCCTCGTCGTCGTTGGTCAGGGCCAGGAAGATATCGGCTTCGGTGATGTTTTCTTCGAGCATCAGGTCTTTGTCCGATGCGCTGCCCTGCAGCACCACGGTGCTTTCGAGGTTATCCGAAAGATGCCGGCAGCGTGCCGGGCTCATCTCGATGATCTTCACCTGGTAGCGGCTTTCGATGGCTTCGGCCAGGCGCTCGCCGATCTGCCCGCCGCCGGCGATGACCACCCGCTTGTTGGTCTCGTCGATACGCCGCAGCTCGCCCATCACAGCACGGATGTCTTTCTTCGCGGCGATGAAGAACACTTCGTCGTCAGCCTCGATCACCGTGTCGCCATGGGGCTTGATCGGCCGGTCGCGGCGGAAGATCGCGGCCACGCGGGTATCGACATTGGGCATGTGCGCGCGGATCTGGCGCAGTTGCTGACCCACCAGCGGGCCGCCGTAGTAGGCCTTGACTGCCACCAATTGGGCTTTGCCCTCGGCGAAGTCGATCACCTGCAGGGCGCCGGGGTGTTCGATCAGGCGCTTGATGTAGTTGGTCACCACCTGCTCGGGGCTGATCAGCACGTCCACCGGAATGTGGTCGTTGTCGAACAGCTCCTCGCGGCTGAGGTAGGACGATTCGCGCACCCGGGCGATCTTGGTCGGGGTGTGGAACAGCGAATAGGCCACCTGGCAGGCGACCATGTTGGTCTCGTCGCTGTTGGTCACCGCCACCAGCATGTCGGCGTCATCGGCGCCGGCCTGGCGCAGTACCGTGGGCAGCGAGGCGCGGCCCTGCACGGTGCGGATGTCGAGGCGGTCGCCCAGGTCACGTAAGCGCTCGCCATCGGTGTCGACCACCGTGATGTCGTTGGCTTCGCTCGCCAGGTGTTCTGCCAGCGTACCGCCTACCTGGCCTGCGCCGAGGATGATGATCTTCATCCGCTACTCCCTACCTTTCGTTCTTATCCGCGCGAGGCGGCGATCTTGATCAGCTTGGCATAGTAGAAGCCGTCGTGGCCGCCTTCCTGGGCCAGTAGCTGGCGGCCGTGGGGCTGGCGCAGACCGGCCTCGGTTGCCAGGTCGAGCTCACGGGCACCGGGGGTGCGGGCGAGGAAGGCGTCGATCACTTCGGTGTTCTCGGTCGGCAGGCTCGAGCAGGTGGCGTAGAGCAGCATGCCGCCGACTTCGAGTGTCGGCCACAGCGCATCGAGCAGCTCACCCTGCAGTGCGGCCAGGGCCGGGATGTCCTCGGCCTGACGGGTCAGCTTGATGTCCGGGTGGCGGCGGATCACGCCGGTCGCCGAGCATGGGGCGTCGAGCAGGATGCGCTGAAACGGCTTGCCGTCCCACCAACTGGCGGTATCGCGAGCATCACAGGCGATCAGCTCGGCATCGAGCTTCAGCCGGTCGAGGTTCTCGCGTACCCGCGCCAGGCGCTTGGCCTCCAGGTCGATGGCGACCATCTGCGCCAGGCCCGGCTCGGCTTCGAGCAGGTGGCAGGTCTTGCCGCCAGGGGCGCAGCAGGCATCGAGCACGCGTTGGCCGGGGGCCAGTTCCAGCAGGTCGGCCGACAGTTGTGCGGCTTCGTCCTGCACGCTGATCCAGCCGTCGGCGAAGCCCGGCAGGCCGCGCACGTCGCAGGCCTCGGCCAGCACGATGCCGTCACGGCTGAACGGGCAGGCGCTGGCGCCGATGCCAGCCTCGGCCAGCAGCGCCAGATACGCATCACGGCTGTGATGACGGCGGTTGACCCGCAGGATCATCGGCGGGTGGGCGTTATTGGCGGCGCAGATGGCTTCCCATTGCTCCGGCCAGAACGCCTTGAGCGACTTCTGCAGCCAGCGCGGGTGGGCGGTGCGGACCACGGGGTCGCGCTCCATGCCGGCGAGCAGTTCCTCGCCCTCGCGTTGGGCGCGGCGCAGCACGGCGTTGAGCAGGCCCTTGGCCCAGGGCTTCTTGAGCTTGTCGGCGCAGCCGACGGTTTCGCCGATGGCGGCGTGGGCCGGAATACGTGTGTAGAACAGCTGGTACAGGCCGACCAGCAGCAGCGCCTGTACATCGGCGTCGGCGGCCTTGAACGGCTTTTGCAGCAGTTGTGCGGCAAGCAGGTCCAGGCGCGGCTGCCAGCGGGCGGTGCCAAAGGCCAGGTCCTGAGTCAGGCCGCGGTCGCGCTCCTCGACCTTGTCCAGTTGCGCGGGCAGCGAGCTGTTGAGCGAGGCCTTGCCGCTGAGCACGGCAGCCAGGGCGCGGGCGGCAGCCAGGCGTGGGTTCATTGGCCGAGCACCTTGCCGCTTGCGAACTTCTCGCGGCGGCTGTTGAACAGGTCGCTGAAGGCCAGGGCCTTGCCACCTGGCAGTTGCAGGCGGGTCAGGCTCAGGGCGCCGTCAGCGCAGGCGACCACCAGGCCGTCCTTGCTGGCACTGAGGATCTCGCCTGGCTCACCTTTGCCTGTGGACAAGTTCGCGCCCAGCACCTTCACGGTTTCGCCGTCGAGGGTGCTGTGGCACACCGGCCAGGGGTTGAAGGCGCGGATCAGGCGTTCCAGCTCCACGGCCGGGCGGCTCCAGTCCAGACGTGCCTCATCCTTGTTCAGCTTGTGTGCATAGGTGGCCAGGGCGTCGTCCTGCACCTCGCCCTGCAGGCTGCCGTCGGCAAGGCCGGCGATGGCTTGCACCACAGCGCCAGGGCCCAGTTGGGCGAGGCGGTCGTGCAGGCTGCCGCCGGTGTCGTCGGCGCTGATCGGTGTGGTGACCTTGAGCAGCATGGGGCCGGTGTCCAGGCCCGCTTCCATGCGCATCACGGTTACGCCGCTCTCGGCATCACCGGCCTCGACGGCGCGCTGGATCGGCGCCGCACCGCGCCACCGTGGCAGCAGCGAGGCGTGGCTGTTGATGCAGCCAAGGCGCGGGATATCCAGCACCGCCTGCGGCAGGATCAGGCCGTAGGCGACCACCACCATCAGGTCCGGTTTCAGTGCGGCGAGTTCAGCCTGCGCGTCGGCATTGCGCAGGGTCTGTGGCTGGTACACCGGTATGTCATGGGCCAATGCGAGGGCTTTGACCGCGCTCGGCATGAGCTTCTGGCCCCGGCCGGCGGGACGGTCGGGCTGGGTGTAGACAGCCACGATTTCGTAAGGGCTGTCGAGCAGGGCCTTGAGGTGTTCGGCGGCAAACTCTGGGGTGCCTGCGAAGACGATGCGCATGGAGTTCTCGCTTCAAAAAAGAAAAAGGCTTGCCGGAGCAAGCCTTCTGGAAGGTGGGGATCAGGCTTGCTGGCGGTGCTGCTTTTCCAGCTTCTTCTTGATCCGGTCGCGTTTGAGCTGAGACAGGTAGTCGACGAACAGCTTGCCGTTGAGGTGATCGAACTCGTGCTGCACGCACACCGCCAGCAGGCCCTCGGCCTCGAGCTCGTAGGGCTTGCCGTCGCGATCCTGGGCCTTGACCCGCACGCGCAGCGGGCGGTCGACGTTCTCGTAGAAGCCTGGCACCGACAGGCAGCCTTCCTGGTACTGCCCCATGTCGTGGGTCAGCTCTTCGACGCTGGGGTTGATGAACACTCGCGGTTCGCTGCGATCTTCGGAAAGATCCATCACCACGACCTGCTTGTGCACGTTGACCTGGGTCGCGGCCAGGCCGATGCCGGGCGCTTCGTACATGGTTTCAAACATGTCGTCGATCAGCTGCTGCAGGGCGTCGTCGAACTCCGTTACCGGTTTGGCGAGGGTGCGCAGGCGCGGGTCGGGGAATTCGAGGATGTTCAAGATGGCCATAGGGTCAGGCAGTCACTGTGCGTTTGGTTGAAAACTGAGCACACATAATAAAGGGAAATGGAGCATTCGGCACCTGTGAAGCTTGGCTAGGGTCTCTATGGGCTTGATAGCTGCCGTTTTGATCGACAGCTTTTCAAAGTGTTACTCACAAAGTTATCCACAGGATGTGCCGCTTCATTGGCCTCCTGCCGATCAAGGACGATCCACCATGAACCCATCCCGCTCGTCGCCTTGCACTCCGGCGGAACTGGAGGCGCGGCTGCGTCTGCATCGCCTTCCCGATATTGGCTTGCGTCGTTTCCATACCCTCATCGAAGCATTCGGCAGCGCCTCTTCGGCACTCAGCGCCCCGGCCAGCGCGTGGCGTGCTCTAGGCCTGAAGGCTTCCAGTATAGACGCCCGGCGCAGTGCGCAAGTACGCGATGGCGCATTGGCTGCAATGGCCTGGCTAGAGCGTCCGGGCCAGTGTTTATTGATGTGGGACGGCCCTGGATACCCGGCATTGCTGGCCGAGATAGACGATCCGCCGCCTTTGCTTTTCGTGGCCGGCGACCCTGCCCTGCTCGAACGGCCGCAGTTGGCGATCGTGGGCAGCAGGCGTGCTTCACCCCCGGCGCTGGATACGGCCGGTGCGTTTTCCCGTTGCCTGGCTCAGGCCGGGTTCACCATCACCAGCGGCTTGGCACTGGGTATCGACGGCGCCGCTCATCGGGCTGCGTTGAACGCTGGCGGCCACACGATCGGGGTGCTCGGCACAGGGTTGCAAAAACTTTATCCACAGCGCCATCGCGACTTGGCACGGGCCATGATCGACAGCGGCAGCGCGCTGGTTTCGGAGTACCCGCTGGACGCCGGACCACTGGCCGGTAACTTCCCGCGGCGCAACCGGATCATCAGCGGCCTGTCGCTCGGCGTGCTGGTCGTGGAGGCCAGCCTCGCCAGCGGCTCGTTGATCACGGCCCGGCTGGCAGCCGAACAGGGACGGGAGGTGTACGCGATTCCCGGCTCCATTCACCACCCGGGCGCCAAGGGCTGCCATCAACTGATTCGCGATGGTGCGCTGCTGGTGGAGAGTGTCGGGCAGATCCTCGACAGCCTGCGCGGTTGGCAGAACCTGCCTCCCGCGTCTGTGGAGAAACCGGGCCATCCACTGCTGGCGCTGCTGCATGCCGCTCCGCAGACCAGCGAGGGCCTGGCCCACAGCAGCGGGCTGCCATTGGCCCAGGTACTGGCCAGTCTGACCGAGCTCGAACTCGAAGGACGGGTCAGCAGCGAAGCCGGACGTTGGTTTGCCCGTTCCGCCTAAGTACACTGCGCATCAGGCTTAAAGCGGAGAGACAGCAATGGTGAGCAGTTGGCGTGTGCAACAAGCCGCGCGTGAGGTGAAGGCGGGTGCGGTGATCGCCTATCCAACGGAAGCGGTCTGGGGCCTGGGCTGCGACCCGTGGAACGAAGATGCGGTGTACCGCCTGTTGGCGCTCAAGTCACGCCCTGTGGATAAAGGCCTGATCCTGGTCGCCGACAACATCCGTCAGTTCGACTTCCTGTTCGAGGATTTCCCCCAGGACTGGATCGATCGCATGGGCAGCACCTGGCCGGGCCCGAACACCTGGCTGGTGCCGCACCAGGACCTGTTGCCCGAATGGGTGACCGGCCAGCACGATACGGTGGCGCTGCGGGTCAGCGATCATCCGCAGGTGCGCGAGCTGTGCGCGCTGGTGGGGCCGCTGATCTCCACCTCCGCCAACCCTGCCGGGCGGCCGGCGGCCAAGAGCCGGTTGCGGGTGGAACAGTATTTCCACAACGAACTGGACCTGGTGCTCGGTGGGGCGTTGGGCGGACGCAGGAATCCGAGTGTGATTCGCGATCTGGTCACGGGCGAAGTCGTGCGGCCGGGGTGATTGTTCGACACTTGTAGGAGCGGGCTTGCCCGCGAAAAGGCCACCGCGGTGCATGGCACCGGCTC
Source organism: Pseudomonas sp. A014 (assembly GCF_052378495.1). Lineage (NCBI taxonomy): Bacteria > Pseudomonadati > Pseudomonadota > Gammaproteobacteria > Pseudomonadales > Pseudomonadaceae > Pseudomonas > Pseudomonas sp. A014. The sequence goes on from NZ_CP199001.1 coordinate 28,097, forward strand.
TGCCGGTGTTCGCGGGACAAGCCCGCTCCCACAGGGGATTGGGCTGACCTTTAGATTTTGAGCAAGACAGTTGCTCCTACAAGGGAGAGAGGCACCGCTCATCAGGGTTTTCTGATTCTGATCCTCAAGACTGCACATTTCTGACTTAGGGAAATATCCTACGCAGCCTGTCGGCCGCCATTACCTTCTCAGTGGGAACGTCTACCTCTAGGCTCCAGACCGTCGCCGAACAACTTGGCGATCGGGTGTGGTAACCCGGTGTTTCTGGGGCAATGCCGCTTATGGCGGCTGTGCGCGGGAGGCTTTTGCCTGCCGGAAATGCCTCCAGTCCGGTTTACCACTCCGCGTACAGCTGCCACCCAACCGTGTGGTAACGAAAGGGTGTCAGCTCCATCACTGGAGCAATTATGAAGAAGCTAGTCCCCGATCCACCCCTCCCCAAAACCACCACCCACCCCTTCGGCCGCTGCGACGCCGGCCATCCCCCGCTCTTCACCGTCAACCCCGACATCGAACCCCACGACGCCTTGGTCCACGTCGCGCTCTACCTGCGCTGTGCCTACGACACTGGCATCAAAGCCGTTGACCACCTGAGCGACGGCGGTCGGGGCATGTTCTGGTCGAGCCTGCATGCCATCGAGCTGGCAGAGGGCCTGGTCGAAGCGATGCTGGATGGAATCGAGTCTGCGGGTAGCCCCCAAGCCTGATGACTTGAGCAGAGCCCTCGGTGGGAGCGGGCTTGTCGGGGCGACGAACCGCGGTGTGCTTTTCGCGGGCAAGCCCGCTCCTACAGGAACCGCGCGGCACGCATGAACGGCGCTGAACCTGTAGGAGCGGGCTTGTCCCGCGATGGGGCCCTCAGGGCAACAGCACCGTCGACCCCACCGTCTGGCGCGCCGACAACGCTTCCTGCGCCTTCGCCGCCTCGCTCAGCGGATAGCGCTGCTGGATATCCACCACCAGCTTGCCGCTGGCAATCATCGCGAACAGGTCATCGGCCATGGCCTGGGTGTTCTCGGCGTTATTGGCGTAGCTGGCCAGGGTCGGCCGGGTCACGTACAGCGAGCCCTTCTGCGACAGAATTCCCAGGTTCACGCCACTCACCGCGCCGGAGGCATTGCCGAAGCTCACCATCAAGCCACGCGGGCGCAGGCAGTCGAGCGAGGTCAGCCAGGTGTCGGCACCCACGCCGTCGTACACCACCGCGCACTTCTTGCCTTCGGTCAGCTCCAGTACACGCTTGGCCACGTCTTCATGGCTGTAGTCGATGGTCGCCCAGGCCCCCAGCGCCTTGGCGCGTTCGGCTTTTTCTGCCGAGCTGACGGTACCGATCAACTTGGCGCCCAAGGCTTTGGCCCATTGGCAGGCTAGCGAGCCGACGCCACCTGCAGCGGCGTGGAACAGAATGAAGTCGCCGGGCTGCACCGCGTAGGTCTGCTTGAGCAGGTACTGGGTGGTCAGGCCCTTGAGCATCACGGCCGCAGCCTGCTCGAAGCTGATGCTGTCAGGCAGCTTCACCAGGTTCGCTTCCGGCAGGGTGTGGTATTCGCCATAGGCGCCCAGCGGCCCGCCGCCGTAGCCGACGCGGTCGCCGACCTTCAAGCGGGTGACGCCCTCGCCCACCGCATCGACCACACCCGCACCTTCGGTGCCCAGGCCTGAAGGCAGTGATGGCGGTGCGTAGAGCCCACCACGGAAATAGGTATCGATGAAGTTCAGGCCGATCGCATGGTTGCGCACGCGCACCTGCTGCGGGCCGGGCGGTGTCGGTTCGAAGTCCACGAGTTGGAGGACTTCCGGGCCGCCATGCTGGCTGAACTGAATACGCTTGGCCATCACACACTCCTGTTGTCGTCATCGCAAAGGCCCTCTATCGGACGCCTTTGCTTGACTGCCGTCAACTGCGGCGCGGCGCTGGCCGGTGGTATGCTACGCGGCGAATTCCTCCCTGCCCTTCCCAGGTGACCCGATGACCAGCCGCACCGAGGCCGTGAAGGCCTATCTGCTCGACCTGCAAGACCGCATCTGCGCCGCCCTCGAAACCGAGGACGGCGGCGCCCGCTTCGTCGAGGACGCCTGGATTCGCGATGCTGGCGGCGGTGGTCGCACCCGGGTGATCGGCGAGGGCAAGCTGATCGAGAAAGGCGGGGTCAACTTCTCCCACGTGTTCGGCGCAGGCTTGCCGCCGTCGGCCAGCGCGCACCGTCCGGAGCTGGCCGGGCGTGGCTTCGAGGCGCTGGGCGTGTCGCTGGTGATCCATCCGTACAACCCGCATGTGCCGACGTCCCACGCCAACGTGCGGTTCTTCATCGCCGAGAAAGAGGGCGAAGAGGCGGTGTGGTGGTTCGGCGGCGGCTTCGACCTGACCCCGTACTACGGCAACGAGGAAGACTGCATCCACTGGCACCGCGTCGCCGAACAGGCCTGTGCCCCCTTCGGCGCCGACGTGTACCCGCGCTACAAGGCCTGGTGCGACCGCTACTTCCACCTCAAGCACCGCGGCGAACCCCGTGGCATTGGCGGGCTGTTCTTCGATGACCTGAACGAGTGGGATTTCGACACCTGCTTCGCCTTCATCCGCGCCATCGGCGATGCCTACATCGAGGCCTACCTGCCGATCGTGCAGCGGCGCAAGAAGACCCCCTACACCGCGCAGCAGCGCGAATTCCAGGAATATCGCCGTGGGCGCTATGTCGAGTTCAACCTGGTCTACGACCGCGGCACGCTGTTCGGCCTGCAATCCGGCGGGCGTACCGAGTCGATCCTCATGTCGTTGCCGCCGCAGGTTCGTTGGGGCTACGACTGGAAGGCCACCCCTGGCAGCGAGGAAGCGCGCCTGACCGAGTACTTCCTGCAGGACCGCGACTGGCTCGGCCAGTAAATCTGTGGATAACCGAGGATTTCTCATGGACCAGTACGTCGTTTTCGGTAACCCCATCGGCCACAGCAAGTCGCCGCTGATCCACCGCCTGTTCGCCGAGCAGACCGGCCAGGATCTGGAATACAGCACCCTGCTGGCGCCGCTGGACGAGTTCAGCGACTGCGCCCGCGGCTTCTTCAAGCAGGGCAGCGGCGCCAACGTGACCGTGCCGTTCAAGGAAGAGGCGTACCGCCTGTGCGACAGCCTCACGCCACGGGCGCAACGCGCGGGCGCGGTCAACACGCTGACCTTGTTGGCCGATGGCACGCTGCAGGGCGACAACACCGATGGCGCAGGCCTGGTGCGCGACCTGACGGTGAATGCCGGGGTCACGCTGGCGGGCAAGCGCATCCTGATTCTCGGCGCAGGTGGTGCGGTGCGTGGCGTGCTGGAGCCGATCCTGGCGCATAAGCCGCAATCGCTGGTGATCGCCAATCGTACGGTGGAAAAGGCCGAGCAGCTGGCGCGTGAGTTCGATGAACTCGGGCCTGTGGTCGCCAGCGGTTTTGCCTGGCTGCAGGAGCCGGTGGACGTGATCATCAACGCCACCTCGGCGAGCCTTTCGGGGGAGTTGCCGCCGATCGCCGAGAGTCTGGTCGAGGCCGGTCGCACCGTGTGCTACGACATGATGTATGGCAAGGAGCCGACGCCGTTCTGCCAGTGGGCGACGAAGCTTGGGGCGGCGAAAGTGCTGGATGGGCTGGGAATGCTCGCCGAGCAGGCGGCCGAGGCGTTTTACGTCTGGCGCGGGATTCGGCCTGACACCGGGCCGGTGCTGGATGAATTGCGGAGGCAGTTGGCGCGGGGGTAGGGATTACTCCTCGAACCTGATCGGACACCCGTCGATCCCCTCCAGCTTCTGCAACTCCTCCACCACCTGGGGCCTGGCCCGATGCAGGGTCAGGCTGCCGCCATTGCGCGCCAGCCGGCGCGCCTCGCGATGCAACATATCCACACCCGAATAGTCGATGAAGTTGATCTGCCGCGCGTCGATTACCACATGCGGCCCTTGGCAGCGCTGCAGGCGCACCTGCAGGTAATGCGCGGCACCGAAGAAGATCGAGCCACCGACCCGCAGCACGTCCGCCTCCCCTTCACGGCTCTGCTGCACCCGTGGCCGCGAGGTGCGCTTGAGGTAGAAGAACAGCGACGCCAGCACTCCCGCATAGATCGCCGTCTGCAGCTCCAGCAATAGAGTCGCCGCCGCGGTCAGCGCCATCACCAGGAACTCCGAACGGCTGACGCGGAACAGCGCGCGAATCGCCTTGTGATCCACCAGTCCCCAACAAATCAGCAGGATGCTGCCGGCCATCGCCGGGATCGGCAGGTGAGCGATGAGCCCGGCACCGGCCACGGCGAACAGCGCCACCCACAGCGCCGAGAACACCCCGGCCATAGGGGAGCGGGCGCCCGCCTCGAAGCTCAGCCCGGAGCGGGTGAACGAACCAGACGACAGATAACCCGAGAAAAACGCCCCGACCATGTTGGAAACACCCTGGGCGCGAATCTCCTGGTCGGCGTCGATCAGTTGTTCGGAACGGGCTGACAACGAGCGGGCGATCGACAGGCTGGTGACCAGCCCGAGCATGCCCACCGCCACGGCGCTGGGCAGCAGGCGCAGGATCAGGTCCAGATCGAGCAACGGCAGCGGGCTCAGGGGCGGCAGATGGCCGCTGAATGCGGGAACGCGGGGCACGTGAGCGAAGTATCCGGGCAGCAGCCACGCCACCAGGCTCACCAGCACAAGGCTGATCAACAGCGCCGGCCAGCGCGGGCGCAGGAGCTTGATGGCGATGCCGATCAGCAAGGTGGCCAGGCCCAGCCCCAGCGAGGGTAGGTCCACTTCTCGGGCATGGGCGAACAGGTCCTGGGCCGTCTTGAGTGCTGTGGCCTGGCTGGGCAAGTCGATGCCCATCAGGTTCGGCAACTGGCCAAGGGCAATGACGATGGCGGCGCCCAGGGTGAAGCCGAGCACCACTGAATGGGAGACGAAGTTGACCAGCGTGCCGAAGCGCAGCAGCCCGAGCAGCAGCTGGAACACCCCGCCAAGAAAGGTCAGCAGCAGGACGAGGGTCACGTAGTCGCTGCTGCCGGCCACGGCCAGCGGGCTGATACTGGCGTAGAGGACGATGGAGATGGCTGCGGTGGGGCCGCAGATCAGGTGCCACGACGACCCCCACAGGCAGGCGATCAGTACCGGCACGATGGCCGCATACAGGCCGTATTCGGCGGGCAGGCCGGCAATCAACGCATAGGCGATGGACTGCGGCAGGGCGAGGATCGCGCCGCTCAGACCCACCAGCAGGTCCTGGCGCAGGCTGCGGCGCGATTGCCGGGGAAGCCAGGTCAGGAAGGGCAGCAACTGGGTCAGGCGGGGCATGGGTTATTCACAGTCCTGAGTTTTGCCCCTTCCTGGAGCGGATTCATACCCACCGCGGCAGCGGGCAATCAGAGTTTGGCCTTGACGGCCTCCAGTGCATCACCGCCAGCCTTGCTGCTCACGCCGGCGAGCCACGCCTCCAGGACTTGTGGATGCGCCTTCACCCACGCCTTGGCTGCCTGGTCGAAACTGACCTTCTTGTCCACGACCTCGGCCATGATGGCGTTCTCCATATCCAGGGTAAATGCCAGGTTGCCCAGCAGTTTCGCGGCATTCGGGCAGGCCTGTGGATAACCGTTGCGCACCAGGGTGAACACCTCGCCCTTGCTGCCGAACCATTTCTCGCCACCGGTGAGGTAGTGCATCTTCAGCTTCACGTTCATCGGGTGCGGTGTCCAGCCGAGGAAGGTGATGAACTGGTTCTTCTTCACGGCGCGGTCGACCTGCGCCAGCATCGCCTGCTCGCTGGACTCGATCAGCTTCCACTGCCCGAGGTTGAACTCATTCTTGTCGATGATTTCCTTGAGCGACAGGTTGGCCGGCGCGCCGGAGCCGATGCCGTAGAGTTTCTTGTCGAACTGCTCGGCGTGTTTCTGCAGGTCGGCGAAGTCCTTGATGCCGGCATTCCACACGTAGTCGGGCACTGCCAGGGTGAACTCGGTGCCTTCGAGGTTGCGCGACAATTGTTTCACGTCGCCGGTGGCGATGAATTTGTCATGAAAGCCCTGCTGCGCGGGCATCCAGTTGCCGAGGAAGGCATCCACGCGGCCGTCTTTCAGGCCGCCATAGATGATCGGTACAGCAAGGCTGTCGATCTTCACCTGGTAGCCCAGGCTTTCGAACAGCAGGCGGGTGATGGCGTTGGTGGAAGCGATATCGCTCCAACCGGGGTCAGCCAGTTTGACGGTGCTGCATTGCGTGTCGCTGTCGGCCGCTTGGGCGGTCAGGGCGCTCAGGCCCAGGGCCAGGGCGATCACGGCGGTGGAGAACTTCTGCATGGCGGCCTCTCTTCTCAATCCATGGGTGCGGGCTGTGGATAACGTGCCTTGCGCTCGAGGTCATCGAGATCGATATGGTTGCGCATGTACTGTTGGCTGGCGTCGACCAAGGGTTGGTGATCCCAGCTTTTCAGCTTGCCGATGGCCAGGGCCTCGGCCACCAGACGGCGGCGGCGTTGGCTGGCCAGCACCTGCTGGCGCAGGCTGGAAACGTCCCAGCGTTGCCTGGCTTCATCGACAAATGCCTGCAGCAAGCCCTGGTGGTCCGGGCTGCCGGTGAGGTTCTCCCGCTCGTGCGGGTCGCGGCTCAGGTCGTAGAGTAGGCACGGGTCGTCTTCGCTGTACACGAACTTGTACGCGCCACGCCGAATCATCATCAGCGGCCCGACCGTACCCTCGGCCATGTATTCGCCAATCACCTCATCGTGCCCGCCCTGCCCTTGCAAGTGGCCGAGCAGCGAGCGGCCGTCCAGGTGCAGGCTGTTATCCACAGCCCCGCCTGCCAGCTCGACCAGGGTCGGCAGCAGGTCACAGGTGGACACGCTGGCACTGACCCGCGCCGCGGCGAAACGCTTGGGCGCATGGACCAGCAGCGGCACCCGCGCCGACATCTCGAACCAGTGCATCTTGTACCAGAGCCCGCGCTCGCCAAGCATGTCGCCATGGTCGCCGGAGAACACGATCAGCGTGTCGTCGGCCAGGCCGCAATCCTCGAGGGTCTGCAGCAGCTTGCCGATGTTGTCGTCGATGTAGCTGCAGGCGCCGAAGTAGGCGCGGCGCGCGTCGCGGATCTTGTCCACAGGCAGCGGCTTGTTCCACAGGTCATAGACCTTTAGCAGGCGCTGCGAGTGAGGGTCTTGCTGGTCCTGGGCGATTTCGTCGCGTGGCAGGGGGATATCCACAGACTCGTAGAGATCCCAGTAGCGCCGGGGGATGGTGTAGGGGTCGTGCGGGTGGGTCATCGAGACGGTCAGGCAGAACGGGCGACCGTCATCCTCGCGAACGTGGTCGTACAGGTACTGCTGCGCCTTGAACACTACTTCCTCGTCGAAATCCAGCTGGTTGGTGCGCACGCACGGCCCGGCCTGCAGCACCGAGGACATGTTGTGGTACCAGCTCGGGCGCACCTCGGGGGCGTCCCAGTTCACCGCCCAGCCGAAATCGGCGGGATAGATGTCGCTGGTCAGGCGCTCTTCATAGCCGTGCAACTGGTCAGGGCCGCAGAAGTGCATCTTGCCCGACAGCGCGGTGCGGTAGCCGAGGCGGCGCAGGTAGTGGGCGTACGTGGGGATGTCGGCGGGAAAGTCGGCGGCGTTGTCATAGGCGCCGATACGGCTGGGCAACTGGCCGCTGACCAGTGTGAAGCGCGACGGCGCGCACAGCGGGCTGTTGCAGTAGGCCGAATCGAAGACCACTGCCTGTTCGGCGAGGCGGGCGAGGTTGGGCATCCTGATCGGCGAGGGGTTGTAGATCGGCAGCATGGGCGCGGCCATCTGGTCGGCCATGATGAACAGGATATTGGGTTGCTTCATGGGGTGCCCTTCCATCGTCGAACGTTATGTGAATTGCTTGCGATCGAGGATGCGACTGTGGATAACATGGGTAAAGCCCATGGCGGGCAATGACTGGGATTAGCTGAGCTTATGTTTGAGCACCTTGCGGGCATGTCACTGGAAAGCTTGCGTGTGTTCGAGGCGGCGGCGCGTCTGCGCGGTTTTACGGCGGCGGCACTGGAGCTGGGCACCACTCAGCCGGCTGTGAGCCAGCAGGTCAAGCGGCTCGAGGCGCAGTTGGGCACGCGCCTGTTCGACCGGATCTACCGGGGTATCGCGCTGACGGATGCGGGCCAGTCGCTGTTCGAGCAGGTCCACCAGGGTTTGCAGGCGATGGATGAAGGCATTGCCGAGGCCAGCGGTCGCGGGCAGCGCGAGGTGTTGCAGGTGGCCACCGACTTCGCCTTTGCCGCCTTCTGGCTGATGCCCCGGCTGCAGCGTTTTCACGAGGCTTATCCACAGGTGGACGTGAGCCTGGTGACCGGCGAGCGCAGCCAGGGGATGCTGCGGCCCGATATCGATGTGGCCGTGCTGTTTGGCGACGGGCGCTTTCATCAGGGCGAAAGCCGCTGGTTGTTCGATGAAGAGGTCTTTCCGGTTTGCAGCCCTCGGCTGACTGATGGCAAACCCCTGTCAGCCGTGGCTTTGCAACGATTGCCCTTGTTGCATCTACGCGGTGAACAGGCCAGTGGCTGGTTCGACTGGGCGGGGGTGTTTCGCGGTTTCGGCGTGGTCAGCCCGCCACCACCAGGGCAGTTGCGCTTCGATAACTACACCTTGCTGATCCAGGCCGCGATTGCCGGGCAAGGGGTCGGGATTGGTTGGGGGCATCTGGTCGATGGGTTGGTCGAGCAGGGATTGCTGTGCCGGCCGGTGGAAGGGAGTTTGCGTTCGTCGCGTGGGTATTACGTGGTGTTGCCCCCGCGCAAGCGGCGTGGGGCGTTGATCGAACGGTTCGTGGAGTGGCTGGAGTGCGAGCGAGGGACTCAGTGATGCCGTCACGGAGCAGGCCCGCGACGAGGCCCTCCGGCGTATAGTCCTACCCGCAACCCCCCGCATTTCAGGAGCTATCGTGCAAAGGATCAAGGGCTACCATGCTCACGTGTACTACGACGCCTCGACCCAGGAACAAGCCCGGCAACTGTGCGAAGAGGCGGCTCGGCTGTTCCCCGTGACCATGGGCCGCATGCACCAGAAACCGGTCGGCCCGCACCCGGACTGGAGTTGCCAACTGGCCTTCGGGCCGGAGGTGGTGGGTGTGGTGTTGCCGTGGCTGGCGCTGTATCGCAGGGGCTTGGTGGTGTTTTTGCATCCACTGACCGGCGATGAGCTGGCGGACCATCGCGATCATGCGATCTGGATGGGGGCGATCAGGCCATTGGACCTGTCGATCTTCAAGCAATAGCGGTGATCGATTCGCCGGTGAACCCGCTCCCACAGGGTTCGGTGTCATTCCTGTGGGAGCGGGTTCACCCGTGAAGAAAGCGCTACCGGGTCAGCCCCGAGCGCCGCGCACCCCTTCAGCCAGCGCCGAGCACAGGCTCAGTACATCGCTCACAGCCTGCTCGGGTGACTTGGCCTGGGCGATCTTGTCGACCAGTGCCGAGCCCACCACCACGCCATCGGACAGCTTGGCGATCGCTGCAGCCTGCTCCGGCGTGCGGATGCCGAAACCGACGCTGATCGGCAGGTCGGTATGGCGACGCAGGCGGGCGATGGCCTCCTTGACGTGCTCGGTGGTCGCCGAGCCTGCACCGGTTACACCCGCCACCGACACGTAGTAGACGAAGCCCGAGCTGCGCTCGAGCACGCGTGGCAGACGCACGTCGTCGGTAGTCGGGGTGGTCAGGCGGATGAAGTCGATGCCCGCGGCCTGGGCCGGGGTTGCCAGCTCGGCGTCGTGCTCTGGCGGCAGGTCGACGATGATCAGGCCATCGACGCCAACGGCCTTCGCCTCGGCGACGAACTGTTCCACGCCAAAGCGATGGATCGGGTTGTAGTAGCCCATCAGCACGATCGGCGTGGTCTGGTTGCCGACGCGGAATTCGCGGACCATCTCCAGGGTTTTCGCCAGGGTCTGGCCGGCTTCCAGGGCGCGCAGGGTGGCGAGCTGGATCGCCACGCCGTCGGCCATCGGGTCGGTGAAGGGCATGCCCAGCTCGATCACGTCGGCGCCGGCGTCGGGCAGGCCCTTGAGGATTTCCAGCGAGGCCTGGTAGCCAGGGTCGCCTGCGGTGATGAAGGTGACCAGCGCCGAGCGGCCTTCGGCCTTCAGGTCGGCGAAACGTTGTTCAAGACGGCTCATGCCTGTTTCTCCTGGGCAGCCATGTGGTTCATCACGGTTTGCATGTCTTTGTCGCCGCGGCCGGACAGGCACACGACCATCAGGTGATCCTTGGGCAGGCTCGGGGCGCGCTTGATCGCCTCGGCCAGGGCGTGGGAGCTCTCCAGCGCCGGGATGATGCCTTCGAGGCGGCAGGTGGCGTGGAAGGCATCCAGGGCCTCGTCGTCGGTGATGCTGACGTATTCGACCCGCTTCACTTCGTGCAGGTAGGCGTGCTCGGGGCCGATGCCGGGGTAGTCCAGGCCTGCGGAAATCGAGTGGGCATCGGTGATCTGGCCATCGTCGTCCTGCAGCAGGTAGGTGCGGTTGCCGTGCAGTACGCCAGGGACTCCACCATTGAGGCTGGCGGCATGCTTGTCGGTGTGCACACCATGGCCACCGGCTTCGACGCCGATGATCTGCACGCTTTCGTCTTCGAGGAAGTTGTGGAACAGGCCCATGGCGTTGGAGCCGCCGCCGACGCAGGCGACCAGGCTGTCCGGCAGGCGGCCTTCCTTCTCGTGCAACTGGGCGCGGGTTTCCTTGCCGATGATCGACTGGAAGTCGCGAACCATCGCCGGGTAAGGGTGCGGGCCGGCCACGGTGCCGATCAGGTAGAAGGTGTCTTCGACGTTGGTGACCCAGTCGCGCAGGGCCTCGTTCATGGCGTCTTTCAGGGTACCGGTGCCGGCGGTGACCGGAACGATCTCGGCGCCCAGCAGCTTCATGCGGAACACGTTGGCCTGCTGGCGCTCGATGTCGGTTGCGCCCATGTAGATCACGCAAGGCAGGCCGAAGCGCGCAGCGACGGTGGCGGTGGCCACGCCGTGCATGCCGGCGCCGGTCTCGGCGATCAGGCGCTTCTTGCCCATGCGCTTGGCCAGCAACACTTGGCCGATGCAGTTGTTCACCTTGTGCGCGCCGGTGTGGTTGAGTTCTTCACGCTTGAAGAAGATCTTTGCGCCGCCGCAGTGCTCGGTCAGGCGCTCGGCGAAGTACAGCGGGTTGGGGCGGCCGATGTAGTCGCGCTGGAAGTAGGCGAGTTGCTCGAGGAACTCGGGGTCGGCCTTGGCCGCTTCATATTCGCGGGCCAGGTCCAGGACCAGGGGCATCAGGGTTTCGGCTACGTAGCGGCCGCCGAACGAGCCGAACAGGCCATTGGCGTCAGGGCCGGGGCGGTATTGGGACTGGGACATGGGGCGCTCCATAGGGGTCTGGATTGGATATCGTGTTGCCTTCTTCGCGGGCAAGCCCGCTCCCACAGAAACGGTGTGATGCTCAATACAGCACTGCACTTGTGGGAGCGGGCTTGCCCGCGAAGAGGCCACCACTGATCGATGGGCCTACTCTACCCAGCGCAACGTCCGCTGAAAACCGATAAGATTGCGACAACTCGTCAGGAAAACTCACAAGTCAAATGCCCCAGGACCTCCCTCCCCTCAATGCCCTGCGCGCCTTCGAGGCCACAGCCCGACTGAACAGCGTCAGCCAGGCCGCCGAACAGCTTCACGTGACGCACGGCGCGGTGAGCCGGCAGATCAAGGTGCTCGAGGAGCATTTGGGCGTTGCCCTGTTCGTCAAGGATGGGCGTGGCGTCAAACTCACAGATGCCGGGACTCGCCTGCGTGATGCCAGCTTCGATGCCTTCGATCGCCTGCGCAGTGTGTGCGCCGAACTAAGCCGCGATGTCAGCGATGCGCCCTTCGTACTGGGGTGCTCCGGCAGCCTGTTGGCGCGGTGGTTCATTCCTCGCCTCGGGCGTTTGAAGGCCGATCTGCCTGAGCTGCGCCTGCACTTGTCGGCCGGAGAGGGGGATCTCGATCCGCGCCGCCCAGGGTTGGATGCATTGCTGGTGTATGCCGAGCCGCCGTGGCCCGCGGACATGCAGGTGCATGTGCTGGCCGAGGAACGTATCGGGCCGGTGCTCAGCCCGCACTTTCCCGGCTTCGAGCGTCTGCACCAGGCCCCTGCGCGTGCCCTGTTGGGCGAGGCCCTGCTGCACACCACCTCGCGCCCTCAGGCGTGGCCGACCTGGGCTGCGCAGCAAGGGCTGGATGCCAGTGCGCTGACCTTCGGCCAGGCATTCGAGCACCTGTACTACCTGCTGGAGGCAGCGGTGGCCGGTTTGGGGGTGGCGATCGCGCCGCAACCGCTGGTGGCGGACGACCTGCGAGCGGGACGCCTGGCGGCGCCGTGGGGGTTTTCGCCGACGCCGGCGGCGTTGGCGCTATGGGTGCCGCGGCGCGCCGCAGATGGGCGCGCCGAGCAGTTGGCGCAGTGGTTGCGCCGGGAGTTGCAGGCGCAGGGTTAGTTGCGACGGCACAGCAGGTAGGCGGCGAGCAGACCCAATGCGCCAACGGCCACGCCAGCCGTGGTCCAGGGGTGTTCCTGGGCGTAGTCACGGGTTGCGATGCCGGTTTCCCGGGTGCGGGTCTTCACTTCTTCGTAGGCGTCGGTCAGCAGGCTGCGCGAATGCTTGAGAGCGTTCTGGGCGTTGCCGCGCAGCGCCTTCATGGTTTTCTGCGTTTCTTCCGAAGCATCGCCTTTGAGGTCTTCCAGCGTCTTGAGCAGGCTTTCGATCTCAGCTTCCATGCTTTCCAGTGAGGTCTTGCGCAGTGCGTTACGGGCCATGTGGACTCTCCTTCGCTGAGTAGGGTGTAAAGAGTGCGACTGCGCGATGTGGCGAAAGTGCGATCGAACTTTCACCCGAGGCGATGGCTCGCAGGTAAACCGGGCCTGCGCTGCTAGGCTCAATCCAGCACATCATTCAAGGAGAGCGCTCATGTCCGATCATCACACCTACAAGAAGATTGAACTCGTCGGTTCCTCGCCCTCGAGTATCGAAGATGCGATCAACAATGCCCTCGCCGAAGCCGGCAAGAGCATCAAGCACCTGGAGTGGTTCGAGGTGGTCGAAACACGTGGTCACATCCGTGACAACAAGGCCGCGCATTTCCAGGTCACGCTCAAGGTCGGGTTCCGCATCGCCAACAGTTGAAACAGTGCGGGGATAGCCTGTTCCTGCTTTATGGCGTATGACTTCCATGGGGCACCGGTACATGCCGGCGCCCTATTCTGCTTTTTTGATCCGCATAAGGAACGGTAACGATGAAGAAAGTGTTTCTGGCAGTGGGCCTGATGATGCTGGCCGGTGGTGCCATGGCGGCGGGCAAGCCGTGCGAGGAGCTCAAGAGCGAAATTGCAGCCAAGCTCGATGCCAAGGGAGTCCAGGGATATACGCTGGAGATCGTCGACAAGGGCACGCCGGCCGGCAAGGTGATTGGCAGTTGCGAGGCCGGGACCAAGGAAATCGTCTATCGCCGGGGTTGAGGCGACGCTGACCTCAACCGAACGCTGTAAGTGTGGGAGCGGGTTTACCCGCGAAAAAGACACCGCGTTGCTGTGTACAGGCCACACGTTTTTTTCGCGGCGCACGCCCTCCCACAGGTGGCATTTACTCGCCCTTCAACGCCTGCGCCAGCAGCTCGTACGAGCGTAGCCGGTCCGCATGTTCATACAGGTCGCAGGTAAAGATCAGCTCATCCGCGCCGGTCTGCTCCAGCAGCACCTCCACCTTCGCCCGTACCTTCTGCGGGCTACCGATCATCGCCAGCCCGAGGAAGCTCCCCACTGCATCACGCTCATGGGGTAGCCATAGCCCGTCCATGCTTTGCACGGGTGGGCGCTGCATCAGGCTCTGGCCGCGGATCAGCGCGAGGATGCGCTGGTAGACCGAGGTCGCCAGGTATTCGGCCTTCTCGTCGCTGTCCGCCACCACCATCGGGATGCCCAGCATCACGTAGGGTTTGTCCAGCGTCGTCGATGGCTTGAAATGGTCGCGATAGATGCGGATCGCCTCATGCATGTAGCGCGGCGCAAAATGCGAGGCGAAGGCGTAGGGCATGCCGCGCATGCCGGCCAGTTGCGCGCTGAACAGGCTCGAACCCAGCAGCCACATCGGTACTTCGGTGTCGTGGCCGGGCACGGCGATGACTTTCTGATCGTCGGTGCGCGGGCCGAGGTAGCGCGACAGTTCCTCGACATCATCGGGGAAGTCGTCGGCGCTGCCAGAGCGCTCGCGGCGCAGGGCGCGGGCGGTCATCTGGTCGGAGCCGGGCGCGCGGCCCAGGCCCAGGTCGATGCGACCGGGATAGAGGCTGGCCAGGGTGCCGAACTGCTCGGCGATCACCAGCGGCGCATGGTTGGGCAGCATCACCCCGCCCGAGCCGATGCGGATGCGCGAGGTCCCGCCGGCGAGATAGCCCATCAGCACCGAGGTCGCCGAGCTGGCGATGCCGTCCATGTTGTGGTGCTCGGCCACCCAGAATCGGTTGTAGCCCAAACGCTCCACATGCTGCGCCAGGTCCAGCGAGTTGCGTAGCGACTGGGCTGGGCCGGCATCGGCGCGCACGGGCACCAGGTCGAGGGTGGATATCTTCAGGTCGCGCAGCTGCGTCATCGGAGCCTCCGCAGGAAAGTGATTGGCCAAGGGCCTTTGTGACTCTGTATGGGCACCCGGCGATGGATTCAATGGTTGGCTATGGATTGATCTGAACTTGCTGTAGGCAGTGTCCTCAGAATCCGTAGTGACACCCACTGAACATCCAGGAGGCATCATGAAAAAGACAGCATCGGCGATCTGGCAGGGAGGGCTCAAGGATGGCAAGGGCCTGCTGTCCACCGAGAGTGGCGCCCTCAAGCAGAACCCCTATGGCTTCAATACCCGCTTCGAGGGATCGCCTGGGACCAACCCCGAGGAGCTGATCGGCGCGGCCCATGCGGGCTGCTTCTCGATGGCGCTATCGATGATGCTGGGTGAGGCCGGGCTGACGCCTGAACGCATCGACACCATCGCTGAAGTCAGCCTCGACAAGCAGGCCGATGGCTTTGCCATCACCGCCGTGCACCTCACCCTCAAGGCCAAGGTGCCCGGTGCCAGTGAGGCGCAGTTCCAGGAGATCGCCAACAAGGCCAAGGCGGGATGCCCGGTGTCCAAGGTACTCAACGCGACGATCAGCCTGGATGCGACGCTGCTCTCGTAGGTGAGGCGTTGCTTGCTGTAGTCTGGAAGGGTCGGCAGCATGCCTGCCCTTTGAGGAGCCGTTCCATGATCCGCGTAGCATTCGCCGTGCTGGCTTCGTTGCTGGCCACCTCCGCGCTGGCGGCAGTCAAGCCGTGCGAGGAGCTCAAGACCGAGATCGAGGCGAAGATCCAGGCGGCTGGGGTGCCTTCCTACACCCTGGAAATCGTACCGAACAGCGAAGTCAGTGATCAGAACATGGTCGTTGGCAGCTGCGATGGCGGGACCAAGAAGATCATCTACCAGAAGAACGACCAATAGCGGTCGTTGCAGCGGGGTCGCAGTGCGACCCCGTTGTTCATGGAATGCAGAAGATGTTGCTTGGCTCGTCTACCAGCACCTGGCGATTGGCGTCGTACAGGTATACCTGCGGCTGCATCGCCGGGGCCCGGGCTTCGAGGCGATAGCGTTCGCCGGCCTTGAAGTTGTCGAAGCGCACGGTCAGGTAGCAGGTGCGCTCGGTCGGGCTGGTGGTGAAAAGCCCGGCAGTCAGCTCGTAGTCGAAGCGCACCACCAGTTCGTGGCGGCCCGGCGTGATTTGGAAGTAGCGGCCGTCGTCGAGGCGTTTGCCATCGAGCTTGTCGGCCATGATGGTGCGGCCGGGGGTGACGGTGTAGAGATCAACCCAGGCCTGGGCCGGGTCTTTGGGTGGCAAGGGGCTGGCGCAAGCCCCCAGTGCACTGAGGGCGATCAGCATCATGGGCTGGCGCATGAGGACACTCCGCTTGCGGGTCACAGGTTACAAGCATAGCGCTGATCAGGTGCGCTGACAGCCCGCTGGCAGGCCTTGGCCGATCAGTTTCTGCTGTCCGTCATAGAGTTTCACCCAAGGGCGCAAGCCAATGCTGCCGGCTTGCAGGCTGTAGCGCTGACCGGCGCTGAAGTCCTTGAAGGTCAGGTTCAGTTGGCAGTCGCGCCACAGTGGCTCGTCGACCGGGCCGATATTGCTCGGGGAGACTGGAAACTGGTAACGCACCGTCAGTTCATGGCTACCCGGCGGCACTTCGAAATAGCGGTTGTCGGCCCAGTCGCGCTCGTCCACCTGCACGGCGTGCAGCGAGGTGTCGTCGTCGCGGGCGAGGTCGATCCAGGCCTGGTTGGGATCGGGGTCGGGCAAGGTGGAGCAGGCGCTCAGCAGCCCGAAGGTGCCGACGGCAAACAGTGTACGCATGGCGAAAGGGTCCCCTGGCGAGATAGTCTTGGAACGCACAGGCCTTGAGCGGGATGAACAGCCCTGATGTTTCGACTTTTTCTGCTACAGCGCTCAGGCCACCGGGCTCTCGACCGCGTTTTCAGCCCTTTTGTTCCGCTGCTGGCCGCGCTCCTGCTGAGCGGTTGCGGCAGCCTCGGCTACTACGGCCAACTGGCCGAAGGGCAATGGCAACTGCTGCGTGCACGCCAGCCGGTAGAGCGCATGCTGGCCGATCCTGCGACTGACGAACGGCTGCGCCAGCGTCTGCTGCATGCCGAACAGGCCCGCACCTTCGCCAGCGAGCACCTGAAGCTGCCGGACAACCGTAGCTACCGGGTGTACGCCGATCTTGGCCGGCCTTATGTGGTGTGGAATGTGTTCGCCACGCCGGAGTTGTCGCTGCAGCCGGTCACACACTGCTTCCCCATCGCCGGTTGCGTCGCCTACCGCGGCTACTACCGCCAGGGTGCGGCGCGCGGCGCGGCAGCGCTGATGCGCGAGGAGGGGCTGGATGTGTACGTCGGGGGTGTCGAGGCTTACTCGACCCTGGGCTGGTTCGACGATCCGATCCTCTCGTCGATGGTGGGCTGGGGCGAGGAGCGCCTGGCCACGCTGATCTTTCACGAGCTGGCGCACCAGCGCTTCTACGTGAAGGACGACACCGAATTCAACGAGTCCTTCGCCACCTTCGTCGAACAGGAGGGCACGCGGCAATGGCGCATGGCGCGCGGGCTTGCGGCGGCTCACGAGGATGGGGCGCGGCAGCGTGAACAGTTCATCCGCCTGGTGCTGGCGAGTCGCGAGCGCCTGCAGGCGCTCTATGCCGGGACGCTTGCTGATGCCGACAAGCGGGTGGCCAAGCAGGCCGAGTTCGCGCGATTGCGACGTGAATACCGCGAGCTGCGCGATCGGGACTGGGCCGGTGATCGCCGTTATGACGCCTGGGTGTATGGGCCGATGAGCAACGCCAAGCTGCTGCCGTTCGGCCTGTATGACCAGTGGGTGCCGGCGTTTGCGGCGTTGTTTCGTGAGGCAGGCGGGGACTGGACGCTGTTCTATCAGCGGGTCGAGCACTTGGGGCAGCAGCCGATCGATCAGCGAAAAGCGGCCTTGCAGCGGTTGATGGCACAGCCGTGATATGCCGGGGCCGCGCGCGGCCCCGTGGCCATCAAGCCTTGATGAACGCCCGGTGCAAATCTGCCACTGTGTCGAAATGAAACTCCGGCGCCTCGGCCACCAGCTCTTCGCGGCTGCCGAACCCGTAGCCCACCGCTACAGCCTGCAGGCCATTGCTGCGGGCGCCGATCAGGTCGTGCTTGCGGTCGCCGATCATCAGGGTCTGCGCCGGGTCCAGGCGTTCTTCGTCCAGCAGGTGGCGGATCAGCTCGACCTTGTTGGTGCGGGTGCCATCCAGCTCACTGCCGTAGATCACCTTGAAATGCCGGTCGAAGGCGAAGTGGCGGGCGATCTCGCGAGCGAACTCCCAAGGCTTGGAGGTTGCGACGTACAGGGTGCGGCCCTGGCCATTGAGCGCTTGCAGCAGTTCCGGCACACCGTCGAACACCAGGTTCTCGTACAGACCGGTGACCCGGAAACGCTCGCGGTAGAAGTTGACCGCCTCCCAGGCCTTGCCCTCGTCGAAGCCGTAGAACTGCATGAAGGCCTGCAGCAAGGGTGGGCCGATGAAGTGCTCGAGGCGGGTCAGGTCGGGCTCGTCGATACCCAGCTTGGCCAGGGCGTACTGGATCGAGCGGGTGATGCCCAGGCGTGGGTCGGTAAGGGTGCCGTCAAGGTCGAAGAGAATGTTTTGCTGGTGCATGTATGCGGTTCCACTCAAGTCTTGCGTCGACTGCTTCGCGGGCAAGCCCCGCTCCCACAGGATAATCAAAGAGCCTGGGGAAGCGGGCTTGCCCGCGAATGCGTCATTCCGGTTGATCGTAGCTTTCGGCCAGGTGCTGGTCCTTGAGCTTCACGTAGTTGCTGGCGCTGTAGGGGAAGAACGCGCGTTCTTTTTCGTTCAGCGGCCGGGCCTGCCTTACCGGGCTGCCGACATACAGGTAGCCGCTCTCCAGGCGCTTGCCGGGCGGTACCAGGCTGCCGGCGCCGATGATCACCTCGTCCTCGACGATGGCGCCATCCATGATAGTGCTGCCCATGCCGACCAGGATCCGGTTGCCCAGTGTGCAGCCGTGCAGCATCACCTTGTGACCGATGGTCACTTCGTCGCCGATGATCAGCGGGAAGCCGTCCGGGTTGAAGGGGCCGGCGTGGGTGATGTGCAGCACGCTGCCATCCTGCACGCTGGTGCGCGCGCCGATGCGGATGCGGTGCATGTCGCCGCGCACCACGGTCAGCGGCCAGACCGAGCTGTCTTCACCGATCTGCACGTCGCCGATCACCACCGCCGAACGGTCGACGAAGGCGCGTGGGCCGACTTTCGGCGTGTGTTCCCGGAAGGTCCGGATGGCCATGATAGTGTCCCTCTGCAATGCCGATAGGCAGGCTGCCTGCTGCGGTCGGCGTCGATTGTAATTAAGATGGTCCCGTGTTTCTCCTGCCAAGGTATCCAAACCGTGAGTGCGAACAACCCGCTTCTGCAGTCCCACGACCTGCCACCCTTCTCCGCAATCCGCGCCGAACACGTGCTGCCGGCGATCGAGCAGATCCTGGCCGACAACCGCAAGGCCATCGCCGATATCCTCGCGCAGCAGGGCAAGAATCCCTCCTGGGCCGGCCTGGTGCTGGCGATGGACGAACTCAACGACCGCCTGGGCGCGGCCTGGAGCCCGGTCAGCCACCTCAATGCGGTGTGCAACAGCAAGGAACTGCGCGAGGCCTACGAGTCGTGCCTGCCGGCGCTGAGCGCCTATTCCACCGAGATGGGGCAGAACCGCGCCCTGTTCGATGCCTACCAGGCGCTGGCCAACAGCGCCGAGGCCGCCAGTTTCGACGTGGCGCAGAAGACTATTCTCGAGCACGCCCTGCGTGACTTCCGTCTGTCGGGCATCGACCTGCCGGCCGACAAGCAGCAGCGCTACGCCGAAGTGCAGAGCAAGCTCAGCGAACTGGGCAGCCGCTTCTCCAACCAGTTGCTCGACGCCACCCAGGCCTGGACCAAGCACGTCACCGACGAAGCCGCGCTGGACGGCCTGACCGAATCGGCCAAGGCGCAGATGGCCGCCGCTGCCCAGGCCAAAGGCCTCGACGGCTGGCTGATCACGCTGGAATTCCCCAGCTACTACGCGGTGATGACCTACGCCAGCGACCGCGCCCTGCGCGAAGAACTGTACGCCGCCTACTGCACCCGCGCGTCCGACCAGGGCCCGAACGCCGGGCAGTTCGACAACGGCCCGGTGATGGCCGAGATCCTCGACCTGCGTCAGGAACTGGCCGCGCTGCTGGGCTACGCCAACTACGCCGAGCTGAGCCTGGCCACCAAGATGGCCGAATCCAGCGACCAGGTGCTGAGCTTCCTGCGTGACCTGGCCAAGCGCTCCAAGCCGTTCGCGGCCCAGGACCTGGAGCAGCTCAAGGCCTACGCCGCCGAGCAGGGCACCCCGGAGCTGGCCAGTTGGGACGCCGGCTATTACGGCGAGAAGCTGCGTGAGCAGCGCTACAGCGTGTCGCAGGAAACCCTGCGTGCCTACTTCCCGATCGACAAGGTGCTGAGCGGCCTGTTCAGCATCGTCCAGCGCCTGTACGGCATCGAAATCGCCGAACTCAAGGGCTTCGACGCCTGGCACCCGGACGTGCGCCTGTTCGAGATCAAGGAGAACGGCCAGCACGTCGGGCGCTTCTTCTTCGACCTTTACGCCCGAGCCAACAAGCGCGGCGGCGCCTGGATGGACGGTGCCCGCGACCGTCGCCGCACCGCGGCAGGCGCCTTGCAGAGCCCGGTGGCCAACCTGGTGTGCAACTTCACCCCGGCTGCACCGGGCAAGCCGGCGCTGCTCACCCACGACGAAGTCACCACGCTGTTCCACGAGTTCGGCCACGGCCTGCACCACCTGCTCACCCGCATTGAGCATGCCGGCGTGTCGGGCATCAACGGTGTGGCCTGGGACGCGGTCGAGCTGCCGAGCCAGTTCATGGAGAACTGGTGCTGGGAGCCTGAAGGTCTTGCACTGATCTCCGGTCACTACGAGACCGGCGAGCCGCTGCCCCAGGACCTGCTGGACAAGATGCTGGCGGCGAAGAACTTCCAGTCCGGGATGATGATGGTGCGCCAGCTGGAGTTCTCGCTGTTCGACTTCGAGCTGCACGCCACCCATGGCGACGGCCGCAGTGTGCTGCAGGTGCTCGAGGGCGTGCGCGATGAGGTCACGGTGATGCGTCCGCCGGCCTACAACCGCTTCCCCAACAGCTTTGCGCACATCTTCGCCGGCGGCTATGCGGCGGGCTACTACAGCTACAAGTGGGCCGAAGTGCTGTCGGCCGACGCCTTCTCGCGCTTCGAGGAAGAAGGCGTGCTCAATGCCGAGACTGGCCGCGCGTTCCGCGAGGCGATCCTGGCTCGGGGCGGTTCGCGCGAGCCAATGGTGCTGTTCGTCGATTTCCGTGGTCGTGAGCCTTCCATCGATGCGCTGCTGCGTCATAGTGGCCTGACCGAGGATGCGGCGGCATGAGTGAGGGCGGCGTGATCAAGACCAAGAAGCGCTTTATCGCCGGGGCGGTATGCCCGGCGTGCAGCGAGCCCGACAAGCTGATGATGTGGAACGAAGACGGCGTGCCACACCGCGAGTGTGTGGCCTGCGGCTTCACCGACACCCTCAACGAGCAGGGCTTGTCGGTGCCCAAGGAGCTCGGTACCCGGGTAAACCAGCAAGCGGTCAAGGCCGAGCCGGTAAAGGTGCAGACGGTTCAGTTCTTCCCGAATCCGAAGCTCAAGAAGCCGGATTGACCCCGTCCGCCTGACGGCACTGGTCTTCTGTGCAAACCCGGATTACTGTATGCATATACAGCAATTCGGGTTTTCCACCATGAAACCAACCCCAGTCCGCGGTCGCGGTACTGCCACCAACCCGCACAACCGCTTCGCCCCCAGCCATTCGGTGGTCGAGGACGACGGCTGGCACCAGGAAGTCCCTCTCACCCAGGGCACCGAGGTGCGGATCGAAACCGCCAAGACCATCATCGCCCGCAATACCTCGCCCGACCTGCCCTTCGACCGTTCGATCAACCCCTACCGCGGTTGTGAACACGGCTGCATCTATTGCTACGCCCGGCCCAGCCACGCCTATTGGGACCTCTCCCCCGGCCTCGACTTCGAGACCAAGCTCATCGCCAAGACCAATGCCGCCGAGGTGCTCGAACAGCAGTTGAGCAAGCCGGGCTATGTCTGCGCCCCGATCAACCTCGGCGCCAACACCGACCCCTACCAGCCCATAGAGCGCGAGCATCAGTTGACCCGTCGCCTGCTCGAGGTGCTGCTGCGCTACCGCCATCCGGTGACCATCGTCACCAAGGGCTCGCTGGTGCTACGAGACCTGGACCTCTTGAGCGAACTGGCCAGCCAGCGCCTGGCGCGGGTGATGATCAGCCTGACCACCCTCGACGACGAACTCAAACGCACCCTCGAGCCCCGCGCGGCGGCACCCAAGGCGCGCCTGCGGGCGATCCGCGTGTTGCGCGAGGCGGGTGTGCCGGTGGGGGTGCTGTGTTCGCCGATGATCCCGATGATCAACGACAGCGAACTGGAGCACCTGCTTCAGGCCGCCAAGGAAGCTGGCGCGCAGAGCGCCGCCTACATGATGCTGCGCCTGCCGCTGGAGGTGGCGCCGTTGTTCGAACAGTGGTTGCAGGACCATTATCCGCAGCGTGCGGCCCACGTGCTCAGCCTGATTCGTCAGAGCCGGGGTGGTGAGCTGTATGACAGCCGCTTTGGCGCGCGGATGCGGGGTGAAGGAGTCTTTGCCGAGCTGCTGGCGCAGCGTTTTCGCAAGGCTTCGCGGCAGTTGGGGTTTGAAGGGCGGGAGCATGTGTCGCTCGATTGCAGTGCCTTCTGCCCACCAGGCGGGCAGATGGCATTGTTTTGAGACGCTGAAGGTCTTGCAGGAGCGGGTTCACCCACGAAGAGGCCATCACCGTACAGTTCCACTACCCTGTAACCTGACTCATACCTACCAATAATTTCATTGGAGGGTATTGGCGGCTGATGCTTTTTTGCTATTATCAAAGCCTCCCCTCGAAAACCTGGAACGCCCGTTCTAGAGCCTCCGAATTCAGTTTCAGTTAAGTTTTCTCCGCTAGCGTAGGAAGTCAGTCCACAGCGACTGTGATTTATTACCTGTGCGCGTCATCTAATTCTCCGCATAGCCAGAATCTTTCCCCGGTAAAATGGAACTTACCTACAAACCGTCAAGAGGATGAATCATGCCCGTCAAGGACCCATCCAAGCCCGTTCCGGCCGCTCCCGCCGAGAGCGCCGATGCCGCCCTGAAGCACATCGTCGACGGCTTCCTGAAGTTTCACCATGACGTTTTCCCCGAGCAGCAGGAGTTGTTCAAGAAGCTCGCCACCGCGCAGAAGCCGCGCGCGATGTTCATCACCTGCGCTGACTCGCGCATCGTGCCTGAACTGATCACCCAGAGCTCGCCGGGCGATCTGTTCGTGACCCGTAACGTCGGCAACGTGGTACCGCCCTACGGGCAGATGAACGGCGGTGTTTCCAGCGCCATCGAATACGCCGTGTTGGCCTTGGGCGTTCACCACATCATCGTCTGCGGCCACTCCGACTGCGGTGCGATGCGCGCGGTGCTCAACCCGCAGTCGCTGACCAAGATGCCGACCGTTTCCGCCTGGCTGCGCCACGCCGAAGTGGCGCGTACTGTGGTCGAGAGCAACTGCTCGTGCGAAACGGAACACGAGAGCATGCAGGTGCTGACCAAGGAAAACGTCATCGCTCAGTTGCATCACCTGCGTACCCACCCTTCGGTCGCCTCGCGCCTGGCGGCCGGACAGCTCTACATTCACGGCTGGATCTACGATATCGAAACCAGCCGCATCGAAGCCTACGACGCCGCGAGCGACAGCTTCCTGCCCCTGGCTGCTGGCGAGCCAGTGCCGTGCGCAACTCCGAGAGGCCGCTACTAAGCGACCCCAACACCTGAAGAAACCTTGATAGCCGGCTGCGCCCACCAGGCGCGGCAGGGCTTTCTGCTGCCTTGAATTTCCCTGACCTACTTGCCGGCAATCCTGCTGGCGGCCCGCGCCTGCGCGCGATTCAGGGATCCCCGTGCCGTCGGCCAGTGGAATGGCCGTGAATCAGAAAAGGAGCGTTATGGTGAACATGACACAGATAAAAGCGGCCTTGCCGCGAGAGTTGCTGGCTTCGGTCGTGGTGTTCCTGGTGGCCCTGCCGCTGTGCATGGGCATCGCGATCGCCTCGGGCATGCCGCCCGCCAAGGGGCTGATCACCGGGATCATCGGTGGCATCGTCGTGGGCTTCCTGGCCGGCTCGCCCCTGCAGGTGAGCGGCCCGGCCGCAGGCCTGGCGGTGTTGGTGTTCGAGCTGGTGCGCCAGCATGGCGTGGCCATGCTCGGGCCGATCCTGCTGCTGGCAGGCCTGTTGCAGTTGCTGGCCGGGCGGCTGCGCCTGGGCTGCTGGTTTCGCGTCACTGCACCGGCGGTGGTGTACGGCATGCTGGCCGGTATCGGCGTGCTGATCGTGCTGTCGCAGGTGCATGTCATGTTCGACAGCGCGCCACAGCCCTCGGGGGTCGAGAACCTGCTGGGCTTCCCCGCGACCCTGGCCTCGGCATTACCGTTTGAAGCCGCCGGCAATGGCTGGCAGGCCGGCGCTCTGGGTCTGGGCACCATCGCGATGATGTGGGGCTGGGAACGCTGGCGCCCGCAGCGCCTGCGCTTCATCCCCGGTGCCTTGCTGGGCGTGGCGACGATGACCGCGATCAGCATCTGGCTGGCGCTGCCGGTCAACCGTGTGCAGGTGCCTGCAGACCTGTCGGAGGCGATCGACTGGATCCGTCCGGACGACCTGCTCAAACTGGCCGATCCAACCTTGCTGGTGGCCGCCTTCGCCCTGGCCTTCATCGCCAGCGCCGAGACGCTGCTGTCGGCTGCGGCGGTGGATCGCATGCACAACGGCCAGCGTTCGGATTTCGACCGGGAGCTGTCGGCGCAAGGTATCGGCAACATGCTGTGCGGTGTGCTGGGGGCATTGCCGATGACCGGCGTGATCGTGCGCAGTTCGGCCAACGTTCAGGCCGGGGCAAAGACTCGCGCCTCGGCGATCCTGCATGGCCTGTGGTTGCTGGCGTTCGTGGTGGTGCTGAGCAGCGTGCTGCAGCAGATTCCGGTGGCAAGCCTGGCGGGCGTGCTGGTGTACACCGGTATCAAGCTGGTCGATTTCAAGGCCTTCCGCGGCCTCGGGCGCTATGGCCGGATGCCGATGTTCACCTACGCCGCCACGGCGCTGGCGATCATCTTCACCGACCTGCTGACCGGGGTGCTGCTGGGCTTTGCCCTGACCTTGCTCAAGCTGGCGTTCAAGGCGGCGCGCCTCAAGATCAACCTGGTCGAGCTGCCGCGCCATGGGCACATGGAGCTGCGCCTGAGCGGTGCGGCCACCTTCCTCAAGGTGCCTGCCCTGACCCAGGTGCTGGAAAGCGTGCCTGCCGGGACGCATCTGCATGTACCGCTGGCGAACCTGAGCTACATCGACCACTCGGTGCTGGAGCTGCTCGAGGACTGGGGGCGCGCGAGCCGCGCCGCCGGCTCACGTCTGTCCATCGAGCAGCGCGGGCTCAAGCGGCGCATCGAGGGCCGCTTGCGACGCAGCGCGCAGGTCTGAGGCGTCGTGTGCCCAAGTCTCAGGCCGACTTGGGCACCAGCTTGCGACAGCCTTCTTTACGGCTGGGGTACTGCTCGCATTTGCGCAGTACCTGCTTTACCTGGTCATCGGCCTTGAGTTGACGACTGGCCAGCAGCTTCTCGGTGATGAACAACTCCTCTGAGCCCAGGTTCTGTTCGGCCTTGTCGATCATCCCCAGCGCTGCCTGGGGATCGCGGTTGCGCAGGTGATGACCGATGATCAAGTCATAGACCATCGGGCTTGCCAGCGACCAGTCCTGGATGCCCTGCAGGTCGGCGAGGGCCGCGCGGCCGTTGCCCTGCGCCGAATGCACGGCGAAAGCCGCACGCCGGATGCCTGGCTGGTTACCGACAGGAGACGCCAGCGCACGGCTGACGAAGGCCTCGGCTTCGCGGGTCTTCTTCTGCTCCAGTGCGGCGGTGGCTGCGTAGGCGTCACGGTAAGCCTGCAGCGAACGCTGCACCGTCGCCGAATCGCGCACCTGCGGCCAGGTGCGACGGTTTACCCGCGCCTGGGTCTGTTGCTGGTATTCGCGGTCCAGATACTGGCGCAGTTCTTCGTCTCGCTGGATCGGCGACATGTGCGAGCGGGTCAGGTACTGGCCGGTGGCGTTCAATGCCGTGCCCAAGCCCTGGTTGAGCAGGGTCTGAAGTTCCTGGGTGGTGCGGTTGAGGTCGAGCTTTTTCAGCGAGTCGGTCATCGCCGTCTGGCGCTCTTGCAGGAAGCTTGCGAGCAAAGGCTTCTGCTTGCCCTGGAAGTCTTCCAGGCGTTGCAGGCTGACGCTCGAAGCCCGCGGCGCGTAGCCGGCGCGGATCATCAGGTCGGCGCCGAGCAGGTCAGCCTGGTCTTCCTGGGTGCGGCCCCAGGCGGTGCTCCAGACATTGTCCGAGAAGCTGTTGGCCAGCGAGGTGTAGAGCACGGTATTGCCGATGGCCTTCTGCGTACCCACCGGGTCCTTGCTGAACAGCGCGCCGGTCTGCTTGTTGCGTCCGGTATTCTTTGCCACGGTTGCGATCACCACCGTGGTGGTGATGTTGGTGAGCAACTGTTTCTGCTCCTGGAACGCTGCCCGGCGATCATGATGGCGCAGCAGCACGTGGCTCATCTCGTGGCCGAGCATGGCCGCGATTTCATCCTCGCTCTCGACGTTGTCGAGCATGCCCAGCGGCACGAACAGGTTGCCGTAGGGGTCGGCCGAGGGGCCGAAGGCGTAGCTGTCGACGATGCGTACCTGCAGGTTCGGTGCCTGCCCCGGCCAGCCTTTGGCCAGGCGGTTGACGATACCTTGCAGATAGCTCTCCAGGGCCGGGATGCGCACCAGGTTCTGCTGGCGGATCTCGTCGGCGGGAATCGCCCGGCCGTCGAAGCTCAAGCGCAGTTGCTGGGTTTTCTGTGGGTCGAGCCGATAATACGAACGCACGTCCTGATGATCGACATAACGCCCGTCCAGCCGCGACTGGGTCGAGGGGCCGACCAGGTTCTGCAAGGCGTCGTTGGCCCCATTGAGCGTGTTGCAGCCGCCAAGCATTGCCAGCGACAGGGCGGCAGCGACGCCCTTGAGCTTGCCCGCACTCATTTCTTGCACCCGGCGCCGTAGCCGATGGTCGAGTTGTTCTGGTGGTCGTCGGAATAGCCGCTTTGCAGGGTCTGGCAGGGGAACTTGACGATGTTCAACGGCGGGTTCACCCGTACCGCCATGGTGTCCATCCAGACGTTACCCTCGGGCAGGCCTACCTGGATGATGTCCAGCTCCTTGTTGTACTGCAGCACCTTGGGCGCTTTTGGCAGGCTGCTGCTGTCGACCTGGCGCAGCGATTTGCCCTGGTCGTCCAGCACTGCCACCGACTTGCGCAGCCAGGCTTCGACTACCGGCTCGGGGGTGGCCATCACACTCTGGCTGACCAGCAGCGACAGCAGCAATAGGGAGCTCTTGATCATCTCTGGGGTCCTTTGATAGAGAAATTCCGGGTGTCAGGCCCTGTTGGCGAACAGGGCCTGGATCCTTGCGCTGAACAACGTGAGCGACAACAGCAACAGGCCGAGCACGTTGGCGGGCGTGTAGTTGTAGTGCCAAAGCCCGCAACTGAGCAGGACGATGGCGGCGAGTACCAAGGCCCAGGCAGCCAGTGGCCGCAGCCTTGGGCGACGCCGTTGGATGAACAGCGCGCGGGTGAACAGCGGGGCGTCCAGGCTGCCCTTGAGCAGGGTGATGCCGCCGAGCAGTAGCAGTTCGAGGATATCCAGCACATCGACGGAGCCTGCCGGAATGCCGAGGTCGGCGAGGCTGGGCGTGGCCCGGTAGTAGTTCATGCCCCAGTTGATCAGGTTGTCCAGGGCCATGGCATGCCAGTAGACGCCGGGAATCTTGCCGTGCAGCGCAGATTGGGTGAGGTCGCCGGTGCCAGCGATCTGCGCGCCGACCAGGACCAGCTTCCCGCGCAGCAGTGATTCGAGCAGCTTGCGGTCGTCCGGGTCGGTGACCTCAAGGTCGGTAGGCGACAGCGTCAGGGTGTACGCGCAGGTCGCCCGTGCCTGTTTGCCCAGCTTCCAGAACACCGCCTGCTTCAGTTGCTCGAACAATCCCGGAATATCGCAGGTGCTGACATCGGCGACCTTTTCCTGCTCGGGCGAGCGGTACACGCCCCATTGCACGGTCATCGGAGCAAGCTCGGCAGCCCTGGCGGGGTCTGCGGGCAGGTCTGTGCATGCCTGGTGGCGGCAATAGTCGCGGTAGAGGCGCAGGGCCGGAGTTTCCAGCGTGCCCAAGGGCGTCTTCACAGCGAGCGGGTACTGGTTGCCGAAGTCGCTCCAGCTCACCAGCGCTGGTGTGCTGACCTCGGCCAGGCGCGGCAGGGTGTTGACCGCGCCTTCGCTTGCCCGCGGCAGGCCGGTATCGGCCAGGTACAGCGGGATATCCTGCTGGCGATAGCGTTCGAACACATTGGCCAGCAGCTGGCTTTCCATGCGTGGGGGCTGCCCGGGGATTTCACGCGAGTGGTCGTGGCTGTAGAGCAGGTCGACGAACACTGCCGCCGGCTCATAGGCCAGCAGGCGTTTGAACAGCTTGCTCTGCTCGTTGTACGGCAGCGGCCAGTAGGTGTCGTTGCGCAGCAGGTAGTCATCGTCGATCAAGACCACCACGACCTGTTGCTGGCCCTTGTCGGCGTAGGTAGCTGCCAACAGGCGGTTGAGCCAGCGCGACGAGGCATCGTCGGTCGAGCTGGCGATACCAAAGGGGTCGAGCAACGCGATCAGTACGACTGACAGGCCGAACAGCGCCTGGCGCAGGGAAAAAAGGGAGAGCTTCAGCATCCATGCCTCAAACAAGGGGTTGAGGCATTTTGCCACTATTGGCGATCGATCCGAAAGCGCCCGCAACCATCGAGGGGCGCATTGCGCCCCGTCAATGATCGAATCGTCGTGTTACAGCGCCAGCTCCACGCTCAATTGGCGTGACAGGCACGGCCAGCGCTTCCATGCTGCGCCGGTCTCGGGGCTGCTGAGGGTGTTGCGATAGGCTTCGACCGACTCCACGGCAAAGCTTTCGTCATCGAGCATTTCTTCGACCGAGTGATGCACCACTTCATCCAGCTGGTTGGCGAAGTCCTCGCCGATCAACTGGTGGGCGATGAGGTTGGCCACGGTGGTGTCCACCGGAATCAGCGGCTGCTGGAAGTGGCGGATATACAGGTCGTTGACCTCCTCGACCAGACGATGGGCCAGATAGGCTTCATCGAGGAGGCAATCCAGGCCCACGTGTCCCTGCATCACCTCCGGGGGCTGCAGGAAATAGGCTTCGGCGATTTTCAGCACCGGCTTGATCTGCGACTCGATGCCGGCCTCGCGGGCGACGGCGTTGGCCGCTTCGAGCAATTCCGGAACCTGGTCGATGTAGGCCCGGACGAAGCGCGTCAAGGTACCCTGGGCGTCCTGCGGGGGCAGTTGGATCGAAGGATGCAGGTGAGGCAGTTGTTGTTCGAGGCGTTGCTTCAGTTGGCCTGTGCGGCTCTCATGTTGATGGGCGTGTTCGATCTGCTCGCGTACAGCTGCGATGTTCATGACAACTCCAGGGACAAGGCGTTACAAACGGAAGACACTAAGTTAGCTCGGCTGCGTAGATTGCTAAGACGCATTTGTTATAACAACAAGGCACTTGTTCCGCTGGGTTATATCAATGTGCCACTATTGTGCCCCGAACGCTCTGGAATAATCCTTTCAGCAGTTTCAGCAGGTGCGTGAAGTTGTTTTCACATCACGCGTTGCGTGCCATTGGCCGCTGTCTATACTCCGCTTGAACGTGATTCGTTGATGAGGCCCGACTGCCGTTTGCAGGGGGCTCGGTCGTCGAAGCCAGGCAGTCTTGACCCCCGTTCCCCCCCTTATGTCGTAGAAAACGTCGTCCACGCCTCCGGGACTACAAGAACGATAAGGGGAACCCGCAATGATGCGACATCCACATGTCTGGATGGGCCTCCTGTTGTGGACGGTGTTCGGCCAGGCACACGCGGCCTGGACCGTGAACATGTCTCCGGGGGCGACGGAAGTCTCCCACGCCGTGTTCGACCTGCACATGACCATCTTCTGGATCTGCGTGGTCATCGGCGTCGTGGTGTTCGGCGCGATGTTCTGGTCGATGGTCATCCATCGCCGCTCCACCGGCCAGCAGCCTGCGCATTTCCACGAGCACACCTGGGTCGAGATCATGTGGACGGTCGTCCCGTTCCTCATCCTCGTCGCCATGGCCATCCCGGCCACCAAGACCCTGATCGACATCTACGACGCCAGCGAGTCGGACATCGATATTCAGGTCACCGGCTACCAGTGGAAATGGCACTACAAGTACCTGGGCCAGGACGTCGAATTCTTCAGCAACCTCGCCACCCCTTCCGAGCAGATCCGCAACCAGGCGCCCAAGGACGAGCATTACCTGCTCGAGGTCGATCAGCCGCTGGTGTTGCCGGTCGGGGCCAAGGTGCGTTTCCTGGTGACCGCCGCCGACGTGATCCATTCCTGGTGGGTGCCGGCCTTTGCGGTCAAGCGTGATGCCATTCCCGGTTTCGTCAACGAAGCCTGGACGCGCATCGAGAAGCCGGGCATCTACCGCGGCCAGTGCACCGAGCTGTGCGGCAAGGACCACGGCTTCATGCCCGTGGTGGTCGAGGTGAAGTCCAAGGCCGACTACGACACCTGGCTCGGCGAGCGCAAGGCCGAAGCGGCCAAGCTCAAGGAGCTGACCAGCAAGGAGTGGACGCTCGAAGAGCTGGTCGAGCGCGGCGACAAGGTCTACCACACCACCTGCGTGGCCTGTCACCAGGCCGAAGGCCAGGGCTTGCCGCCGATGTTCCCGGCGCTCAAGGGCTCGAAGATCGCCACCGGGCCCAAGGAAGCCCACCTGGGCATCGTCTTCCATGGCAAGCCCGGCACCGCCATGGCGGCGTTTGGCAAGCAACTGTCGGAGGTCGATATCGCCGCGGTGGTCACCTACGAACGCAACGCCTGGGGCAACAACAAGGGCGACATGGTCACGCCGAAGGACGTGCTGGCGCTCAAGCAGGCGGACGCGCAATGAACCGGGTTAGCCGTGGCAATCAGCGGATTGCAGGAGACAGGACATGAGTGCAGTGATCGACGACCACGGCCATGACCATGCGCATGGTCCGGCCAAGGGCCTGATGCGCTGGGTACTGACCACCAACCACAAGGACATCGGCACGATGTACCTGTGGTTCAGCTTCGCCATGTTCCTGCTTGGCGGCTCGTTCGCCATGGTGATCCGCGCCGAGCTGTTCCAGCCGGGCCTGCAGATCGTGGAGCCGGCGTTCTTCAACCAGATGACCACCATGCACGGGCTGATCATGGTGTTCGGCGCGGTGATGCCGGCGTTCGTCGGCCTGGCCAACTGGATGATTCCGCTGATGATCGGCGCTCCGGACATGGCCCTGCCACGGATGAACAACTTCAGCTTCTGGCTGCTGCCGGCGGCCTTCCTGCTGCTGGTCTCGACCCTGTTCAGCCCCGGCGGCGGGCCGAACTTCGGCTGGACCTTCTATGCGCCGCTGTCGACCACCTATGCGCCGGCCAGCGTCACCTTCTTCATCTTCGCCATCCACCTGATGGGTATCAGTTCGATCATGGGCGCGATCAACGTCATCGCCACCATCCTCAACCTGCGCGCCCCGGGCATGACGCTGATGAAGATGCCGCTGTTCGTCTGGACCTGGTTGATCACCGCCTTCCTGCTGATCGCGGTGATGCCGGTGCTGGCCGGCGTGGTCACGATGATGCTGATGGACATCCACTTCGGCACCAGCTTCTTCAGCGCGGCGGGTGGCGGCGACCCGGTGCTGTTCCAGCACGTGTTCTGGTTCTTCGGCCACCCCGAGGTGTACATCATGATCCTGCCGGCCTTCGGCGCGGTCAGCTCGATCATCCCGGCGTTCTCGCGCAAGCCGCTGTTCGGCTACACCTCGATGGTCTATGCCACCGGTGCGATCGCCTTCCTGTCGTTCATCGTCTGGGCTCACCACATGTTCGTGGTCGGCATCCCGGTGGTGGGCGAGCTGTTCTTCATGTACGCCACCATGCTGATCGCCGTGCCCACCGGGGTGAAGGTGTTCAACTGGGTCAGCACCATGTGGCAGGGCGCGATGACCTTCGAGGCGCCGATGCTGTTCGCCATCGCCTTCGTCATCCTGTTCACCATCGGCGGCTTCTCGGGCTTGATGCTGGCCATCGCCCCGGCGGACTTCCAGTACCACGACACCTATTTCGTGGTCGCCCACTTCCATTACGTGCTGGTGCCGGGCGCGATCTTCGGCATCTTTGCCTCGGCCTACTACTGGCTGCCGAAATGGACCGGGCACATGTACGACGAAACCCTGGCCAAGCTGCATTTCTGGCTGTCGTTCGTGGGCATGAACCTGGCCTTCTTCCCCATGCATTTCGTCGGGCTGGCCGGGATGCCGCGACGGATTCCGGACTACAACCTGCAGTTCGCCGACTTCAACATGATCTCCTCCATCGGTGCGTTCATGTTCGGCGCCACGCAGATCTTCTTCCTGTTCATCGTCATCAAGTGCATCCGCGGCGGCGAGCCGGCTCCGGCCAAGCCGTGGGATGGCGCCGACGGGCTGGAGTGGTCGGTGCCCTCGCCTGCGCCCTACCACACCTTCCAGACCCCGCCGGAAGTGAAATAGGAGGCTGACGCGATGACCGGCCTGTCGCTCCAACGCCTGGTGCTGCGCCTGTTGATGCTGACGGTGGTGATGTTCGCCTTCGGCTTTGCCCTGGTGCCGATCTACGACGTGATGTGCAAGGCCTTTGGTATCAACGGCAAGACGGGCGGGCAGTACGAGGGCAGCCAGGTCAGCGACCCCTCGCGCACGGTGCGGGTGCAGTTCATGTCGACCAACGCGAGCGACATGGTCTGGGACTTCTACTCCACCGCTGACCAGCTCGAAGTGAATCCGGGTGCGGTGAACCAGATGGTGTTCGTCGCGCACAACCCGACCGACCGGCCGATGAGTGCGCAGGCCGTTCCTAGCATCACCCCGGCTGAAGCGGCCGCGTATTTCCACAAGACCGAGTGCTTCTGTTTCACCCAGCAGGTGCTGCAGCCCGGCGAGCGCATCGAGATGCCGGTGCGCTTCATCGTCGACCGCGACCTGCCGGGCAATGTGAAGCACCTGACCCTGGCCTACACCTTGTTCGACATCACTGCGCGTCACCCGCCGGTCGCCCATGCCGCGGTACAGGACGTTCAGGGCGCCCGCTGAGGGAAGGAGAACAGCAATGGCAAGTCATGAGCACTACTACGTTCCGGCGCAGAGCAAGTGGCCGATCATCGCCACTATCGGGCTGTTCATCACGGTGTTCGGCCTGGGTACCTGGTTCAACGACCTCAAGGCCGGACACCCGGAATCCCACGGGCCGCTGATCTTCTTCGTCGGTGCGCTGTTTCTGGCCTACATGTTGTTCGGCTGGTTCGGTGCGGTGGTCAAGGAGAGCCACGCCGGGCTGTACAGCGCGCAGATGGACCGCTCGTTCCGCTGGGGCATGAGCTGGTTCATCTTCTCGGAGGTGATGTTCTTCATGGCCTTCTTCGGGGCGCTGTTCTATGTGCGGGTGCTGGCCGGACCCTGGATCGGCGGCGAAGGTGCCAAGGGCGTGACGCATATGCTCTGGCCCAGCTTCGAGTTCGTCTGGCCGTTGCTGCACACGCCCGATCCGAAGCTGTTCCCGCCGCCCAAGGACATCATCAACCCCTGGCACCTGCCGCTGATCAACACCCTCCTGCTGGTCAGCTCCAGCGTCACCATCACCATCGCCCACCATGCCCTGCGCAAGGGCCATCGCGGTGCGCTGAAACTGTGGCTGGGGCTGACCATCCTGCTGGGGCTATCGTTCCTGGCTCTGCAGGCCTACGAATACTACGAGGCCTACGTGCACCTTGGCCTGACCCTGGGCTCGGGAATCTACGGTGCGACCTTCTTCATGCTCACCGGTTTTCATGGTGCGCACGTCACGCTCGGCACCTTGATCCTGATCGTGATGTTCGTGCGCGTGCTGCGCGGGCATTTCAACCCGGACAAGCATTTCGGGTTCGAGGCGGCCAGCTGGTACTGGCACTTCGTGGATGTGGTGTGGGTGGGGTTGTTCATCTTTGTGTATGTGCTTTAGCCGCAAGGTGGACCCTGTGGGTGGGGTGATTCAGAACGGCGCGTGCGAAACCAGCTGCCCACTGATGAAGCCCCAGGCCACCAGGCCGACGGTCAGGGCGGCCAGGATGACGCGCACGGTCAGGGCCTTGAGCAAGCGGGTCGAGTGGTCATCGTCCTTGACCAAGAACACCAGGCCACTGAACAGGCTGGCGATGGTGGCCAACAGCATCAGGACAATCGCGGCCTTGAGCATGGCGAAACTCCGGGGGGATGCAGTGATGTGGACAAGTATAGCGATCGACAGGGCGAGGCCGCGGTGAGGCCATTTCGCCCAGGGCTGGTCCCGACCCTGGTGGTGTTCGCACTGCTGCCGGGGCTGATCGCGCTTGGCTGCTGGCAACTGCGTCGGGCCGAAGAAAAGCGCCAACTGCTCGACAGCTACGCCGAGCGGCGCATCGAGGCGCCGGTGGCCGTGGCGCAGCTTGTGCAACTGCCTGACCCGGTCTTCTACCGCGTGCGCCTGTTCGGTCAGTTCGACCCCGAGCACAGCCTGCTGCTGGACAACCGCCTGCGCGACGGCCAGGCCGGTGTCGAGCTGCTGCAACCCTTCCATGACCAGGCCAGCGGCCAATGGGTGCTGGTCAATCGTGGCTGGCTGCCGTGGCCGGACCGCCGCATACCGGTGCACTTCGACACCCCGGACCAGCCCCTGGTGCTGCAGGCCACGGTCTATGTGCCGCCAGGCAGCACCTTTCAGCTGCACCCCGACCCGCCCGGCGGCCAGTGGCCGCATCTGCTGACCGCTGTCGATCCCGCGCAGCTCTGGCAGCAACTGGCGCGCGAAGGCTTCGCCCATGAACTGCGCCTGGAACCAGGCCCTGCCAGCTATCGGCTGGATTGGCCGGTCGTTGCCATGGGCCCGGAAAAACACCTCGGCTATGCCGTGCAGTGGTTCGCCCTGAGCACGGCGCTGGTGCTGCTGTACCTGTATTTCGGCTGGCACAACGACAACAAGGAGAAACGCCATGGCCGCCGCCACGAGTCCACTGGACGTGCCTGAAGGGCGCAAGTCCCGCACCCGCGGGCGCTTGCAACTGATCCTGATCCTGCTGGTGACCCTCGGTCCGATGATCCTCGCCACCAGCATGTACAAGCTCAAGTTCTGGGTGCCGGAGGGGCGCAGCTACCATGGCGTGATGATCGGCAATGGCCAAAGCCGCGCCGATATCGGCATCCAGGCTCAGGACGAGCGCTGGCAACTGCTGGTCAGCACGCCCGATGCCTGCACCGAGGACTGCCAGCAACTGGTCTACCTCGCCCGACAGATCCAGGTCGGCCTTGGCCGCGATGCCAGCCGCGCCAGCCATGCGCTGGCAATCGCGACGCCCTTGAGTGGCGACTACCAGGCACTGCTCGAGCGCGAGTATCCGCAACTGCAGCGCTATCCGCTGGATGCCGACCGCTATCGCACAAAGGTCGTCGAGCCCGGCGCGCAACTGTGGATCGTCGATCCCCACGGCAACCTGGTGCTGCGCTACGACGCCAAGGTCAAGGGCAAGCATGTGCTCGACGACCTGCGCCACCTGCTCAAGCTGTCCAACATCGGCTAGGAGGCCAGCATGGCCAGACCCGGTTACCGACTCGCTGTGTTCGCCACCCTGCTGGCACTGGTCGTCGTGCTGCTCGGCGCCTACACGCGACTGACTCACGCCGGGCTTGGCTGCCCCGACTGGCCCGGCTGCTATGGCTTCATCGGCGTGCCCAAGACCGATGCGCAACTGGCCCATGCCGAGTTGCACTTCCCCGAGCATCCAGTGGAAGAAGCCAAGGGCTGGGCGGAAATGGTGCATCGTTATTTTGCCGGTACCCTGGCGCTGGTCATCGCTTGGCTGGCGATAGGTGCGGTACGTCGTCATGGCCGCGACGGTGGGCCCTACCGGTTGCCGGTGCTGCTGCTGGCCGTGGTGCTGGCACAGGCAGCGTTCGGCATGTGGACGGTGACCCTCAAACTCTGGCCGCAGGTGGTCACGGCGCACCTACTCGGAGGCTTCACCACCCTGAGCTTGCTGTTCCTGTTATCCCTGCGTCTATCCCGGGCCTTTGCGCCACCGCCCAAGCTGCCGTTGAGTCTGCGTCGGGTAGCTGCGCTGGCACTGCTGGTGGTGATTGGGCAGATCGCCCTGGGCGGGTGGGTGAGTGCCAACTACGCGGCAGTCGCCTGCATCGACTTGCCGACCTGCCATGGTCAATGGTGGCCTGCGGCGGATTTCAGCAACGGTTTCCATCTCACCCAGCACGTCGGCCCCAACTACCTGGGCGGGCAGCTCGACAGTGATGCGCGTACGGCCATCCATATCAGCCATCGCCTGGGTGCATTGATGGTCGTGGCAGTGCTGTTGATGCTGAGCTGGAAGCTGCACCGCAATGGCCTGTCCGGCCTGGCCCGGCTGGTGCTTGCTGCCCTGGCGCTGCAGGTGGGGTTGGGGATCAGCAACGTGCTGCTGCACCTGCCGCTGGGGGTGGCTGTGGCGCACAACGCCGGGGGCGCCCTGCTGCTGCTGACCATGGTGCTGGTGAACTACCGAATTCGGGTGGTCGACAAGGTGCGTGTCGGCCTGGGCTGGCGCCTGCGGCCGGTCACGCCTGGCGGCGTTTCCCATCATCTGAGGAACGACACGTGGCGACGGTTCTGAGCCAAGGGCGGCAGCGCGCTGGCTGGCGCGACTACCTGGAGCTGACCAAGCCCAAGGTGGTGGTGCTGATGCTGATTACCTCGCTGGTAGGCATGTTCCTCGCCACCCGCGCGGGTGTGCCGTGGACGGTGCTGCTGTTCGGCAATCTGGGCATCGCCCTGTGCGCCGGCGGCGCGGCGGTAGTCAACCATGTACTAGACCGGCGCATCGATGCCTTGATGGCCCGCACCTGCAAGCGGCCGGTGGCCAAGGGACGGGTTGCGCCCCTGCCGGCGCTGGCGTTCGCTCTGGCCTTGGCAATCGCCGGGATGGCGTTGCTGCTGGCCTTCACCAATCCGCTCACAGCCTGGCTCACGCTCGCCTCCCTGTTGGGCTATGCGGTCGTCTACACCGGCTTTCTCAAGCGCGCC
This sequence comes from Pseudomonas sp. A014, assembly GCF_052378495.1. Taxonomy (NCBI): domain Bacteria; kingdom Pseudomonadati; phylum Pseudomonadota; class Gammaproteobacteria; order Pseudomonadales; family Pseudomonadaceae; genus Pseudomonas; species Pseudomonas sp. A014. Next base: position 65,136 of record NZ_CP199001.1, read on the forward strand.
ACGCCGCAGAACATCGTGATCGGCGGCCTGGCGGGCGCCGCCCCGCCGTTGCTGGGTTGGGTCGCGGTCAGCGGCCACCTGAGCGCGGAGCCGCTGTTGCTGGTGCTGATCATCTTTACCTGGACGCCACCGCACTTCTGGGCCCTGGCCATCCACCGCAAGGAGGAATACGCCAAGGCCGAGATACCGATGCTGCCGGTGACCCACGGCGAGCACTACACCAAGCTGCACATACTGCTCTACAGCCTGGTACTGCTGGCGGTGAGCCTGCTGCCCTACGCCATCCACATGAGCGGCCCGCTCTACCTGGGCTGCGCCCTGTTGCTGGGGCTGCGCTTTGTCCAGTGGGCCTGGGTGTTGTACCGTGGCACCCGGCCGCACGCGGCGATCGGCACCTTCAAGTACTCTATCGCGTACCTGTTCCTGCTGTTCATCGCCCTGCTCGTTGACCACTACCTGTTGCTGAACCTATGACCCGAACCCAGAAAACCGTCTTCATCCTCGTTGCCCTGGTCGCGCTGATCATGGGCTTGACCGTCAACAAGGTGCTCAATGGCCGTAGCGAGGCCAATCCGGCCGAACTGATCGATGCCGGCATCATCCTCCTGCCGCAGAGCCGCAGCGTGCCGGATGTGACCATGAACGACCAGAACGGCCAGCCGGTGGCGCTGGATCAGTTGAAGGGCAAGTGGTCGTTGCTGTTCTTCGGCTACACCTACTGCCCGGACATCTGCCCAACCACGTTGGCGCAGTTGCGGCAGGTGAAGAGCGAGTTGCCCAAGGAGACGATCGACCGCTTGCAGGTGGTGCTGGTGAGCGTCGACCCGAACCGCGACACGGCGCAGCAGCTCAAGCAGTACCTGGGCTATTTCGACAAGGATTTCGTGGGGCTGGCAGGTTCCATCGAGGATACCCAGAAGCTGGCCAATGCCCTGAGCATTCCGTTCATCCCGGCTGACACCAGCAAGCCGGGGTACACCGTCGATCACAGTGGCAACCTGGCGGTGGTCGGGCCGGACGGGCGTCAGCGCGGGTTCATTCGTGCGCCGTTCAACAACCAGAAGCTGCTGGCGCAGTTGCCGGGGCTGGTCAAGCGCGATTGATGAACCCCCAAAAGCTTCGCGGGCAAGTCGGCGTTCCGACTTGCCCGCGAAGAATCCAGCGGTGTAGTTCGGCTTAGAACGCCGGCACCACAGCGCCTTTGTACTTCTCGTTGATGAACTGCTTCACCTCAGGCGAGTGCAGCGCCTGCACCAGTTTCTTCACCGCGTCCGCGTCCTTGTTGTCCTCACGGGTCACCAGGATGTTCACGTACGGCGAGTCGCTGCCTTCGATGGCCAGGGCGTCCTTCTCAGGGTTGAGCTTGGCTTCCAGGGCGTAGTTGGTGTTGATCAGCGCCGCATCGACCTGGGTCAGCACGCGCGGGATGGTGGCCGCTTCCAGTTCGCGGAACTTCACGCCCTTCGGATTTTCAGCCACATCCTTCACGGTGGACAGGATGTTGGTGTTGTCCTTGAGCTTGATCACGCCAGCCTTGTCCAGCAGCAGCAGAGCGCGGCCGCCGTTGGTGGCGTCATTGGGGATGACCACGGTGGCGCCGGATGGCAGTTCGTCGAGCTTCTTGATCTTGGCCGAGTAGACGCCCAGCGGCTCGATGTGTACGCCGGCAACGCTGACCAGCTTGGTGCCCTTGGCCTTGTTGAATTCATCCAGGTACGGCTGGTGCTGGAAGAAGTTGGCGTCCAGGCGTTTTTCCGCGACCTGCACGTTCGGTTGAATGTAGTCGGTGAACTCCTTGACCTTCAGCTCCACGCCTTCCTTCGCCAGCTGTGGTTTGACGAAGTTGAGGATCTCGGCGTGCGGCACCGGGGTGGCGGCGACGGTCAGGGGTTCGGCGGCATTGGCCGAGAAGGCCGCGACGGCGGCGACGACAGCGAACAGCTTTTTCATCGATCACTCCTTGTGAGGGCCGCGACGGCCCCCGAACGGGACGGCCGGGCCGACCCTGTTAGGCTTACTTACGGGAAAAATGTACGACCAGCTTGTCGCCGACGCTCTGCAGAATCTGCACCAGTACCAACAGCAGTACCACCGTGACGATCATCACGTCGGTCTGGAAACGCTGGTAGCCGAAGCGGATGGCCAGGTCGCCGAGGCCGCCCGCGCCGACCACACCGGCCATCGCGGTGTAGGACACCAGGGTGATGGCGGTGACGGTGATGGCCGCGAAGATGCCCGGACGGGCCTCCGGCAGCAAGGCATTGGTGATGATCTGGCGGGTGGTGGCGCCCATCGACTGGGTGGCTTCGATGATGCCGCGGTCCACCTCGCGCAGTGCGGTCTCGACCAGGCGCGCGAAGAATGGCGTGGCGCCCACGACCAGTGGCGGAATGGCACCGGCCACGCCCAGCGAGGTACCGGTGATCAGCACGGTGATCGGAATCATCACGATCAACAGGATGATGAACGGCAGCGACCGCAGGATGTTGACGATCAGCGACAGCAGCGCGTAGACGCCCTTCTGCTCGAACATCTGCCGGGGCCCGCAGAGGAACAGCAGCACGCCCAGTGGCAGGCCGAGCAGCACCGTGAACAGCAGCGAGCCGAACAACATGATCAGGGTGTCGCCGGTGGCGAGGGAAATCTCGGCCCAGTCGACGTTGGCGAAGAAATTCAGGGCGTCCATCAGCGCAGGACCTCCATGTGTACGTCAGCCGCCTTGAAGCGGTCAAACGCTGCGTCGATGTTGCCGCCGGTGACGGCGAGGGTCAGTTGCCCGTAGGGGACATCCTTGATGCGGTCGATACGGCCGGCCAGGATGCTGTAGTCCACCCCGGTCTCTCGGGCCACGGTACCCAGCAGCGGCGCGTAGGTGGCGTCGCCCTGGAACGTCAGGCGCACGATGCGGCCCGGCACGTGGGCGAAGTCGTCGCGCTGCTCGCCTTCGTCGACCTGCTCGTCTTCCTGGACGAAGCGCTTGGTGGTCGGGTGTTGCGGGTGCAGGAACACGTCCGCCACCGGCCCCTGCTCGACGATCACCCCGGCGTCCATCACCGCCACGCGGTCGCAGACTCGGCGGATCACATCCATCTCGTGGGTGATCAGCACGATGGTGAGCTTCAGCTCGCGGTTGATCTCGGCCAACAGTTGCAGCACCGAGGCGGTGGTCTGCGGGTCGAGAGCGCTGGTGGCTTCGTCACACAGCAGGATCTTCGGGTTGGTCGACAGCGCCCGGGCGATGCCCACGCGTTGTTTCTGGCCGCCCGACAGTTGTGCCGGGTATTTTTTCGCGTGGTCCGACAATCCGACGCGGGCCAGCAACTGGCTGACGCGCTTGTCGATCTCTGCGCGCGACAGCTCGCCGGCCAGCACCAGTGGCAGGGCGACGTTGTCTGCGACGGTTTTCGAGGCGAGCAGGTTGAAGTGCTGGAAGATCATGCCGACCTGCTGGCGGAAGCGGCGCAGCTGGTTGGCGTCGAAGGCGGTGACGTCTTCGCCGTCGACGATGATCTTGCCGCCGGACGGCGCTTCGAGGCGGTTGATCAGGCGCAGCATGGTGCTCTTGCCAGCGCCGGAGTGGCCGATCAGGCCGAACACCTGGCCATTTTCGATGGTCAGGCTGGTCGGATTCAGGGCGGGGATGTCCCTACCGGCGACGCGGTAGGTCTTGTGCACACGTTGGAACTCGATCACGTAGCGAACCTTGTGGGGCGCATGGAAATTGGGGGCAGCGGTGAGCTGCGGTGGCGCATTTTAGCCTTTTCCCATAGTTGTTCTTAGCATTTATTTCGTAATCGACCAATCGATCCGGCATAACGCGACAACCGGTAATCCCGATGGAACGCTTGGCGAAACGGTCCAGTCATTACTTCAACAAGCCCGAACGGGCAGCCTGAAGACTGATGAGGAGAGCCAAGATGTCGAGCAACAGGACGGATGCGCCCAAGCAGAGCGAACTGGCCGGTACCCAGACGCCCGACCGCGCCAACACCAATGCCAAGCTGCAAAGCCTCGAACAGGACCGTAACGACGCCACCGGCCAGGCGTTGCGTACCAACCAGGGCGTACGTATCGCCGACAATCAGAACACCCTCAAGGCGGGCGCGCGCGGGCCTTCGCTGCTCGAAGACTTCATCATGCGCGAGAAGATCACCCACTTCGACCACGAGCGCATCCCGGAGCGCATCGTGCACGCCCGAGGTACCGGTGCCCATGGTTATTTCCAGAGTTATGGCGATCACAGCGCCCTGACCAAGGCCGGCTTCCTGCAGGATGCCGAGAAGATCACCCCGGTGTTCGTACGTTTCTCCACGGTGCAGGGGCCGCGTGGCTCAGGTGATACCGTGCGTGATGTACGTGGATTTGCCGTCAAGTTCTATACCGATGAAGGCAATTTCGATCTGGTTGGCAACAATATGCCGGTGTTCTTCATCCAGGATGCGATCAAGTTTCCCGATTTCGTCCACGCGGTGAAGCCTGAGCCGCACAACGAAATACCTACCGGCGGCTCGGCCCACGATACGTTCTGGGACTTCGTTTCGCTGGTGCCCGAGTCGGCGCACATGGTGATGTGGGCCATGTCCGACCGCGCCATTCCGCGTAGCCTGCGGATGATGGAAGGCTTCGGTGTGCATACCTTCCGGCTGATCAACGCCGAGGGCGTAGCCAATTTCGTCAAGTTCCACTGGAAGCCGCGCCAGGGCGTGCACTCGGTATTGTGGGACGAAGCGCAGAAGCTGGCGGGCAAGGACACCGACTACCATCGCCGCGATCTGTGGGAGGCCATCGAGACCGGTGACTATCCCGAGTGGGAACTGGGCGTGCAGATCGTGCCGGAGGAAGACGAGCACAAGTTCGACTTCGATTTGCTCGATCCGACCAAGATAATCCCCGAAGAACTGGTGCCGGTGACGCCGCTGGGCAAGATGGTGCTCAACCGCAATCCGGACAACTTCTTCGCCGAAATCGAACAGATCGCCTTTTGCCCGGGGCATATCGTGCCGGGCATCGACTTCACCAATGACCCGCTGCTGCAAGGCCGGCTGTTCTCTTACACCGACACGCAGATCAGCCGCCTGGGTGGGCCGAACTTCCACGAGATCCCGATCAACCGGCCGGTGGCGCGCAATGACAACAATCAGCGCGATGCCATGCACCGTCACACCATTCACAAGGGCCGCGCCGCCTACGAGCCCAACTCGATCGATGCTGGCTGGCCGATAGAAACCCCAGCAGCGCCGCAGGACGGTGGCTTCGAGAGCTACCAGGAGCGCGTCGACGCGCACAAGATCCGCCAGCGCAGCGAGTCGTTCGGCGATCACTTCTCGCAAGCCCGGCTGTTCTTCCACAGCATGAGCGACACCGAACAACAGCACATCATCAAGGCCTACAGCTTCGAACTGGGCAAGGTCGAGCGCGAGCATATTCGTGCGCGAGAGGTTAATGAGATTCTGGCCAATATCGACCTGAAGCTTGCGGCGGCGGTCGCGCAGAATCTTGGTTTGCCGGCGCCCAAGAGCGGGACGGTCAAGGGTAAGGAGTCGAAACTCAAGGCGTCGCCGGCCCTGAGCCAGATGAATCATCCCGGCGATGTGGGCATCAAGGGGCGCAAGATCGCGTTGCTGGTGGCCAATGGCGTGGATGACGAAAGCGTCGACAGGTTGGTCAAGGCGCTGGAGGCCCACAGCGCACGTCCCATGCTGCTGGGGCCAACCTCGGCGCCGGTGAAGACCTCTGGCGGCAAGGCGCTGGCGGTGGATGCGTCGATGGAGGGCATGCCTTCGGTCATGTTCGACGGGATCCTGGTGCCCGCTGGCAAGGCCTCGCTGGATGCACTGGCGGGCAGCGGTGTGGCCAAGCACTTCCTGCTCGAGGGCTACAAGCACCTCAAGGCGATCGCTCTGGCCAATGATGGCAAGGCGCTCCTGGGGGCGCTGGGGCTCAAGGAGGACAAGGGGTTGCTGCTTGGGGATGACCAGAAGACCGTGGAAGCCTTTGTGAAGGCGGTCGAAGGGCACCGGGTATGGGAACGGGAGGCGGCTGCAGAAGCGATTCCGGCTTGATGCCGTAGCATCTGTTCGCGGGTAAACCCGCTCCCACAGGTTATGTACGCATCTGTGGGAGCGGGTTTACCCGCGAAGATGTCGACGCTGTTTCAGCGCTGATGCGGCACCAGCACCACCTGTGCTGGCAATGCCCGCTGGATCTCGTGCTTCTGCTTCAGCGCAAAGTCCGCATCGATCCGCGTCACCCGCTTCTGCAGCAGGGTCTTGAGCCACGGCGCATCCTGAGTGCGTGGCACCTGGAACACCACTTCGCACTGGTAATTCACCACATCGGCGGCGATGTTATCCAGTTGCTTGCGCATGGCTGCAATATCCGTGGTTTTCAGTGCAATCACCGTGCTCGGTGCCGCCGGGTCGATGACCCGTGCCTGTGGCTTGGATTCTGCAGCCTTCAGCGCGGCTTCAGCCTTGTCCAGCTCGGCCTGGCGAGCATGGGCGACGGCATCACCGCCGGTCAGCGCTGGTGCCTGGGGCATCAGTGCACGGGCGCGGGCCAGCGCAGTGGCGGCCGCATTGACGTCGCCTTTCTGCAGGACGATCTGGCTGCGTTGCAGGTAGGCTTCGGCGATCTGGCGCTGGTATTGCTCGATACGCGCATCGTTCGGCGACTGTGCCTGCAGGCTGGCGAGCTGGTCTTCGGCAGTGGCCAGCTCGTTGCTGGCGATGTTCTGTTGCAACTGCTGCCAGGCGTCCGGCTGCGCAGGCGCGACCGGCTGCTCGACCGGGGCACTGGAACAGGCGGCCAGGAACAGGGAAAACGCGGCAACAAGCAGATAACGGGAGGCGAACGGCTTCATTCCTGCGACTCTCTATTTGCGCAAAAAGCGAGCAAGTCTACACCCAGGTGCGCACGCTCGAAAACAAGTCTTACAGACCCTTTACGGGCGCAAAGGTTGCAGGGTGCGTCAATGCGCACCCTGAAATTTCAGCGCTTGGGCAATGCCAGGCTCAGCAAGAATAGCACTGCGGCACAGACCACGATCGATGGACCAGCAGGCGTATCCTTGAACCAGGACATCGCCAGCCCCCCGCAAACCGCTGCCACGCCCAGCAAGCTGGCGCCCAGGGCCATCTGCTCGGGCGAGCGCGCGTGACGCTGTGCCGCAGCGGCCGGGATGATCAGCAGCGAGGTGATCAGCAGCACGCCGACGATCTTCATCGCCACTGCGATCACCACCGCGATCAGCAGCATCAGCGCCATGCGCAGGGCCGCCACTGGCAGGCCCTCGACCATCGCCAGCTCCTCGTGCACGGTGATTGCCAGCAGCGGGCGCCAGAGCACCGCGAGCAAGCCCAGCACCAACACACTGCCGCCGAGAATCCATGAAAGGTCGGTGGTACTGATCGCCAGCAGATCACCGAACAGGTAGGCCATCAGGTCGATGCGCACATCGTGCATGAAGCTCAGCACCACCAGTCCAAGCGACAGGGTGCTGGGTGCGAGGATGCCGAGCAGGGTGTCGGAGGCCAGCGGCTGACGCTGTTGCAGGGTCACTAGCAGGATCGCCAGCAGCAGGCAGCCGACCGTTACCGCGAGCGTGGGACTGACGTCCAGCACGAAGCCCAGCGCCACGCCCAGCAGCGCGGCATGGGACAAGGTGTCGCCGAAATAGGCCATGCGCCGCCAGACCACGAAGGAGCCCAGTGGGCCGGCCACCAGCGCCAGGGAAAGACCGGCAAGCAAGGCGTACAGAAGAAAATCAGCCATGCTTGCAGTGCTCTCCGTGAACATGGGCGCCAGGGGCGATCACCGCGCCGTGCAGATCGTGGCTGTGATCATGATGGTGGTGGTAGACCGCAAGGCTTGGAGCATTCTGGCCGAACAGCTCGACGAAGGCCGGGTCGTTGCTGACCTGCTCCGGGTGCCCGGAGCAGCACACATGGCGGTTCAGGCAGACCACTTGGTCGGTGGCGCTCATCACCAGGTGCAGGTCGTGGGAGACCATCAGCACACCGCAGCCATGGCGGTCGCGCAGGCGGGTGATGAGGTTGTACAGCTCGGTCTGGCCAACCACGTCGACGCCCTGTACCGGTTCGTCGAGCACCAGCAGTTCAGGCTCGCGCAGCAGCGCCCGCGCCAGCAATACCCGTTGCATCTCGCCCCCGGAGACCGTCTGGATCGGGCTGTCGATGACGTGTTCGGCGCCCACCTCCTGCAATGCCGACAACGCCGCGGCGCGATCCACGCCCGGTACCAGGCGCAGGAAACGCAGTACCGACAGCGGCAGGGTGGCGTCTACCTGGATCTTCTGCGGCATGTAGCCGATGCGCAGGCGCGGCTTGCGCCAGACCTTGCCACTGTTCGGCTTGAGCAGACCGAGCACGGCGCGCACAAGTGTGGTCTTGCCAGCACCGTTGGGGCCGATCAGGGTGACGATCTGGCGTGGTGCGACCGACAGGTCGATGCTGTCGAGCACCGCTTCGCCGCCAAAGGTGACGCCGACCTGCTCCAGGCGGATCAGCGCGTCGCTCATGCGGCGCTCCGGCAGTTACTGCAAAGGCCGACCACTTCGACGGTCTGGGTGTCGACGGCAAAGCCCACGGCCTTGGCACTGGCGACGATGGCGCCGCTGATGCTCTCCTGCTCCAGTTCGATGGCCACGTGGCATTCGCGGCAGATCAGGAACTGGCCTTGGTGCTTGTGTTCAGGGTGGCTGCAGCCGATGAAGGCGTTGAGCGAGGCGATGCGGTGCACCAGGCCGTTTTCGAGCAGGAAGTCCAGGGCGCGGTACACGGTCGGTGGTGCGGCGCGGCGGCCGTCCTGTTCGCTGAGCACGGCGAGGATGTCGTAGGCGCCCAGCGGTTTGTGGCTTTGCCACACCAGCTCCAGCACACGGCGGCGCAGCGCGGTCAGGCGCAGACCCTGGCGGACGCACAGGGCGTCGGCTTCGGCCAAGGCGCTGTGGACGCAATGGGAATGATCGTGGGGACGGTGAGCCAGCGGCGTGATTGACATGGGCGGCGACGGTTATCGATGGAGACGTTATTATGTTACCTGTTTCTGACGAGCCGAGTATCCACTGTGTCCCGATTCCTTGCTCTCTTTGTCGCTTTCATCACCTTCTCGGCCCAGGCCGACGTGCGTGTGCTGACCAGCATCAAGCCCCTGCAGCAGATCGCTGCCGCGGTTCAGGACGGTGTTGGCAGCCCCGAAGTGCTGCTGCCGCCCGGCGCCTCGCCGCACAACTACGCCTTGCGCCCGTCCGACGTACGGAAGGTGGGCGATGCCGACCTGCTGTACTGGATTGGCCCGGACATGGAGAGCTTCCTGCCGCGCGTGCTGAAAAACCGCAGCAAGCCGACCATCGCCGTGCAGACGTTGGCGGACATGAAGCTGCGTCGTTTTGGCGAGGACAGCCACTCGCATGAAGAAGACCACGACGATCACGACCATGACCACCAGCCGGGATCGCTCGATGCGCACCTGTGGCTGTCATCGGTCAATGCCCGGGTGATTTCGGCGAAAATGGCCGGCGACCTGGCGGCGGCGGATCCGGCCAATGCGGCGCGCTATCAGGCCAACCAGAAGGCCTTCGTCGAGCGCCTGGACGCGCTCGACCAGCGGATCAAGGCCCGTGTGGCTGGCATTGCCGGCAAGCCTTACTTCGTGTTCCACGAAGCGTTCGACTATTTCGAAGCCGAGTACGGGCTGCGTCATACCGGCGTGTTCAGCGTCGCCGCCGAAGTGCAGCCGGGTGCCCAGCATGTCGCGGCCATGCGCAAGCGTCTGCAGGAAGTTGGCCCGACCTGCGTGTTCAGCGAGCCGCCGATCCGCCCGCGCCTGGCCGAAACACTGGTGGCCGGGCTGCCGGTGACCTTGGCGGAGCTGGATGCACTGGGTGGGAACGATCCGGTGGATGGCAAGGGCTACGAGCGTTTGCTGGAGAAGCTGGGCAACGACCTGGTGGGTTGCCTGGAGCATCTCTAGCGGCTGACCCGGCCCTATCGCGGGGCAAGTCGCAGCGGCGAACCGTCGCTCCCACAGGTACGGCGCTGATTCTGGGTTCAGTGCCGTGCCTGTGGGAGCGGCGGTTCGCCGCTGCGACTTGTCCCGCGATAGGGCCGCGGCGCTTACAGCGCAAACGGCAACTTCAAAGCCACCTGCTGACGCTGCACCAAACGCACCTCGAACTCGCTCGGATCATGGATCGTCACGTCCATGCCGGCGAAGTCCCGCGCCGCGATCAGGCGCGACAGCCAGAAGCGTACGCAACCCACGCGCAGCATCACCTGCCACAGCGCTGCCTCGGCCGCAGTGAACGGCCGCAGCGCCGCGTACGCCCCCAGCAGCGCCTGGGCGCGCGGCAGATCGATGCCGCCGTCGGCGTCCAGGCACCAGTCGTTGATGGTGATGGCGATGTCATACAGCATCGGCCCGGAGCAGGCGTTGTAGAAATCGATCAGCCCGGTCAGGTGGGTGCCTTCGAACATCACGTTGTCGCGGAACAGGTCGGCGTGCAGGTTGGCCCTGGGCAGTGCCAGGATCTGCGCCTTGTGCGCGGCGATTTCGTCCAGTGCGGGTTGCAGCAGCTGCGCCTGTTCGGTGCTCAGGCCCGGCAGCAGGTCGGCGCCTGAGGCCAGCATCCAGTCCAGGCCCCGATCGGTTCGGCGCTCGATGATGCGCTCGCGGGTCGCCAGGTGGATATGCGCCAACAGCTCGCCAACCTGGGCGCAGTGCTGGTTGTTCGGTGCCTTGACGTGCTTGCCCGACAGCCGTGGCTGCAGCAGTGCCGGCTTGCCGCACAGTTCGCGCAGGCCCTTGCCGTCGCGATCGCGCACAGCGTAGGGAACGGGCATGTCGGCGTCATGCAGGACGTCGAGCAGTTCGATGAAGAACGGCATGTCTTCGGCCGGCCCCCGCTCGATCAGCGTCAGGACGAATTCCCCTTTTTCCAGGCTTACGAAGAAATTGCTGTTTTCGGTTCCGGCGGCAATGCCCTGGAAGTCGAGCAGACGGCCCAGCTCGTACGGCGCCAGAAAGGTTTCCAGCTCAGGCCGGGACACAGGGGTGAAGACTGACATGTTGAAAAGTTGCCCATACGGGCACCTCCTGGAGGAGGTGCCTGGTTGATAAGAACGATACGCGTTACTAGCTTACCATTCGAAGATTTTCCAGGACGGAATCAGCATGTCCGGCTGGTCGGATCGAATGAAATTGCCATCGGAGCCATCGGCGCGTACCAGGAAATAAGGCTTGCCGTTTTTCGGCGTGATCTTGATCGCATACAGGAAACCGTTCTGACGGTACTCCTGGATGGTTCTGTCGCCTTCCGTGCGAATGGTCACATCGGGATCTGCCGATGGGGCGTCGTCCGCCGCCAGCGTAACGACCGGCATGGTGGCCAGCAGGCTGAGCAGTAACAGGCGAATGGGTGTACGCATGATAACCTAAGTCCTTTTGTCGTCACTGATCCGGCTATTCTAGCTCCGGACCCGTCGAAAAGGTTGATTCTCCTCATGAGCCAAGCGCCTCTCGTCCTGGTGGACGGTTCGTCCTACCTCTACCGCGCCTTTCACGCCCTGCCGCCGCTGACCACCTCCAAAGGCATGCCCACCGGCGCGGTCAAGGGCGTGTTGAACATGCTCAAGAGCTTGCGCAAGCAGTACCCGGACAGCCTGTTCGCGGTGGTCTTCGACGCCAAGGGCGGCACTTTCCGCGACGCCATGTTCGCCGAGTACAAGGCCAACCGCCCGAGCATGCCCGACGATCTGCGTGTGCAGGTCGAACCGTTGCACGCCAGCGTCAGGGCCCTGGGCTACCCATTGCTGTGCGTCGAGGGTGTCGAGGCCGACGACGTGATCGGTACCCTGGCCCGTAGCAGTGCGGCAGCCGGGCGTCCGGTCATCATCTCGACCGGCGACAAGGACATGGCGCAACTGGTAGACGGCCACATCACCCTGGTCAACACCATGACCGGCACGGTGCTCGACGTGGCAGGCGTGCACGAGAAGTTTGGTGTTGGCCCTGAGCACATCATCGACTTCCTGGCCCTGATGGGTGACAAGGTCGACAACATCCCCGGTGTTCCGGGGGTCGGCGAGAAGACCGCAGTGGGCCTGTTGACCGGTATCGGTGGCGGTCTGCGTGACCTGTACGAGAACCTCGACAAGGTTCCGGGCCTGGCCATTCGCGGCGCCAAGACCCTGCCGGCCAAGCTCGAGGAGCACCGCGACGCGGCGTTCCTGTCGTATGAGCTGGCGACCATCAAGGTCGATGTCGAGCTGGATGTCCAAGTCGATGCCCTGATATGCGGCGAGCCGGACCGCGAAGCATTGCTGGCGCTGTACACCGAAATGGAGTTCAAGAGCTGGATCGCCGAGGTACAGCGCGACGCCGCCCGGGAGGGTGACACCATTGCTCCGGTCGAGGAGCCTGCTGCCCAGGTCGAGGCGAAATACGAAACCATCCTCGACCAGGCGCGCTTCGATGTCTGGCTCGAGAAGCTGCGCCAGGCGCCGCTGTTCGCCTTCGACACCGAGACCACCGGCCTGGATGCCCAGCGTGCGGAGCTGGTCGGCCTGTCGTTCGCGGTCGAGCCCCATGAAGCGGCCTATGTGCCGCTGGCCCACGACTACGAAGGTGCTCCTACGCAGCTGGACCGCGACGCGGTGCTAACGGCGCTCAAGCCGCTGCTGGAAGACCCGGCCAAGGCCAAGGTCGGGCAGAACGCCAAGTACGACATCAATATCCTGGCCAACGCTTCGCTGCCGATCCAGATGCGCGGCGTGGCCTATGACACCATGCTCGAGTCCTATGTGCTCGACTCTACTGCTACGCGTCACGACATGGACAGCCTTGCGCAGAAATACCTCGACCACAGCACCATTGCGTTCGAGGATATTGCTGGCAAGGGCGCCAAGCAGTTGACCTTCAACCAGATCCATCTGGACAAGGCTGGCCCGTACGCCGCGGAAGATGCCGACATCACCCTGCGCCTGCACCACGCACTGCAGGCACGCCTGGCGAAAACCCCCAGCGTGCAGCCGGTGCTGATGGATATCGAGATGCCGCTGGTGCCGGTGCTGGCCAGGATCGAGCGCCAGGGCGCGCTGGTCGACGCTGCGCTGCTCAAGGTGCAGAGCGGTGAGCTGGGCGTGAAGATGGCCGAGCTCGAACGTCGGGCGTTCGAGCTGGCGGGCGAGGAGTTCAATCTGGGCTCACCCAAGCAGCTGGGGGTGATCCTCTATGACAAGCTGGGCATGCCGGTACTGAGCAAGACCGCCAAGGGCCAGGCCTCCACGGCCGAAGCCGTGCTCGCGGACCTGGCCGCCGAAGGCTATCCGCTGCCAACGGTGCTGATGGAATACCGCTCGCTGAGCAAGCTCAAGAGTACCTACACCGACAAGCTGCCGGAGCAGATCAACCCGCGTACCGGTCGTATCCACACCTCCTACCAGCAGGCGGTGGCCGCCACCGGGCGCTTGTCGTCCAGCGACCCGAACCTGCAGAACATTCCGGTACGCACTCCCGAAGGCCGACGCATCCGCCAGGCCTTCGTCGCCAGCCCCGGCTACAAGCTGCTGGCCGCGGACTACTCGCAGATCGAACTGCGCATCATGGCCCACCTGGCCAAGGATGAAGGCCTGCTGCATGCCTTCCGCAATGACCTCGATGTGCACCGCGCAACGGCCGCGGAGGTATTCGGTGTGGCGCTGGAGGCGGTTACCAACGACCAGCGCCGCAGCGCCAAGGCCATCAACTTCGGCTTGATCTACGGCATGAGCGCCTTCGGTCTGGCGAAGCAGATCGGCGTCGACCGCAAGCAGTCGCAGGACTACATCGACCGTTACTTCGCCCGCTATCCCGGCGTGCTGGCCTACATGGAGCGCACCCGCACCCAGGCCGCCGAGCAAGGCTTCGTCGAGACGCTGTTCGGGCGGCGCCTGTATCTGCCGGACATCAATGCGAAGAACCCGGCCCTGCGCAAAGGCGCCGAACGCACCGCGATCAACGCGCCGATGCAGGGCACCGCGGCCGATATCGTCAAGCGCGCCATGGTCGCGGTAGACAACTGGCTGAACGACAGTGGCCTGGATGCACGGGTGATCCTGCAGGTGCACGACGAACTGGTGCTGGAGGTGCGTGAAGACCTGGTCGAACAGGTGAAGGCCGAAATTCGCCCCTACATGAGCAACGCCGCGCAGCTCGATGTGCCGCTGTTGGTCGAGGTCGGCGTTGGTTCGAATTGGGACGAAGCTCACTAAACGGCGTGGCGAAGAGGAGTAGGATCTGTGGCGTAGTGTCGCGGATCCGCAGGGTGGGCTCCTCGCCCCCGATTCTGAAGTTTCATGAAACTATCGCAAATAGTTTTCAAGGCTTCGGAACTAAACCGGTGAACCGGAACTCAAAGTAACTGAATGGCTGGTGAAGCCTTTCGATGCTCCTATGTTGTGTTAAGTGTTGGCAGATATCTGGACCCCGCCCTAGCGGTCCGGACTTGGACCCCGAACTTCCCCCTCCCCATATGAAGTCCGGGGTTTTTTTTGCCCGGAATTTGCCTCATGGCTGCTGGAGAAGCCTGCGGCAGCGGATCAGCCCGCCGCCACAGCGTGCAGGTGGATCTTCAAGCCACCGGCTTGTCTTCCAGCTCCATCCAGTGCGCCAAGACCCGATAGGCCTCTTCCAGCCCCTGGCGCTTGGGTGCCGAAAACAGCTGGATGGACGCCGCGTCGCCCCAGCCCTTGCGAATTTCCGACTGCACCTTGAGCAGGGTGTTCTTGCCCGCGCCGTGAGTGAGCTTGTCGGCCTTGGTCAGCAGGATGTGCATGGGCATGCCGCTGGCCTTGGCCCAGTCGAGCATCATCTTGTCGAAGTCGGTCATGGGGTGGCGCACGTCCATCAGCAGGATCACGCCGCGCAGGCACTCGCGCCCGCCCAGGTAGGCCTCCAGGTGTTTCTGCCAGTGCTGCTTGAGCGGAATCGGCACTTTCGCATAACCGTAACCTGGCAGGTCGACCAAACGCCGTTCATCGTCCAGACTGAAGAAATTCAACAGCTGGGTGCGCCCCGGGGTCTTGGAGGTACGCGCCAGGCTGGCATGGGTCAGGGTATTGAGGGCGCTGGACTTACCGGCGTTGGAGCGGCCGGCGAAAGCCACCTCGTAGCCCTGGTCTTCCGGGCATTGTTCGACCTTGGCAGCGCTGAGGGCGAATTTGGCTTTCTGGCAGAGGCCGAGGATGGGGTTCTTGACTTGCATGGGATATCCGATGTGGGTGTTGCCTGATCCAGGCCGCGTTTCCGTTTGGAGGGCGGAAGTATATAATGCCCCAGTTTTTGTGTGCTCATTCTCCCAGCGAAGGAGGACGAGCATGGGGTGTCGATCACTAGCTCGCGCATCAGAACGCAGCGCGGCCCCCAACCCTGTCAGGTCGTTCCGCATGGCGAAATGGCTGCTGGCGGTCGGTATGTTCCAGCCGTTTTTCAGCGCACAGGCTACACAGGATCCCGAGGCGTTGTACAACCGCACATGTGCGGCCTGTCACGCCGGTCAGCTGCCACAGGCCCCCAGGAAGGGCGATGCGGCGGCCTGGGAACCGAGGCTGGCGCGAGGTGTGGATGTACTGGTGGCGCATGTTACCCAGGGTTTCAAGGCTATGCCGCCGCGTGGATTGTGCATGGACTGCAGTGCCGAGGACTACCGATTGGTCATCCTTTGGATGAGTGGCAGTCCCGATACATAACATTTCACCCTTAGCCGTGTTGGATTAGCTGATGAACAAACTATTCGTGAGTCTGCTGTTGACCATGGGTGTCGCAGGTGCGGCCACTGCTGCCGACCCCATCAAAGGCGATGCCGCTGCCGGCCAGGCGAAGACTGCGGTCTGTGGTGCCTGCCATAACCCTGACGGCAACAGCCTGGCGCCGAACTTCCCGAAACTGGCCGGCCAAGGCCAGCGCTACCTTGAGAAGCAATTGCACGACATCAAGTCGGGCAAGCGCACGGTGCTGGAAATGACCGGCATGCTGGCCGCCTTCAATGACCAGGACCTGGCCGATATCGCCGCTTACTTCGCCAGCCAGAAAGGCAGTGTCGGCGCGGCAGATCCCAAGCTGGTCGAGCGTGGACGTGCGCTGTTCAACGGCGGTGACCTGGAGAAAGGCATGCCCGCCTGCACCGGTTGCCACTCCCCTAACGGCGCAGGCATCGCCCTTGCCGGCTTCCCTCACCTGAGCGGCCAGCACTCGCAGTATGTCAGCAAGCAGCTCACCGACTTCCGTGAAGGTAATCGCACCAACGATGGCGATGCCATGACCATGCGCACCATCGCCGGCAAGCTGAGCAACAAGGATATCGAGGCGTTGGCCAGCTATATCCAGGGGCTGCATTGAGGCGAGCGTTAACACTCGGTTAATGCAACATCGCTAAACATGAAAAGGGTGGCGTAGGCCGCCCTTTTTTATGGTCCCAGCCGTTACACTACAGAACTCGAGCCCTTCATGGCCTGTCACAGCATAGGTCGTGTCGAGGCGACCATTGATTGCTCAGGAGTAAAGCATGCGTAAACTGATTCTCAGCGCTGCGCTGGTCGCCGCCAGCGTATTCGGTATGGCCGCGGTGCAGGCCGCCGAGCCTGTGGCGGGCAAGGAATATATCGAGCTGAGCAACCCGGTCCCGGTCTCGCAGCCAGGCAAGATCGAAGTCGTCGAGCTGTTCTGGTACGGCTGCCCGCACTGCTACCACTTCGAACCCACCATCAATCCCTGGATCGACAAGCTGCCGGCCGACGTCAACTTCAAGCGCGTCCCGGCCATGTTCGGCGGCCCTTGGGATGCCCACGGCCAGATGTTCCTCACCCTCGAAGCCATGGGCGTCGAGCACAAGGTTCACGCCGCGGTCTTCGACGCCATCCAGAACCAGCGCAAGCGTCTGACCGACCCGAACGACATGGCTGAATTCCTCGCCACCCAAGGCGTGGACAAGGACAAGTTCCTCGCTACCTTCAACTCGTTCGCCATCAAGGGCCAGGTCAACCAGGCCAAGGAACTGGCGAAGAAGTACGAAATCACCGGCGTGCCGAGCATGGTGGTCAACGGCAAGTACCGCTTCGACCTGGGTACCGCTGGCGGGCCGGAAGGCGTCCTGAACGTTGCCGACCAACTGATCGCCAAGGAGCGTGCCGCTAAGTAAGCGGCGCAGCCATGGCCCGCTTGCGTACCACGCGAAGTGTTGGCCTGCATCAGCCGCGGGTCAACGAACATCATCTGCAGGCCCCAGGCCTGCCAGAGGATGGTCGCCTGCGGCTGCTCAGCTTCAATATCCAGGTCGGTATCAGCACCGAGCGCTACCGCCACTACCTGACCCGCAGCTGGCAGCACCTGCTGCCCCATACCGGGCGGGCCGGCAACCTGCAGAAGATCGGCGACCTGCTCGCTGATTTCGACCTGGTTGCCCTGCAGGAAGCCGACGGCGGCAGCCTGCGTTCGGGCTACGTCAACCAGGTCGAGCACCTGGCCCAGCTCGGTGCCTTCCCCTATTGGTATCAGCAGCTCAACCGCAATCTCGGGCGTTTCGCCCAGCACAGCAACGGCGTGCTCAGCCGGCTCAAGCCCCAGCACCTTGAAGATCATCCCCTGCCCGGTCCGGCCGGTCGTGGGGCGATCCTGGTGCGTTTCGGCGAGGGCGAGGACGCGCTGATCGTGGTGATGATGCACCTGGCGCTCGGCGCCAAGACCCGCGCCCTGCAACTGGGGTATATCCGTGAGCTGATCGGCGGCTATCGCCATCAGATCCTCATGGGCGACATGAACACCCACGCCAACGACCTGCTCGAGCGCTCGCCCCTGCGCGACCTCGGACTGATCGCCCCACAGGTCGAGGCGACCTTCCCCAGCTGGCGCCCGCAACGCTGCCTGGATCACATCCTGCTCAGCCCGAGCCTGACGCTTGAGCGGGTCGAGGTGCTGTCGCAGCCGATTTCCGACCACCTGCCTGTGGCGGTCGAGATCCGATTGCCGGATGCCTTGACTGTGGATACCCTGCCGGTCGTGCGCTGACACACTCAAGAGTTCGCGCTTCGCGCCGAAATCCAGTATTCACATACCCTCTGATGCTATTACCGTTGCGGATCCAGGCATGACCGACGAAGCCGAGCGCTGGAAAGAAAAGTATCTGAAAAGCATCGAACGGCAGGAGAAGCTCGAGCGTCGATGGGAAGCTCGCCTCGACCTGCTGCGCCGTGGCCTGGTCCGCAGCACGCTGGCCGCCGAGGGTAGCGACAAGGTCGTCGACCAGTGCATGAAGGAGATGCGCGAGGTCATCCGCAGTGACAGCATGGACGCGGGGCTCGCCGGGCTTATCCCACGGCTTGAAAAGGCCGTGCTCGAGTCGGAGCAGCGTCGCGAAACGCGGATGAACCAGGTCAGCGATGCGCTGACCTCGCTGGTTTCCCAGTTGCAGGGGCTTGAGCTGCCCGGCGACGTTGCCCGTCCGCTCAAGAAGTTGGCCAAGAAGCTCGACGGCGGTGTCAGCCAGTCGCGTGAGTTGCCGCCGCTGCTTGGCGAGCTCAGCGGTCTGCAGGGGCGCGCGCTGTCGTCGCTGCGCAAGGCGACCGAGGAGGCCCGGCCAGGCTTCCTGCAACGCTTGTTTGGCGGTCGCGAAGAGGGTGCTCAGGCCGAAGCGCCGGAGCCGGAGCACGAACCGGCACCCTCGCGCGCAACGTCACAGAGCCAGGCCGTCGAGCCAACGGGCGAACCGTTGCCTGCGCGCGAACCTGAGCCACGATCCCCAGCCCCAGCCCCAGCCCCAGCCCCGAGCCCAGCCTCTGCGGCACACAGCACGATCGATGCTGATGAACTGGAGCCTCTGCCTGCGGCGCCCCGCTCTGTCGAGCCTGCCCCCGAGGCTCCAGCGCCGGTTGCGCAATTGGCTGGTGCTGCCGAGACGGAGGGGCCAGTTGCCGAAGCCCGCGAGCCGGCGAGCATTGTCGAACCCGAGCCAGTCGCTCCCCCCGCCGAGTCCGAGCCTGTCGAGCCGGAGACCGCCGCCGACAGCACGCCAGCGGACGAAGCCCCCGCCACCGAGCCCCCGGAAGAACAACCGGCCGGTGAAGACGGCCCTTACGCCCTGCCTGATGCCGTCGAGCCGCCCTACAGCCAGGTCGCCGCGCACATCGAGGAAACCCTGATCGGCCTGCTCGACGACCTGAGCCTGCCGGAGCGCCACAAGGCCCAGGCCCTGGAAATGCGCGAGCGGGTGGCGCGCGGGCTGAACTGGTACGAGCTGATCCCGGTACTGGACGACCTGGCGGTGCTGATGCTGGCAATCAACGACAGCGGCCAGCATGAGTTCGAAGCCTATCTGCAGCAGATCAACGAACGCCTGGAGACCTTCCAGAGCCACCTGCAGGAGGCCAGCGAGGGGCACGCCGACAACAGCACTGCCGCTCGCGAGTTGGACAGTCAGCTGCGTGAACAGGTCGATGGCCTGCAAACCAGCGTCCAGGGCGCAGTGGACATCGACAGCCTCAAGCACCTGCTGGACCACCGGCTCGAGGGCCTGCTGGTCACCATGGATGACCACCAGCACGAACGCGATCGCCGTGAGCAGGAACTGGCCGGACGCCTGCAAGGCCTGGCCGAGCGAGTGGCGAGCATGGAGCAGGAGGCGCTTGGCTACCGTGAGCACCTGGAAGAACAGCGGCAGAAAGCACTGGTCGATCCGCTGACCGGGCTGCCCAATCGCGCCGCCTGGAGCGAACGGGTCGAGCGCGAGCTTGCCGACTGGCAGGAGAATGGCGGCCACCTGGCCATGGCCATCCTCGACCTCGATCATTTCAAACGCATCAACGACGGCTATGGCCACCTGGCCGGCGACAAGGTGCTGAAGATCGTTGCCGACCAGTTGCGCAAGCGCTTGCGCGGGCGCGACTTCATCGCCCGCTTTGGTGGCGAGGAGTTCGTCCTGCTGCTGCCCCAGACATCCCCTCCCGCAGCGCTGCAGGTCGCCGAAGCGCTGCGTGCGGCGATCGAGGCCTGCCCGTTTCACTTCAAGGGCGAGCGCGTGGTGATCACCACGTCCATCGGCGTCAGCGCCTTCCGCTCCGGCGAGCGTGGCGACCAGGTGCTCAAGCGTGCGGACGACGCGCTATACCGCGCCAAGGACCAGGGGCGCAATCGCGTCGAGCAGGGATAGATAAGTACCGCTACGCCCCTCCCGTTGCGTTCGACACTGGCCGGGCACTTAGCCTGTGCACATAAATCCGGACGTATGAGGAGCAGTCGATGGAATTGACAAGATGGAGCGTAGCGCTGGTGGCGGGCCTGACCTTGCAGGCAGGCGCCATGGCCAAGGATGTGATGCATACTGCCGATGTCGGCGCTGACGGCAAGGTATTGCGCCAGTCGTCCGAATGGATCTTGGAGATCGAGAAAACGGCGTTGGATAATTATTACGTGCAGTACAAGCTGGTGCTCAATCCACGCATCATTCAGCGGGACCCTGGTTTCTGTTCAGTGTCGGTGATCGATGCAAGCAGCTTCGACCGACAGCTGCATGGTCAGGCCAAGGTCATCGGAAAACCTGTCGCCGAGCATGTGAATGTCATGACACAGCTGGTGGACCTGACTGGGCCGAGCGGTAACAACTCATTGGCATTCCAGGTGATGTGCGTCCGCTGAGCGGGCATCGTTGGGGAATGGGTAATCAGCGATAGCACGTTATACTGTAGCGCTTATACCGACACATGACGTGCCTCTATCCGATGAAAACGTTCGCTACTGCCCTTCTCCTCATCCTGCTCGCCGGTTGCTCCAGCGGTCTGCGTGTCGACCGCAGCCATACTTCGGCGAACCAGGATAGTCGCATCCAGTTCGTCGTCCTGCACTACACCAACGCGTCGCTGGAGCGCTCGCTGGCGCTGCTGACCCATGGCGAGGTCAGCAGCCATTACCTGGTTGGCGACGGCAATGCCACGGTATACCAGCTGGTGGATGAAAGCCGCCGCTCCTGGCATGCCGGCGACAGTCAGTGGCAGGGCCGCACCTGGCTCAACTCGAGCTCGATCGGTATCGAGATCGTCAATCCCGGCTATACCGATACCCCCAGCGGACGTGTCTGGCACCCCTACAGCGAAGCGCAGATCGAGGCAGTGATCGCCTTGGTCAAGGATATCGTCCAGCGCTACAACATCCAGCCGCGCAACATCATTGGCCATAGCGACATCGCACCTTTGCGCAAGCTCGACCCGGGGCCGCTGTTCCCCTGGAAGCGCCTGGCTGACGCAGGCCTGGGGATCTGGCCGAACGCTGCCTCCGTGGCGCGCCAGCAGGTGTATTTCGAGGTCAATCCACCGAGCCCGCTCTGGTACCAGCAACAATTGGCCCGCTTCGGCTATGCCATCGAGCAGACTGGCGAGCTGGATGTCTCGACCCGCCATGTGATCGCCGCTTTCCAGATGCATTTCCGCGCGCAGCGCTTCGACGGCATGCCCGATGCGCAGACCGCGGCAATACTGCAGGTGCTCAACAGCATGCGGTAAATCAGGACCGCCTATCGCACCGCGCCAACTGTTCATCCAGTTGCTATACCTTTGGTATTCAACTGGATGCCGCGCATGTCTTCGCTGATCGCCTCTGTGCGCCAAATTTTCTACCGCCCCTGGCTGTTGGCCTCTCTGGTCGCGTTGGCCAGTGCTGCGCTGCTGCTGGCCGCCAGTGTCGGTGTCACCCTGCAGCAGATGAAACAGAGCGAAAGCGCGCAGATGAATGCCCGCGGCGAGCGTTTTCTCGAGCGCCTCGAGCAAGTGTTCGGCCAGTTGCGCGAGGGGGTCGACCAACTGCAGACGCTGCCGATGCGCGGCTGTGATGCAGCGATGCTGTCTGCACTGCGTCAGGTGGGCCTGAGCTACCGCTTTGTCTACGAGGCGGTCTATGTCGACGGAGACATCGCCTGCTCCAGCCGCGGTGGGGAGCAGGTCATGCGGCCCATGCGCGCACCCGACATCCAGGGGCCGACCTACAGTTACTGGCTGAACACCACCACCGAGCCGAACGAAAATCTCGCGGCGTTGATGCTGGGACGTGGCCATTTCCTGGTGTCCACCTCACGCGGCCACCTGACCGACGTGGTCGATCTCCCGCCCGGTGGCAGCCTGTTGGTAGTGCTCGACCGCGGCAGCCGGGCGATCCCGGTGCTGGGCCCTCCCCAGGCCTGGCCACCCGCGCCGGACTGGCCGCCACCGTCACGCAAGGCGCTGATCGAGCTCAGCGACCGCCTCGTCTACCGGATGCCGACCAAGTCACCGGACTACCAACTCGTCCTCATCGCCCCCCGTGCAAGCCTGCCGCTGAAGCTCAACGGCATGCTCTGGTTGTTGTTCCCCGGTAGCCTGCTGCTCGCCTGCTGCATCGGCTGGCTGGTGCTGCAACTGATCCTGCAGCGGCGCTCGATGAGCTCGGAGTTGCAGCAGGCGCTGCGCCGTGGCGAGCTGCAGGTGCTCTACCAACCGATCTTCGAACTGGACAGCCGCCGTTGTGTCGGCGCCGAAGCACTGGTGCGCTGGCGTCGACCGGATGGCAGCCTGACCAGCCCGGAGCTGTTCATCCCGCTTGCCGAGAACACCGGGCAGATCCGCCCGATCACCGACTTCGTCCTGCAGCGGGTACTGGAGCAACTGGGCCAGTTGTTGCGGGCCAATCGGCACTTGTACATCTCGGTGAACCTGGCAGCGTGCGATGTGATGGTGCCGCGTATCGGCCGGGTCGCAGCGCGGCTGCTGGCCCAGCATCGGGTGTCCGCAACGCAGATCGCATTCGAAGTGACCGAGCGCGGCCTGATCGATGTGGTGGTGGCCCGCGACAACCTGCAGGCGCTGCGATCGGTCGGGCATCAGGTACTGATCGATGATTTCGGCACTGGCTACTGCAGCCTGGCCTACCTGCAGACCCTGCCGGTCGATTGCCTGAAGATCGACAAGGCGTTCATCGACGCCCTGGGCCACGACGCCGCCAGCAGCGGCGTCGCCCCGCATATCATCCGCATGGCCCATGACCTGCACCTGCGGGTGATCGCCGAGGGGATCGAGTGCGAGGACCAGGCCGTGTTGCTCAACAGCGAAGGGGTCAACTATGGGCAGGGTTGGCTGTTCGCCCATCCGCTCAACGCCCGACAGTTCGCCGAGCTGATCACGCGCGGACGGCGGATGGGCGGGCGGCGAATCGATGATGAGCCTTGAACAGGCGCCTCAGACCGGCAGGGCCATGTAGAACTGCGTCCCCTGCCCCGGCCGAGAGAACACGCCCATGCGCCCGCCATGCAGTTGCACGATTTCCTTGCACAGGGCCAGACCCAGCCCCGCGCCACCCTTCTTGCGCCCCACCTGCACGAACGGCTCGAAGATTCGCCCCTGCTGGCCATAGGCAATGCCTTCGCCGTCGTCCTCGACGCTGATGATCACCCGCTCGGCATGCCGCCGTGCGTGCAGGCGAATGTGCCCGCCACTGGCGGTGTGGCGGATGGCGTTGTGCAGCAGGTTGTCCAGCACCCGGTCGATCTGCGCAAGGTCGACCTGGATGTGCGGCAAGGGAGGCTCCAGCTCGCTGACCAGTTCGATCTGCTTGTGCGCCGCCGACTCGGCGAAGCGTGCCCGGGCCCGTTCCAGCAGGTCATCGAGTGTGCAGGGCGCCAGTTCCAGTTTCTGCAGCCCGCTCTGGTAGCGAGAGAAATTGAGCAGGTCGTTGATCAGTTGGGTCAGACGCTGCATTTCTTCGCCGATGGTGTCGAGCAGATCGTTTTCCCGCGCTTCGGGCGGGAACGAGATCCGTTCGCGCAGCAGGCCGAAAGCCATATGCATGCCGGTGACCGGGGTGCGCAGCTCATGGGAGGCACGCAGGACGAACTCGCTGCGTACGCGCTCGAATGCACGCTGTTCGGTCACGTCATGCAACACCATCACCGCGCCGAGAATCGGCCCTTGCGGGTGGCTGACGGGTGTCAGGCTGAAGGTCAGCAGACGGGTCTCTTCGTCCACCTCGATGCTCAGGTCATCCGGTGGCCGGTCCAGGCTGCCGCCGCGTAGCACCTGGCGCATCTGTTGCTCGAGCTCCGGGCGGCTCAGGGCTTCGGCCAGACTGCTGCCGAGCCGCGAGGCATCCCAGCCCAACTGCCGTTGGGCCACGGGGTTGAGGTGTTCCAGGCGACCTTGGCGATCGATGATCAGCAGGCCATCGTCGATGCTGTCGAGCACGGCCTGCAGGCGCTGTTGGCCGGCCAGCAGCTCATCGACATTGGTGGCCTGGTGCTTGCGCAGGGCGTCGGCCATCAGGCCGAAACGGCGGGTCAATTGGTTGAGTTCGGTGGCTTGGGTCACAGGTAGGGTAACGTCGAAGTTGCCTTGGCCAACCTGGTCGGCTGCCTTGACCAGGGCCTCGATCGGCTGGCCGAAGCGACGCGCGATGTTATGCGCGGTGATGAAGCCCAGCACCACTACCGCCAGACCCATCAGGCCCAATGCACCGCTGACCAGCAGGGCATGGTCGCGAGCATGCTCTTCGCTGCGGGAAATGTGCTCCAGCGCCTGCTTGTGCGAGTCGATCAGGTCGGTACGGACCTGGTTGAACGCGGCGCCCAAAGGGTCGTCGACGCCCATGCTGCGCGACGGTGAGGTGCTGTCGCGATAGGCCTGGAGGAAGGTCTGGTAGTTGCTGCTGGCCTTGCTGAATCCGGTGCGTTCACCGCCCTGTTCGAGGCCTGCCACCAATAGCGCCTGGAAGTTTTCCTGCAGGCTTGCCAGGCTTTTCGGATCTGTATCTGGATCGAGTATCAGGTTCAACTGCTCGCCCAGGTTCTGCCGCAGCTTGAGCCCGACTTCCAGGGTATGGGTGGTGTCACGCACCAGCTTTTGCTGCACCGCTGCCATCTGCAGCACGCTGATCAGCCCCAGCAGCAACCCCAGCAACGCTACCGTCACCAGTGCCGAGATGCTCAGGAACAGCCGCGTACGCAGCTTCATGGGCCACTTCACAGGTTGTACTGCTTGCGCTTGCGGTACAGGGTGGAGGCATCGATACCGAGGGTCTTGGCGGCCTGGTCGAGGGTATCGCTGGCTGCCAGCACGGCACCGATGTGGGCGCGCTCCAGCTCATCGAGACTCAACGCTGCGCCAACCTTCGGAGCGTTGCCGGTGGGCTGCTCGCCCATCCCCAGGTGGCTGATTTCCACGCGCTCCTGCGGGCAGATGATGCTGGCGCGCTCCACCACGTTGCGCAGTTCGCGGATGTTGCCCGGCCAGCGGTAGTTGAGCAGTGCCGCACGGGCCTCGTCGCTGAATCCCCGCGCCGGGCGCGAATACTCCTTCACGAAACGGGCGAGGAAGCGATCGGCGAGCGTGAGGATGTCCTCGCTGCGCTCGCGCAGTGGCGGCAGGTGCAGGGTGATGACGTTGAGGCGGTACAGCAGGTCTTCACGGAAGCGGCTCTCGCGCACCATCTCCTCAAGGTTGAGGTTGGTTGCGGCGAGGATGCGAACGTCGGCCCGACGGGTGACCGGATCGCCGACCCTTTCGTATTCCTTGTCCTGGATGAAACGCAGCAGTTTTGGCTGCAGGGTCAGTGGGAAATCACCGATTTCGTCGAGGAACAGCGTGCCGCCGTCCGCCTGGCTGACCCGCCCGAGCGTGCTCTCGCTGGCGCCGGTGAAGGCGCCGCGGGTATGACCAAACAGTTCGCTTTCCATCAGCTCGGCGTTCAGCGAGGGGCAGTTGATGGTCACGCAGGCCTTGCGTGCGCGCTTGCTCCAGCCGTGAATGGCGCGTGCCAGTTCGCCCTTGCCGGTGCCGGACTCGCCCAGGATGAGGATATTGGCATCGGTGGTCGCCACCTGCCGCGCGGTTTCCAGCACCGCCATCATTTGCGGGCTGTGGGAGTCGAGACCGTCCTTGGGCTTGCGCACTTCACCTTCGAGCGCTTCCAGGCGCGCCGACAGTTGGCGCACCTCCAGTTGCTTGGCGGTGGCCAGGCGCAACTGGTCGGGGCTGCAGGGTTTGACCAGATAGTCGGCAGCGCCGGCCTGGATGGCATCCACTGCGGTATCGATCGCCGAGTGTGCAGTGACGATCACCACGCGCATCCAGGGCGCCTGGATGCGCATCTGGGCCAGCACGTCTAGGCCGTTGTCCTCTCCCAGGCGCAGGTCGAGGAAGCACAGATCGAACACCTGGCGTTGCAACAGGGTCTCTGCCTGAACGGCACTGTTGGCCGTGGCGACGCTGTAGCCCTCGTCTTCGAGGCAGTAACGGAAGGTGCGCAGGATCGCGGACTCGTCGTCCACCAGCAGAATGCGGCCTTGCTTGTCCTGGGCTGGTTCCATTTTTCCTGCGCTCCTATGGGATTGATCTCAGTTAGTGTCGGAAAAATCGGGCAAGTTGCATGGTCGATTCTGAAGGATTCCGTCCTGTGCATGCTAGCTGTTGCTCTGTTTATTGGCTAACAGATTGAAATAAATAGATTTTCCAGCATTCGTGACGCTGGCATGCAGGTTGCGAGGTTGGTTGGATTTGTTACGAAAAGGAGAAGTGCCATGCCTTTATTCCCACGTCATTGCGCCCTGGCTGCCGGCCTGCTGCTGGCAGTCGGTCCCGTTGTCGCCGACCCGTTGCAGGATGCACGGCTGGAGGGGGCCGTGCAGACTGCGGTTTCTCTCAACAAGGTACTCAATCCGTTCCGCATAGAGGTGCAGGTGGAGGGGCAGCAGGCCCGCCTCAGCGGTGAGGTGGAAAATCCTGTCGAGCGCGACCTGGCCGAGCGTGTCGCCTTGGCCACCCGCGGTATCGAGCGTGTGGATAACCGCCTGCAGGTCAATGCCGAGCTGGCGGAGCAGCCGCTTGAGCGGCGTGCCTACGCCCAACGCCTTGAGGACGCCACCTTGACCGCGATCATCCGCGCGCGCCTGCTCTGGAGCCGGGTGACGGAAAAGGCGCCAATCGAGGTCGAGAGCCGCGAGGGCGTGGTGACCATGCGCGGTCGCGTCGACAACGTCGAGGCCAAGGAGCTGGCCGGGGTCATCGCCCGTACCAGCGAGGGCGTGTACCTGGTGAACAACCTGATCAGCCTGGATTCCGCAGCCATGGCCCAGGCCCGTGAAAATCCGCCGACTGTTCCGGCAGGGCCGCAGCCCAGCGATGCCTGGATCATCGACAAGGTGCAAAGCAGCTTGCGCTACAGCCGTAATCTCGACGGGCCGAACATCAAGGTCGCGAGCCAGGAAGGCCTGGTGCGGCTGTCTGGCGAGGTGGTCAGCCAGGAGCAGAAGACCATCGCTGTGCAGATTGCGGGGCAGATCCTCGGAGTACGGGGCGTGGATGCCGACCTGCTGAAGGTGGCGAGCAAAGTGGAAGGTTGAATCGTGCAAAACGCACGGCCTGCAACAAGGCATCGTGCAGGATACGTTCTTGCTGTATTTTCTATTTGTGCATAACTAGCTGATTTATAAAGATTTTTTCGAGATGAAAAAGCTGGCATGCAGGCTGCAATAACTTCCTCAAGGTTTGGATAACAAATACAGCAGGAGGAGCCGGCATGAATCGCCAATCAGTCAACCGTTCGCAGGACGCAGCGCTGCCCGTGCATCAGTTTCTGTACCTGGCGATGGCACTGGTACTGACCCTTGCCGGCGGCCTGTTCTATCACAGCTGGCAGACCGCTCGCCTGGCCGACCAGGTAGCTGCTCAGACTGCGTTGTTGACGCAATTGAAGACGAATCACGCCACCACCCTGGTCAAGGCGGCACAGCCGCTGCCTTCGGCCAATGCTTCGCCGGCCACCCTGGAAAACATCGTTCCTCAGGAACGCTGGGTGTTCTAGTGCCACACCGACCCGATCCCGAAAAGAAAGGAGAAACACCATGCTGAGCTGGGCTATCACATTCCTGATCATCGCCATTGTCGCCGCAGTGCTGGGCTTCGGTGGTATCGCCGGCGCCGCAACTGGTATCGCGAAGATCCTGTTCATTGTCTTCCTGGTCCTGTTCGTCGCTTCCTTCTTCTTCGGACGCGGTAGAGGACGCCCATGAGCAGGATGCTCTTTAATGCCCTGGTCACCGCCCTGCTCGTGGGCGGTGGCTCGGCGGCGATGGCAGCCAATGACGGTCAGGTGCGGGCTAACCAGTTGCTGGGGTCGGACCCGGAATACCGCCAGACCTGGCAGAAGACCATAAAGAATGAAGAACGCCTGCCCGAGTGGGTGATCAACCTCAGCGGCAGCTCTGCGCAGCAGATGTCTGCGGTGACCGAGGACGGCGACAAGTATCTGGTCGGCCCTCTCTGCGAGTCGGACGACAACTGCACGTACAAGCGCCTGATCGTTGCGTTCAGCTGGGACAAGGATGAAGCCTACGGGATGCTCGTGGAGGTTCCCGAAGGTCTGCCCTCAGACAAGTCGCCGACCCGCCATGCGGATTATCGCTGGCTGGGCGAGCCGGATGACGGCATGAAGAAGCTGCTGCAGGAGCAGCTCAAGCGCGATCCGAACTGGTACTGACCTAGGGTCGCGCACCGTAATCGGATGGACGTTGAACGTATTTACCGTTGCGTCGTCCATGATGCGCCGCCTCGAGGAGAGGCAGCACATGACCAGGGGGCCGGGCTGTTCTGATCGCGTCAGGATCGGAGTGGCCTAGGGGTACAGGGAGTACCTCCGACGAGGGCCGGGTCAGGAGAGACAGCATCGGAAGATCCAGGTCAGTGGTGTCGGAAAAGGCACTAACACTCGACCTGGCTTCCGAAGCGTCCTTACAGAAATTTCCCTTCCAGAACGTACTTGTACGATTTTTCTCTCAAGACACATTTTGTCGTAACCGTATATCGAATTTTTTTCCCCTCGATTGCGCTGTGCGCAGGGTGTGTTTTCTCCCATTCGGATTGTCGAACAACCCTCCACCACCCTCGAACCGATCCAGTCGTTTCTGCCTAAAAATGGCGGTTTGGTCTTGTTCGGAAAACCGAACGCCTGGATTTTTTGGCCGCTGAATTGGCCGATTTGCTGTCTTTTACTATGCCGATTCGGCATGGGGTAGTCGTTTCCGGCATTAGACTGGCCCTGTCCACGTCGCAATAGTTGCCGCCTTTTTAGCTGGCCCGAGCGCTCGTTCGCTCGCTGGCGTTGACCTGAGAACAGGGTCGCCAGACGGAAGCCAATCGCTGCCCGTGACGTTGCCAAAGGCTCTGGGACGCGCTTTTCCGATCTGCTGGCCATGACCACTACAACAAAGGTAACGACATGAAGAAGGCAAAACTGAGCCTCGCCTGGCAGATCGTGATCGGTCTCGTCCTGGGCGTTGCAGTCGGCGCGCTACTGAATCATTTCAGTGCAGAAAAGGCATGGTGGATCAGCAACGTCCTCCAGCCCGCCGGCGACATCTTCATTCGCCTGATCAAGATGATCGTCGTCCCGATCGTGATTTCGTCGCTGATCGTGGGCATCGCCGGGGTTGGCGACGCGAAGAAACTGGGCAGCATCGGCCTGAAGACCATTCTCTACTTCGAAGTGGTGACCACCATCGCCATCGTCGTCGGTCTGGTACTGGCCAATGTGTTCCACCCAGGTGCCGGCATCGACATGAGCACCCTGGGCACCGTCGACATCTCCAAGTACCAGGCCACGGCGGCCGAGGTACAGCATGAGCATGCGTTCATCGAGACCCTGCTCAACCTGATCCCATCGAATATCTTCGCAGCGCTGATGCGTGGCGAGATGCTGCCGATCATCTTCTTCTCGGTCATGTTCGGCATGGGCCTCTCGAGCCTCAATGCCGACCTGCGCGAGCCGCTGGTGCGTACCTTCCAGGGTGTGTCGGAGACCATGTTCAAGGTCACCCACATGATCATGAACTACGCCCCGATCGGCGTATTCGCCCTGATCGCCGCGACCGTCGCCAACTTCGGCTTCGCCTCGCTGCTGCCGCTGGCCAAGCTGGTGCTGCTGGTGTACTTCGCCATCGCCTTCTTCGCCTTCATGGTGCTGGGCCTGGTGGCACGCGTGTTCGGCTTCTCGATCATCAAGATCATGCGCATCATGAAGGACGAGCTGATCCTCGCCTACTCCACCTCCAGCTCCGAGACCGTGCTGCCGCGCGTGATCGAGAAGATGGAGAAGTACGGTGCGCCGAAGTCGATCTGCTCCTTCGTGGTACCGACCGGCTACTCGTTCAACCTCGACGGTTCGACCCTGTACCAGAGCATCGCGGCGATCTTCATCGCCCAGCTGTACGGCATCGACCTGTCGATCAGCCAACAGCTGCTGCTGGTGCTGACCCTGATGGTCACCTCCAAGGGTATTGCCGGTGTGCCGGGCGTCTCCTTCGTGGTGCTGCTGGCGACCCTGGGCAGCGTGGGCATTCCGCTGGAAGGCCTGGCCTTCATCGCCGGTGTCGACCGCATCATGGACATGGCCCGTACCGCACTGAACGTGGTGGGCAACGCCCTGGCCGCCGTGGTGATCGCCAAGTGGCAAGGCATGTACGACAGCGCCAAGGGCGAGGCGTACTACAACTCGCTGTTCCAGGCCAACGGCAAGAAAAAAGAAGCTGTGGTGGCGGGCAAGACCGTCAACCAGTAAGCCTCTGGTTGCAAGCAAGAGCCCCGACCCGTCGGGGCTTTTTGCATTGTGGCGTCCGACACCACCCCTGTCGGCCGCTCTTGCAGGGATCGGATTCAGGGCGCCTTATGCGCTATCATTCGGGCATTTTTCAGGGGGATTGCAGATGCTCAACGGCCTCTGGCTCGGCTTTTTCGTGGTAGCGGCCATCTCCGCCCTGGCCCAGTGGCTGGTCGGTGGCAACGCGGGAATCTTCGCCGCGATGGTCGAGAGCATCTTCGCCATGGCCAAGCTGTCGGTCGAGGTCATGGTCCTGCTGTTCGGCACCCTCACCCTGTGGCTGGGCTTTCTCAAGATTGCCGAAAAGGCCGGTATCGTCGAGTGGCTGGCCAAGGTCCTCGGCCCGCTGTTCGCGCGTCTGATGCCGGAGGTGCCGCCTGGCCACCCTGCCCTGGGCCTGATCACCATGAACTTCGCTGCCAACGGCCTGGGCCTGGACAACGCCGCCACGCCCATCGGCCTGAAGGCCATGCGTGCGTTGCAGGAGCTCAACCCCAGCAGCACCACGGCGAGCAACGCGCAGATCCTGTTCCTGGTGCTCAACGCCTCGTCGCTGACCCTGCTGCCGGTCACCATCTTCATGTACCGCGCCCAGCAAGGCGCCCCCGACCCGACGCTGGTGTTCCTGCCCATCCTGCTGGCGACCAGCGTCTCGACCCTGGTCGGCCTGCTGTCGGTTGCCGTGATGCAGCGCCTGCGCCTGTGGGATCCGGTGGTGCTGGCCTACTTCATCCCCGGCGCCCTGCTGCTCGGTGGCTTCATGGCGTTTCTCGGCACGTTGTCGGCGGCTGCGTTGGCGAGCCTGTCGTCGATCCTTGGCAACCTGACGCTGTTCGGCGTGATCATGCTGTTTCTGGTGATCGGTGCGCTGCGCAAGGTGAAGGTCTACGAGGCCTTCGTCGAGGGCGCCAAAGAAGGCTTCGACGTCGCCAAGAGCCTGTTGCCCTATCTGGTCGCGATGCTGGTCGCAGTGGGTGTGCTGCGTGCCTCCGGGGCGCTGGAGCTGGCGCTGGGCGGCATCCGCCATGCGGTCGAGTGGATGGGCGTGGACAGCCGCTTCGTGGAAGGCCTGCCCACGGCACTGGTCAAGCCGTTCTCTGGCAGCGCGGCGCGGGCGATGCTGATCGAGACCATGCAGACCCACGGCGTCGACAGCTTCCCGGCGCTCGTGGCCGCGACCATTCAGGGCAGTACCGAAACCACCTTCTACGTGCTGGCGGTGTACTTCGGCGCCGTGGGCATCCAGCGCGTGCGCCACGCAGTGGGCTGCGCGCTGCTGGCCGAGCTTTCCGGGGTGATCGCGGCGATCTTCGTCTGCTACTGGTTCTTCGCCTGAGCCTGCATCCGTGAGGCCTGGGCGACTGTCCAGTCCACCACCTGGCGCGCGAGCTGGTCACTGGCAGCGCCAAAGCCGCTGACCACTGCCGGCACCTGCTTGTCGGCCAGCGGCTGGAGCACCTCGAAGCGTTGGCTGGCAAGGATGCGCTGGCTGCGCCCCTGCACCAGCCGCGCGTCGTAACGGATCAGCACCTGTACCCCGTCTTCGCGGTATTCGCTCTGGAACGCTTGCAGCTCACCCGCCAGCTCGTAGTCGGCCTGCAGGTTGCTGTCATCGGCGCTCAGGCGCTGCACCCGGCCGTCACGCTGGAAGGCATCGAGCAGGCGATTGCGCACCAGCAGTGGCACCGGATCGCTCCAGCGCGCGCCCTTGTAGCTGCTGATCACGTCGCCCTGCGCAATCACGGCGATGCGCGGCCCGGCCAGGACCTCGCTGGCCAGCGGCTTGTTCAGGCGCAGCGACCAATCCACGGGTGTCGCCGGGCGGCTCTGCTGGTTCACCGGCAGGCGATAGATATCGGTGGGCTCGGCCTGTGGCAGGATCGAGCAGGCGCTGGCCAGGCTCAGCAGGCTGCCTGCGGCGAGCAGGCGAAGGGACGGCCTCATGGCTGGAGCTCCTTGTTTGGGTCGCGGCCCAGCAGGTAGCCGCTGGGGTCGGCCTCCAGGCGCCGGGAGATGCCCTTGAGGGCATTGAGGGTTTCGCGCAGCTCGCGGATTGCCGGGGCCAGCTGATTCAGGCCTTGGGCGCCGTCGTCGAGCGCCTCGCGGTTGTTCTTGAGCAGGTCATTGATGGTCGCGGTGCTCTGAGCCAGCGACTGCATGGCCTGCTCCGCGCTGCCGAAGGCTTGCTTGCCCTCGCTGCCGAGCAGACCATTGGCGTTGCGCATCAGCGCCTGTGTCTCGGCCAGGGTGGCGCTGGCCTGTTTGCCGACCTGACCGAGTTGCTCGATGGCCTGGGCGATGCCGCCCTTCTGGCTGGCGAAGGCACCGGTGGTCTGTTCGAGGTTGGCCAGGGTGTTGCTCAGGCGCTCGATGTTGTTTTCCGAGAACATCTGGTTGGCGTTGTGCAGCAGCAGATTGATGTTGGTCACCAGGTCGCTGCTGTCGTTGAGCAGGCGTGAGATGGGCGACGGCGAGGCGACGATCACCGGCAACTGTCCGTCCTTGCCCTTGAGCGACGGGCTCTGCGGCGTGCCGCCGCTGAGCTGGATGAACGAGTTGCCGGTCACCCCGGCGAGCGTGAGCTTGGCCTGGGTGTCTTCCTTGACCGGTGTGTCGGCGCTCAGGCGGATGCGCGCCAGTACCCGGCGCGGGTCCTGCGGGTCGAGGCGCAAGGTGCTGACATCGCCGACCTTGATGCCGTTGTACTGCACCGCGCTTCCCCGGGACAGGCCCGAAACGGCCTCGTTGAACACCACTTCATAATCTTTGAAGGCATCGTCGACGCTGGATTTGGTCAGCCACAGGCCGAACAGCATGGCGCCGGCCACGACCAGCACGGTGACCAGTCCGATGAGGACGTGATGAGCTCGGGTTTCCATCGTCAGTGCTCCTGTCCCGCGCTTGCGGCTGCCTGTTCGGCTGCACGTCCGCGCGGGCCGTGAAAGTATTCGTGAATCCAGGGATCGTCGGTGCGTTCGACCTCGGCCAGCGGGCCTGCGACCAGTACCCTCTTCTGCGACAGCACCGCCACCCGGTCGGTGATGGTGTAGAGGGTGTCCAGGTCGTGGGTGATGAGGAACACCGAAAGCCCGAGGGCGTCGCGCAGGGTCAGGATCAGTTGGTCGAATGCCGCTGCGCCGATCGGGTCCAGGCCTGCGGTGGGTTCGTCGAGGAACAGGATGTCCGGGTCCAGTGCCAGAGCGCGGGCCAGGGCCGCGCGCTTGATCATGCCGCCGGACAGCGAGGCCGGGTACTTGTCGGCGGCGCTGATCGGCAGCCCCGCCAGCGCCAGCTTGACCCCGGCCAGGTGTTCGGCGTCGGCGCGTGACAGCCCGGCATGCTCGATCAACGGCAGCGCGACGTTCTCGGTGACGGTCAGTGACGAGAACAACGCGCCCTTCTGGAACAGCACACCGAAGCGCCGTTCCACCTGCGAGCGTTGGTCGTCGTTCAGCGTGGCCAAGTCCTGGCCGAACACCTTCACCCTGCCCTCGTTGGGCCGACGCAGGCCCACGATGCTGCGCAGCAGCACCGACTTGCCGCTCCCCGAACCGCCGACCACGGCGAGGATCTCGCCGCGGTACAGGTCCAGGTCGAGCTGCTCGTGCACGCTCTGACTACCGAAACGGTTGCACAGGCCACGGGCTTCGATCACCGCTTCACGTGTGCCACTCACCAGCCCATCTCCATGAAGAACAGCGCAGCTACCGCATCCAGCACGATGACCACGAAGATCGACTGCACCACCGCCGAGGTAGTGTGGGTCCCGACCGACTCGGCGCTGCCACTGACCTTGAAACCTTCCAGGCAGCCGATGGCGGCGATCAGGAAGGCGAAGAACGGCGCCTTGAGCAGGCCGACCAGGAAGTGCTGCACGCCGATGTCGCTCTGCAGCAGCGAGAGGAACATGGCCGGCGGGATGTCCAGCGACAGCGCACAGACCACCGCGCCGCCGACGATGCCGCAGACCATGGCGACGAAGGTCAGCAGCGGCAAGGCGATCAGCAGCGCCAGGACCCGCGGCACCACCAGCAGTTCGATGGGGTTCAGGCCCAGGGTGCGGATGGCGTCGATCTCCTCGTTGGCCTTCATCGAGCCGAGCTGCGCGGTGAAGGCGCTGGCTGTGCGCCCGGCCATCAGGATCGCGGTGAGCAGCACGGCGAATTCGCGCAGGAACGAGAAGGCCACCAGGTCGACGGTAAAGACCGTCGCACCGAAATCGGCCAGCACCGTGGCCCCGAGAAAGGCCACTACGGCGCCGACCAGGAAGGTCAGCAAGGCGACGATGGGCGCGGCGTCCAGGCCTGTCTGCTCGATGTGCGCGACCACCGGGGTGACCCGCCACTTGTGTGGTTGCAGGAGCCGAGTGGCGAGGGTGGCGAGGATCAGGCCGACGAAACCGAGTAGTTGCCGGGTGTCCTGCCAGAGCGTGTCGACGGCGCAGCCGATGCGTGCGAGCAATTGCAGCAGGACCGGTTGTTCGGCTTCCTTGATCGGGATGCAGTAGTCCTGCACCGAGCCATACACCGTCCTGAGCAAGGCTCGGCTGGCCTCGGGGAGCTCGTCGGTGCAGTGCGACAGGCGCTCGGCGCCCAGTAACTCGGCCAGCAGCGAGGCACCGGCGGTGTCCAGGCGCCCAAGCTGGCTGAGGTCGGCGATCGTGTCGGCACCGTACTGGTCGCGCAGGCGCTCGCTGTCGCGCTTGAGGCTGGTGTAGTGGGCCAGGGTCCAGTCGCCGGCGATCAGCAGGCGCGCGGGGTGCTGGCGGGTGTCGAGGGTGGCGCTGGGCTCCATGCTTCTGACTCTGCACGACGGCGGTGGGTCAGATCATAGCCTGTTGCAGCGGCGGTGGCTTCAATCGCGGGGCAAGTCGCAACGGCGATGAAGGCGACGCGATGATGAAGCTTCACCCCGCCGGTACATCCTCGACCACCTTGAAGCGCAGCACGCCGATCACCTGGCCATCCTCGGTCAGCACCCGCACCTGCCACTTGCCCACCGGGTTGGGCGGGAAGTTCTGCTTGTGGGTCCAGGCCCGGTAGCCTTCCTTGCGCCCACCGTGGATGTCCAGGGCGATGCGGTCGACCTCTTTACCGTCCTGCTGCCACACGTGATAGATCCGCTCGTTCAGCCCGCGCGGGGCGTTGATTGCGGTATAGGCGTACAGCCCTGCGCTGCGAATGCGGCTGGCGGCGATCTCGTCCAGCGACTCGCCGGGCTGGCGGTCCTGCAGCTCGGTGGTCACTGCCACTTCGGTCATCCACAGGGTCGCCGGGGGCACCCATGAGCGCAGCAGCCAACCGCCGCCGCCCACGGTCAGGGTCACCAGTACCAGCGCGACGGCGCGGCGCCAGTTGTTGATCGGGAAACTGCTGGCCAGGCTCGGGAATGACAGCGCCATGGCCGCGATCAGCGCCAGCTTGAAGCTCTGTGCGGTGGTCAGGTGCAGGATGATCGGCAGCGCCGTAAGCAACGCGGCGAACAGGGTCAGGGTGTGCAGCGCCATGAACAGCCAGCGCCGCGGCGCCAGCCATTTGTAGTACAGCGGATCGACGATGGAGATCAGCCCGGCTGCGCCGAGCAAGCCGGTGAACACCAGCTGGCCGCTGTTCCAGGTGGTGGTGATGAAGAAGAACGGCAGGACGAAGAACAGACTTTCCTGGTGGATCATCTGTGTGGCGTAACGCAAAAGTGGCTGCGGGATTTCGCGCTTGAACGTGCGTGCGAACAGTCCAGTCAGGGTGTTCTCGAGCATCAGCCAGACCCAGCTGATCAGCATCAGCACGGCGATCCAACTGGCGAGGCCGGCCTGGCGGTCGACCAGGATGAAACTGCCAATGCCGGACAGGAAGCCGCCAAGGGCGATGACCCCGGGGTAGCGTTTGAGCAGTTCGATGATGCGTTGGACGATGTGGGGTATGGGAGGCATGGGGATGGGCAGCGATAAGGGGTGACTGTTCTGGCCTCTTCGCGGGCAAGCCCGCTCCCACAAGTAGCCGGTGATGCTGAAGCCTGCGGGATGCCTGTGGGAGCGGCGGTTCGCCGTTGCGACTTGCCCGCGAAGAGGCCGACACAGGATACCGCCGAATCAGCTGTCGCGTGTAGCGCCGCTGGGGCGATCCGCCGGCTGGCGCCTTTTGCGGATCAGCCCGATGGCGAGTATCAGCCCCAACCCCAGCGCCACCAACCCGTACAGCTCGTCATAGCCCAGCAGTGGCTTCTCGATGCGCAGGTAGCCAGGCTCCTTGAGCAACGACCGCAGCGCCTCGTTGGCCTCCTTCAGGCTGACCTTGCGCAGTTTGCCGATCGGGTCTGTGAAACGGCCGTCATCGTAGTCGTTCAGCGCGCCCCAGTAATAGTCGGCCAGTGCGCTGTTGCCCTGGGTGGTCCAGCTTTCGCGGGCAATCGCAGCCTCCTTGAGGCGGGCAAAGGTGTCTGCATCCAGGCCGTGCTTGCGCAGGTGCTCGAACAAGTCCTGCAGCACCTTAACCGCTTCGTCGATGTCTTGGCGCTCGAGATCGGCGTTGAAGCTGAGCATGCCACTGTCGCCAAAACTTTCACGCCGCACCGAGGGCCCGTAGGCCAGGCCGTGGCGCAATCGCAGTTGATCGTACGCAGCCCAGTCGAGGTAGCGCGAGAGCAGTTCGAGGGTCTGGTCGTGATTGCTGTCGAGTACCGGCTCGATGAACAGCCAGTGCAGCCTGGCAGTGTCGCCCAGCCAGCCACGGGTCAGGTCGCGGCGTTGCTCGGCCTGCTGGCTGATGCTGTCGAGGTTGCGCCGCTCGCCTGGCTCGGTGGCTGGCAGCTCGCCGTAGGTACGCTCCAGATAGGCCGGCAGCAGGCGGTCGAGGCCACCGACGACGATCAGGCTCATGTTGTTGGCGGCGTACCAATGCTCGCGCATGGCCTGCACCTGTTTGAGGGTCATGCCGTCGATATCCGAGCGCTCCGGGCATTTGAGCCCCAGCTCCACGGCAAGTTGGTCGCTGGCCGGGTGGCCGATGTCCTGGCGGTCCAGCCAGCGCTGCAGGTGGCCGTAATGGCCGCCGTCCTCGCGCTCGATGATTTTCTTGGCGGTGGCCAGGGCCTTGGCATCGATCTTCGTGTCCCGCACCGCCGCCAGCAGCAGGTCGAGCACCTTGCGCTGGTTGCGTGCCGGCGCCTCGATGACGAAGGTGGTATCGGCGGCGCTGGTGAAGGCGTTCCACTCCCCGCCCAGCGCCTGCAGGCGCTCTTCCAGGCCGCCTTCGCCGGTCTCGTCGATGCCGCTGAACAGCAGGTGTTCGAGCAGGTGCGGCAATTCGCGCTGGTTGCACTCGAAGTCGTCGAGGCCCACGCCGACCACCAGGCGGATCGACACATGGTCGCGTTCGTACCCCGACTTGAGAATCACCTGCAGGCCGTTGGGCAACAGATAGCCTTCGACCCGCGAGCGGTCGAGGGCGAACGAGGGCAGGCTGCAGAGGATCAGGCAAACGAAGGTCAGGCAACGCATGGGCGGGCTTCCGGGCCGGTCTCCAGGTGTGCGGGGTTCAGGACAGGCGGGCGTCGTCCGGCACGCTGTCGAGCAAAAGCCCGCCGGTGTCCGCGCCGCCCAGTACCACATAGGCACTGCTGCAGAACAAAGAGTTCAACCGCTTCATGTCGGCGATCAGCTCCAAGTGTAGCGAACTGGTCTCGATACTCTGCACCACCTTGCGTTGCAGGCGGCTGACATGGGCGTGGGCCAGGCGCCGTTCCTGGGCGCGGAAGCGGCGTTTCTCGCGCAGCAGCAGACGTGCGCTCTCAGGATCGGCGCTGAGGAACACCGACAGGCCAAGGCGCAGGTTGGCCAGCAGTTGCTCCTGAAGGCCCGTCAGTTCTTCCAGGCCGACCTGGGAGAACTCCCGGCGTTGTGAGGTCTTCTGCTGCTGCACCTTGCGCAGCATGCGCTCGATCAGGTCGCTGGCCAGCTTGAGATTGATCGACAGTTCGATGATCTCGGCCCAGCGCCGGTTGTCCTGCTCGCTCAGGTCCTCGCGTGACATCTGCGCCAGGTACAGCTTGATGGCGCTGTACAGGGCCTCGGCGTCCTCGCCCAGGGCGCGGGTCTGTTGTGGCAGCGCGGTCTGGCTGCCGCGCAGGGCGCCGAGCATGGCCTCGAGCAGGCTGTCGACGATGTCGCCCAGGCGCAGGGTCTCGCGGGCTGCGTTGGCCAATGCCAGGCTGGGGGTTTCCAGCGCCGAGGCGTCGAG
Organism: Pseudomonas sp. A014; assembly: GCF_052378495.1. Taxonomy (NCBI): domain Bacteria; kingdom Pseudomonadati; phylum Pseudomonadota; class Gammaproteobacteria; order Pseudomonadales; family Pseudomonadaceae; genus Pseudomonas; species Pseudomonas sp. A014. The sequence goes on from NZ_CP199001.1 coordinate 104,021, forward strand.
GTGCCGGGGCTTGACCTGGCCGTTGGCGACTTCGCGTTCGGGTAGCAGGGTGGTGCACAGGCGCCCCATCGGTTTGACCGTGGGCAGCATGACCAGGCAACGCAGGGTGTTGTAAAGCAAATGGAAGCCGATCACCAGCTCTTGCGGGCTGAAACTCAGCGAGTCCATCCAGTCCACCAGCGGGTGCAGCACCGGAATGATCAGCAGCAGGCCGATCAGCTTGTACAGGAGGCTACCCAGGGCCACGCGACGCCCGGCAGCGTTCTGCATGCGGGCGCTGATGAAGGCCAGCATTCCACTGCCGATGTTGGCGCCGACCACCAGGCCGATGGCCACCGGCAGGCTGATCACCTCGGCACCGGCCAGGGTCGCGGTGAGCAGCACGGCAGCGAGGCTGGAGTAGGTGATCATGGCGAACAGGGCGCCGACCAGGGCGTCGAGCAGGATATCGCCGGTCAGCGAGGCGAACAGCACTTTCACACCCTGTGCATGGGTGATCGGCGCAGCAGCCTGCACGATCAGTTCAAGTGCCAGGATGATCAGGCCCAAGCCAATGGCCACCCGGCCCATCTGGCCGAGGCGCGTCTGCTTGCGCGACAGGAAGAAGATCACCCCGACGAACACCAGCAACGGCGACAGCCACGACAGGTCGAAGGTCAGCACCCGCGCCATCAGCGCAGTACCCACGTCGGCACCGAGCATGATCGCCAGGGCAGGGGTCATGGCCATCAGGCCTTGGCCGACGAAGGAAGTGACCAGCATGGCGGTGGCGTTGCTGCTCTGCACCACGGCGGTGACGACGATGCCGGCAATGAAGGCCAGCGCGCGACGGTCCATGTTCTGGCTGAGCACGCGGCGCAGGTTCGAGCCGTAAACCCGAAGAATGCCGGTGCGCACGATGTGCGTGCCCCAGACGAGCAGCGCCACGGCGGAAAGCAGGTTGAGCAGGGTGAGCATGTTCGAGGCCCCCTTTTACCGACGCCCCAGTGCGGGGCCAATGGGTGAAGCCGTGAGCCTGGCCCGGGGGTGGGCGTTGTATTCAGTGCTCACTGAAGCTTTAGTTGTTTTGCGCGGTTGTCGCCAGCTTGGCATGGCGTGCATTTATTTGAAACATTTCTGTCACAAGCATGTTGGGTGTTTCAATGCCAGTACAGACAAACGAAAAAGGCCCCGGAGGGCCTTTTCAGTGACGTCCGGTACTTACTGACCCGGAATGTCCTTGCGCAGTTTCACCGGATCATGCTCCTTGCCTTCCTTGCGCGCCATTGCAGTACGCATGCGGATGTTGATCGCTTCCACCGCCAGCGAGAACGCCATGGCGAAGTACACATAGCCCTTCGGCACGTGCACGTCGAAGGACTCGGCAATCAGCACGGTACCGACCACGATCAGGAACGACAGCGCGAGCATCTTCAGCGACGGGTGCTTGTCGATGAAGTCGCTGATGGTGCCGGCGCAAAGCATCATCACCAGCACGGCGACGATGATCGCGGCGATCATCACCGGCACGTGCGAGACCATGCCCACCGCGGTGATCACCGAGTCCAGCGAGAACACGATGTCGATGATGGCGATCTGGATGATGGTGTAGAAGAACTTGCCGCCAGCGCCTTTGGGTTCGTCGCTGCTTTCCTCCTCACCCTCGAGGCCGTGGTAGATCTCCTGGGAGCTTTTCCACAGCAGGAACAGGCCACCGAAGAACAGGATCAGGTCGCGGCCCGAAATGCCCTCGCCAAACACCACGAACAGGTCGTCGGTCAGGCGCATTACCCAGGTGATCGAGAGCAGCAGCATGATCCGGGTGACCATCGCCAGCGCCAGGCCGAAGATCCGCGTGCGTGGCTGCATGTGCTTGGGCATGCGGCTGACCAGGATCGAGATCATGATGATGTTGTCGATCCCGAGCACGATCTCGAGTGCGGTCAGGGTGAAAAAGGCAACCCAGATTTCCGGGCTGGTCAGCCATTCCATGTGTATTCCTTCGAACGATGAAGGCGACGCGCCCGGGAGAGCGGGCGCGTCGCGGTGGGGTGGTGCTCTTGTCTTACAGACTACTGATCAGTGGGAAAACTCCCATGAGCAAGGCGGCGAGCATTATGCACAGGCACACCAGAACTGCCCACTTGAGGGTGAAGCGCTGGTGATCGCCGAATTCGATCCCCGCCAGGGCTACCAGCAGGTAGGTGGAGGGTACCAGTGGGCTGAGCAGGTGTACCGGTTGTCCGACGATCGACGCACGGGCCATTTCCACCGGGGTGATGCCGTAGTGGCTGGCGGCTTCGGCCAGTACCGGCAGCACGCCGTAGTAGAAGGCGTCATTGGACATGAAGAAGGTGAACGGCATGCTGACGATCGCGGTGATGGCCGCCAGGTACGGGCCGAGCGCATCCGGGATCACCGCCAGCAAGCTCTTGGACATGGCCTCGACCATGCCGGTGCCGGACAGAATGCCGGTGAAGATACCGGCGGCGAAGATCAGCCCGGTCACGGCCAGCACGCTACCGGCGTGGGCTGCGATGCGGTCCTTCTGCTGCTGCAGGCAGGGGTAGTTGACGATCATGGCGATACTGAAGGCGATCATGAACAGCACCGGCAGCGGCAGCACGCCGGAGATCAGCGCGACCATCAGGGCAGCGGTCAGGGCGCCGTTGAACCAGATCAGCTTGGGGCGGCGCGCTTCGGGGAACTGCGACACGCTGATTTCGCTGTGATCGATGTCGTCGGTCGGCAGGTGCAGCTCACCCAGGCGGGCACGCTCGCGCTTGCCATACATGTAGGCGATGGCGAGGATCGCCAGCACACCGAAGGCCATGGCCGGGATCATCGGCACGAAGATGTCCGACGGGTCTACATGCAGCGCGCTGGCGGCGCGAGCGGTCGGACCACCCCAGGGGGTCATGTTCATCACGCCACCGGCGAGGATGATCAAACCGGCCATGATTCGCGGGCTCATGCCCAGGCGGCTGTACAGCGGCAGCATGGCGGCGCAGCAGATCATGTAGGTGGTGGCGCCGTCACCGTCGAGCGAGACCACCAAAGCCAGCACGGCAGTGCCGACCGAGACTTTCAGCGGGTCGCCCTTGACCAGCTTGAGGATCTTGCGCACGGCCGGGTCGAACAGGCCGGAGTCGATCATCAGGGCGAAGTAGAGGATGGCGAACATCAGCATCACGCCGGTGGGCGCGAGCTTGCTGATGCCTTCGAGCATCATGGGGCCGATCTTGGCGGAGAAGCCGCCGAACAGGGCGAAAATGATCGGTACCAGGATCAGGGCGATCAAGGCCGACAGGCGCTTGGTCATGATCAGGTACATGAAGGTGATGACCATGGCAAAGCCAAGGAAGGTCAGCATGGCGGTACTCCAGGCGTGGCGCGGCGAAAGGACGGACGATTCGGGCGGATCAGCGCGTCAGGCGCTGTGCATGGAATAGCGGGAGGGGTACTGCAGGAAGGCGGGCACAGGAAAACATCGGTATCACCATTGTTGTTGTTGATTGGGCCGGGTTCGTACGTAATGCCGACACCCTGGCTGGCCGGTCTGTCGCCGGTGGTGGCGCTATCCTAGGTGGGTAAGCTTTCAGCCAGCTTTCGCCTCGATGAAGGCGACAGGAGGTCGTTTCATGAATGACGTACAGGAAGGCGGGTGCCATTGCGGTGCCTTGCGCTACCGGCTGGAGGGTGATCTGACGGATGTCGCCCACTGCCACTGCTCGATCTGTCGACGGGCCAGCGGCGGGCTGGTGGTGACCTGGCTTACCCTGCCGCGCAAGGGTTTCCAGTGGATGGCGGGCGAGCCGAAGCGCTATGTGGCGCCGGCCAGTTGTACCCGGTTCTTCTGCGGCGACTGCGGCGCGCATGTGGCGCTGGAGACGACGCATAGCCCGCTGAGCATCGATGTGACGGTGGGGACGCTGGACCGGCCAGAACAGGTGAGGGCCAGTCGGCATATCTGGACGGGCAGCCGGCTACCCTGGCTGCACCTGGATGAGGAGCTGCCTGGCGAGGTGGAGGAGAGTCCGTAACGAAATGCGGGGGCCTGATCAAAGGCCCCCGCAGGTCTTCAGATGGTCAGCGTCCAGTCGTAGTCGACGATCAGCGGCGCGTGCTGCGAGAAGCGTGGCTGGCGCGGCAGGCGAGCACTGCGCACGAAGCGGCGCAGACCTTGGGTGAGGATCTGATAGTCGAAGCGATAGCCCAGGTTGAGCATCTCGGCCTGTTCGTTGTCCGGCCACCAGCTGTACTGGTCGCCTTCGCGGCTGACTTCGCGCAGGGCGTCGACATAGCCCATCTCGCCGATGATCGCGTCCATCCAGGCGCGTTCGGGCGGCAGGAAGCCCGGCGACTGCTGGCTGTCGCGCCAGTTCTTGATGTCGAGCTTCTGCTGCGCCACGTAGAACGAGCCGCAATAGATGTATTCGCGACGCTTGCGACGCTGCTTGTCCAGGTACTTGGCGAAGTCGTCCATCAACTTGAATTTCTGGTTCAAGTCTTCGTCGCCGTTCATTCCCGAAGGCAGCAGCAGGCTGGCGATGCTTACCTTGTCGAAATCTGCTTGCAGGTAGCGCCCGTAACGGTCGGCCGTCTCGAAGCCCAGGCCGGTGATGACTGCCTTGGGCTGCATCCGCGAGTAGAGCGCCACGCCACCTTGGGCAGGCACCTCCGCTTCGCAGGCATAAAGGAAATAGCCATCGAGCTGGAAAGCTGGGTCGTCGAGTTCAAAGGCCGAGGCGCGGGTATCCTGAAGGCAGATGACGTCGGCATTCTGGGCTTGCAGCCAGCTGAGCAGTCCACGCTCGGCCGCAGCCTGAATGCCATTCACGTTCACACTGATGATCCGCATAAATGGCCCCAAAAATCTCGTGCGTGTATGATACCCGAGCTCAACTCATTTAGCTAAATCCGTGGTGTCCGGGACTTTTCATGCAGCCGTATCAGCGCGACTTCATTCGTTTTGCCATCGATCGCGGCGTTCTGCGCTTCGGTGAATTCACCCTGAAATCGGGGCGTACCAGCCCGTACTTCTTCAACGCCGGGCTGTTCAACAGCGGATCGGCCCTGGCCCAGCTGGGGCGCTGCTATGCAGCCGCGATCGTCGACAGCAAGATCCCCTTCGACGTGCTGTTCGGCCCCGCGTACAAGGGCATCCCGCTGGCAGCGGCCACGGCGGTGTCCCTGGCCGAGCAGCATCAGCTCGACGTGCCATGGTGCTTCAACCGCAAGGAAGCCAAGGACCACGGCGAGGGCGGCAGCCTGGTCGGCTCCCCGCTGGCCGGTGACGTGCTGATCATCGACGACGTGATCACTGCCGGTACCGCCATCCGTGAAGTCATGCAGATCATCAAGGGCCAGCAGGCCAACGCCGCAGGCGTGCTGATCGCATTGAACCGCGAAGAGCGCGGCAATGGCGAGCTCTCGGCGATCCAGGAAGTGGAACGTGATTTCGGCATTCCGGTGGTCAGTATCGTTTCGCTGACCCAGGTGCTCGAGTTCCTGGCTGACGACCCTCAGCTCAAGCAGCACTTGCCGGCGGTCGAAGCCTATCGGGCTCAGTACGGGATCTGATCTCGGATCGGTAATGAAAAAGGCGACCCATGTGGGTCGCCTTTTTCATTGGATCGGCGGTGGGTTTTTCGCGGGCAAGCCCGCCCCCAGTGGGAGCGGGCTTGCCCGCGAAGCAGTCGCCGCTTAGTCCGTGCCGTACTTCGGCGAACGCGGCCCGTACAGGATCCCGCCGTTCGGGTTCGGCGACAGCAGGCGCGCGCTGGTGATACCCGCGATCGGATAACCGGCGTCTTCCTGCACGCTGCTGATGACCTGGTTCACTGCCGCAGTGATCAGCATGCCGATCAGGCCGCCCTGGTTCTGCCGGCCTTCTTCGCTGGAGGCGGATGCAGTACCGGTCCACAGCGTGGTGCCGGACTTCAGGTCGACCAGCTTGGCACTGGCGGTCACGATGGTTGCGCTGCTCAGCACCATGTAGCGGGTGCCGTAGTCGCTGACGGTCACGTACAGCGCCGCATCGGCGCCGAAGATCTCGTGCAGCTTGGCCATCGGCAGCTCATGGATGTCAGCCGGGGTGGTCATGCCGTTCTGGCGGAAGGTCTCGGCGACCAGCGCCACCGGCATCACGTAGTAACCGGCTTCGGCCAGGGGGTAGGTGACCTGCGCGAGCATGCTGTAGCTGGCCTTGACGTCCGGTGAGTTGTTCAGCGGCGGCACGATCAGGATCGACTTCGGACGGCTCTGCTTGAAGGCCGCGTAGTCGGTGGTCTTGCGCTCGGCACAGCCGGCGAACAGGGCCAGCACGCAGGCGCCGACGATCAGTTGGGTAAGGCGCTTGATCACTGCTTCGCTCCTTGCGTGGCGTTCTTCATCAGGAAGTCCATGTACGCCGCCGACTCAGGGAACAGCGCCTTCTCGGTGCGGAACTGTTGGATCATCTGGTCGTCCTTGCCCAGGCTCGAGTAGAGCAGGCCCAGTTGCGCGTGATACCCAGGAGGGACGGCGCCGTTCTTGGCCTTGATCTTCTCCAGGTCGCGTTCCAGGGCGATGACCTGTTCTTCCTTGGACTGGTCGTTGAAGTATTCGCGCACTTGCGGCTGGTAGCTTTCCCACTGGTACAGCGGCTTCTGCGAGTTGCAACCGACCAGCAGGGCGCTGGCCAGCATGAGCCCGGCGCCAGTGCGCCAGGCCGAGCGGGTGATGCTCATCTACGTGCTTCCTTGTCGTTGTCGTCTTGCTGCAGGGTCTTACTGTGCTTGCGGCTTCCACTGGCCGCTTTCGACAGCGCCGACCAGCTTGTTCACCGCTTCGCGCATGGCCAGGTCGAGAACCTTGCCGTTGAGGGTCGAGTCGTAGCTGGCGGTACCGCCGAAGCCGATGACTTCACGGTTGGACAGGGCGTATTCGCCGGCGCCCTGGCTCGAATAGACCACTTCGGAGGTGCTGATGTTGACGATGTTCAGCGCGACCTTGGCGTAGGCGATCTGGGTCTTGCCGCGACCGAGGATGCCGAACAGCTGGTGGTCACCGACTTCCTTGCGGCCGAATTCGGTAACGTCGCCCGTCACCACGAAATCGGCGCCCTTCAGGCGCTGGACCTGGCCTTTGATTGCGGCTTCCTGCTGGATCTCACCCATGTTGTCGCGGTCCAGCACGTTGAAACGGCCGGTCTGCTGCAGGTGGGTGATCAGGATGGTCTTGGCCTGGCCGCCGAGGCGGTCGACGCCGTCGGAGAAGATGCCGCGCATGTAGCTCGAACGGTTGTCGAACTTGCCTACGGCGATCGGTGCACGCACGCCGCTGTACGGGCGGCTGACGCTTTCGACCTGTTGTACGGCCACAGCGGTGGAAGTTTCGGTAGCGCAGCCGGCGATGGACCCGAGCGCGACGGCAGCTGCCAGCACGAGTCCTTGTGATGCGTATTTCACGCGAGTTCTCCAGGTAAATAGCAACTATTTGCAACGGGCGTGCATTCTGCCACGTTGTGTCGGCAGCCTAGAGAGAAAGTTGAGGGCGGGACAGTGAAAAATAATGGCATTGCGCCATGTTTCATTGTTCTGGTTCGGCCAAGCCTGCGCGATCCTTGGAAGAGCAAGCTTGTCGGGGCGCAGAATATCAGCGGACACCCACATGGCCGGTGCCATTACCGCGGTGTACTTTTCGCGGGCAAGCCCGCTCCTACGGGTCTTGCAGGAGCGGGCCCGCGATCAACGCATCAGTGACGCTTGCGATTGGTGATCAGGGTGCCCACGCCGCTGTCGGTGAAGATCTCCAGCAGCACCGCGTTCGGTACGCGGCCATCGATGATGTGCGAACTGTTCACGCCACCCTGCACGGCTTCCAGTGCGCACTTGATCTTCGGCAGCATGCCACCGTAGATGGTGCCGTCGGCGATCAGCTCGTTGACCTGCTCGGTGGTCAGGCCGGTGAGAACCTGGCCCTGCTTGTCCATCAGGCCGGCAATGTTGGTCAGCAGCATCAGCTTCTCGGCTTTCAGGGCTTCGGCGACCTTGCCGGCGACCAGGTCAGCGTTGATGTTGTACGACTCGCCGTTGGCACCCACGCCGATCGGCGCGATTACCGGGATGAAGTCGCCCTTGACCAGCATGTTCAGCAGCTCGGTGTTCACGCCCACGACTTCGCCGACATGGCCGATGTCGATGATTTCCGGGGTGGTCATCTCTGGGGTCTGGCGGCTGACGGTGAGCTTCTTGGCGCGGATCAGCTCCGCATCCTTGCCGGTCAGGCCGATGGCGCTGCCGCCGTGGCGGTTGATCAGGTTGACGATATCCTTGTTGACCTGGCCGCCCAGGACCATCTCTACCACGTCCATGGTCGCCGAATCGGTGACGCGCATGCCGTCGATGAAGTGGCTCTCGATCGACAGGCGCTTGAGCAGGTCGCCGATCTGCGGGCCGCCGCCGTGCACGACCACCGGATTGATGCCTACCGCCTTCATCAACACGATGTCACGAGCAAAGCCGGTCTTGAGCTCTTCGCTCTCCATCGCGTTGCCGCCGTACTTGATCACCAGGGTCTTGCCGACAAAGCGGCGGATGTAGGGCAGCGCTTCGGACAAAACCTCGGCTACATGGGAAGCGGCATCGCGATCGAGGGTCATGCAGGGCTCCAGTGAGGAACAGATAGTCGGTCAGAACGGCAGTTGCAGGCCGGGATCGACCCGCAGCAACTGCGTGCGGAATACAGCCTTGATACGGTCGAGTTCTGCCTCGCTGTCGGCCTCGAAGCGCAGCACCAGCACCGGTGTGGTGTTGGAGGCGCGGACCAGGCCCCAGCCGTGTGGGTAGTCGACCCGCACACCGTCGATGGTGGTCAGGTTGGCTTCGCCCCAGTCGGCGTCGCGTTGCAGTGCATCAATGATGCTGAATTTACTCTCGTCGGTCACATCGATGTTGATTTCCGGTGTGGAAATATCGTTCGGGAACGCGGCGAACAGGCTTTCGGCATCCTGGTCGGCCTTGCTGAGGATTTCCAGCAGGCGCGCGGCACTGTAGATGCCGTCGTCGAAACCGTACCAGCGTTCCTTGATGAAGATGTGTCCGCTCATCTCACCGGCCAGCAGCGAGCCGGTCAGTTTCATCTTCTTCTTGATCAACGAATGACCGGTCTTCCACATCAGGGCGCGGCCGCCGTGCTCTTTGATCAGTGGAGTCAGGCGACGGGTGCATTTGACGTCGAAGATGATCTCGGCGCCGGGGTTGCGCGACAGCACGTCCTGGGCGAAGAGCATCAGCAGGCGATCGGGGTAGACGATGCTGCCGGTGTTGGTGACCACGCCCACGCGGTCACCGTCGCCGTCGAAGGCCAGGCCGATGTCGGCGCCGGTTTCCCTGACCTTGGCGATCAGGTCTTCGAGGTTCTCCGGCTTGCCCGGGTCCGGGTGGTGGTTGGGGAAGTTGCCGTCGACCTCGCAGAACAGCGGGATCACCTCGCAGCCGAGGGCCTCGATCAGTTGCGGGGCGATCACCCCGGCGGCGCCGTTGCCGCAGTCGACCACGACCTTGAGCTTTTTCGACAGCTTCACGTCGCCGGTGATCTGCTGGTAGTAGCGCTCGAGGATCTCGACCTTCTCCACGTGGCCTTCGCCGCGCGGTACGTCGTTGGTCTTGAGGCGGGTCAGCAGGGCCTGGATCTGCTCGTTGGCGAGGGTGTCGCCGGCGATGACGATCTTGAAGCCGTTGTAGTCCGACGGGTTATGGCTGCCGGTGAGCATCACGCCTGACTTACCGGCCAGCACATTGGCGGCGTAGTACAGCGCGGGGGTGGGCACCAGGCCGACGTCGCTGACCTGGCAACCGGCATCGGCCAGGCCCTGGATCAGTTGCTCGACCAGCATCGGACCGGACAGGCGGCCGTCGCGGCCCACGGAAATTTTCGGCTCGCCCTGGGCCAGGGTCTGGGCGCCGATGGCGCGGCCGATCCAGTAGGCGGTTTCGGCGTGCAGCGTCTTGCCGACGATGCCGCGGATGTCATAGGCACGGAAGATGCTGTCTGGCAATGCGGGTACCAGCTGGGCCATGTCGTTCATCTCTGGGGACTCCAAGGGGTCAAAGGCTTCTGGGTAAGCGCAAACTGAACGCTTGGACGGTAGATAGCCCCGAGAGTTCGCCGTCCATGGCCCCGACGGTCGGCTCAGCGGGTACCGGAATGACCGAAACCGCCGCTGCCACGCTGGGTTTCGTCGAAGGCTTCGACGATGTCGAAATGCGCCTGCACCACCGGTACCAGGATCAGCTGGGCGATGCGCTCGCCGATGCTGATGGTGAACGGCGTGTTGCCGCGGTTCCAGCACGAGACCATGAGCTCGCCCTGGTAGTCCGAGTCGATCAGGCCGACCAGGTTGCCCAACACTACGCCGTGCTTATGACCAAGGCCCGAGCGCGGCAGGATCATCGCTGCCAGGCCTGGATCGCCGATGTAGATCGACAGGCCGGTGGGGATCAGCAGGGTCTGGCCCGGCTCGAGGACGGTGTCTTCCTTGAGCAGGGCGCGCAGGTCCAGGCCAGCGGAGCCGGGGGTGGCGTATTGCGGCAGGGGGAATTCGGTACCCAGGCGTGGGTCGAGGATCTTGGCTTGAAGAGCGTGCATGGAACTTATTGAACCTGATTGAGCCGTTCGGCGATGAAGGCGACCAGTTGCCGGGCGATCTTGCCCTTGCTGGTCTGCGCGAAGAGGGTCTGGTGCTGCTGGCGGTCGATTACGGTCAGGGCGTTTTCCTCGCTGTTGAAGCCGATGCTGGGGTTGGCCACATCATTGGCGACGATCAGGTCGAGGTTCTTGTCCTTGAGCTTGCGCGTTGCGTAATCGAGCAGGTGCTCGGTCTCGGCTGCGAAACCGACGCTGAACGGGCGGTCGGCACGGCCAGCGAGGGTGGCAAGGATATCCGGATTGCGCACCATCTGCAGCAGCATGCCGTCGCCGGTCGTAGGGTCTTTCTTGAGCTTTTGCGGGGCGACCACCTCGGGACGGTAGTCCGCGACCGCTGCCGAGGCGATGAACAGGTCGCACGGCATGGCTGCTTCACAGGCCGCGAGCATGTCCCGCGCGCTCACCACGTCGATGCGGTTGACCCGGTCGGGGGTCTGCAGGTGCACGGGGCCGGTGACGAGGGTCACCCGGGCCCCGGCTTCGGCGGCCGCTTCGGCCAGGGCAAAGCCCATCTTCCCGGAACTATGATTGGTGATGTAGCGCACCGGATCGATGTTTTCCTGGGTCGGGCCGGCGGTGATCAGCACGTGCTTGCCGGTCAGGGCCTGGCGCTTGAAGCTCTCGGCGGCGCACCAGGCAAGATCGGTGGCTTCGAGCATGCGGCCCAGGCCGACGTCGCCACAGGCCTGGCTGCCGGAGGCCGGGCCGAATACCTGGATGCCACGGCGCTTGAGCAGCTCGAGGTTGTCCTGGGTGGCCGGGTCGCGCCACATGGCCTGGTTCATGGCCGGGGCGACGGCGACGGTGGCGTCGGTGGCCAGCACCAGCGTGGTCAGCAGGTCATCGGCCATGCCCTGGGCCATGCGCGCCATCAGGTCGGCAGTGGCCGGGGCGATCAGCACCAGGTCGGCCCACTTGGCCAGTTCGATATGACCCATTGCAGCCTCGGCGGCAGGGTCGAGCAGGTCCATGTGCACCGGGTGGCCGGAGAGCGCCTGCAGGGTCAGCGGAGTGATGAACTCGGCGCCCCCGCGGGTCATGACGACACGCACCTGCGCGCCGTGTTCCAGGAGTCGGCGAATCAGCTCGGCGCTCTTGTAGGCGGCAATGCCGCCACCCACGCCGAGAACGATGCGCTTGCGATACAGCCGCTGCATAGGCTTGCCTTTTTCCAGTGAAAGCGGGCGGCGACGTTTGAAATTGCCTGCGGCAGAACGTCGCATTTAACGAGGCGAAATAGATTAACACAGGGCTTGAAGGCGCCGCAGTACAACGCAAGGAGGGGTATGAACATCAGGGAATGGCCGCTGGACGAGCGGCCGAGGGAGAAGTTGCTGGCGCGTGGGGCGCAGGTGTTGTCGGATGGGGAGTTGTTGGCAGTGCTGTTAGGCTCGGGCGTTGCCGGGCGCAACGTGGTCGACCTGGCGCGCAGCCTGCTCAAGCGCTTTGGCGGGTTGCGGGCGTTTCTCGAGGCCGACCGCGCCGCGCTGCTGCGCGAGCCGGGCATCGGGCCGGTGAAGTACGCGCAATTGCAGGCACTGCTGGAGATCGGACGACGCTACCTGGACGAAACCATCGAACGCGCGCCGGCGCTGGAAAGCCCTACGGCGGTGCGGCGCTACCTGAAGTCGATGCTGCGCCATGAGCGCTGCGAGGTGTTCGGCTGCCTGTTCCTGGACACCCGGCACCGGCCCGTGGCGTTCGAGATCCTGTTTCGCGGCACGATAGACCGGGCCAGCATCTATCCGCGTGAAGTGGTACGCCGGTCGCTGCTGCATAACGCGGCGGCGTTGATCATCTGTCACAACCACCCGTCGGGCAACAGCGCGCCGAGCCAGGACGATGTCCACCTGACTCGCACGTTGAAGCAGGCGCTGGCGCTGATCGACGTGCGTGTGCTCGATCACGTGATCGTCGGCGATGGCGAGCCGTTGTCGATGGTGGAACAGGGTTGGATCGGGGCGTAGTGGAGGCAGTGCCGGCCTTTTCGCGGGTAAATCGCAGCGGCGAAAAGGCCGACACCGAGTGCCTGTCAGCGCTCCACCGAAACCTTGCTGAAGTCCACCCGCCCGAACGGGCTCACCTGATAGCCCTCGACGCCCTTGCTCAGCAGGGTCGAGGCGGTCGGGTGGGCCAACGGCAGCCACAGCGCCTGTTGTTGGATCAGCGTCTGCGCCTGCTGGTACAGACGGCTGCGCACGCTCTGGTCGTTGGTGGTGCGTCCTGCGTTGATCAACTGGTCGAGACGGCTGTCGCAGAAACGCGCGAAGTTGGTCCCGGACTTGACCGCCGCGCACGAGAATTGCGGGCTGAGGAAGTTGTCCGGGTCGCCGTTGTCGCCCGCCCAGCCCATGAACAGCAGGTCATGTTCACCGGCCTTGGCGCGGCGGATCAGCTCGCCCCACTCGATCACTCGGATCTCGGCCTTGATGCCGATTTTCGCCAGGTCGGCCTGGAGCATTTGTGCGCCGAGGCTAGGGTTGGGGTTGAGCAGGCTGCCCGACGGCCGGGTCCAGATCGTGGTGCTGAAGCCGTCGGCCAGGCCGGCCTTGGTCAGCAACGCCTTGGCCTTCTTCAGGTCCAGCGCGTAGCCGGGCAGGTCCTTGGCGTAACTCCAGGTATTGGGCGGGTAGGGGCCGTTGGCGGCGATGGCGGTGTCATCGAACACGGCCTTGAGGTAGGCCGGTTTGTCGAAGGCGAGGTTGATCGCCTGGCGCACTTCGGGTTTGTCCAGCGGCGGGTGCTCGCTGTTGATGGCCACGAAGGCGGTCATGAAGGCCGGGGTGGAGGCTACCTTCAGCTTGTCGTTCTTCGCGGCTTCGGCGATGTCCAGTGGCTTGGGCGACAGGGCTACCTGGCATTCGTTGCGCTTGAGCTTCTGCAGGCGCACGTTCGGGTCGGTGGTGATGGCGAACACCAGCGGGTCGACCGCAGGCTTGCCGCCGAAGTAGTCGGGGTTGGCGCGATAACGCACCAGGGCGTCCTTCTGGAAGCGCTGGAAGACGAACGGGCCGGTGCCGATGGGCTGGCTATTGAGCTTCTCGGGCGTGCCGGCCTTGAGCAGCTTGTCGGCATACTCGGCCGAGTAGATCGAGGCGAAGCCCATGCTCAGGGTGGCCAGGAAGGTCGCGTCCGGATGGGTGAGGGTAAAGCGCACGCTCTGTGGATCGGGCGCGTCGATCGACTTGATCAGGTTGCCCAGCTGCAGCGACTGGGCATGCGGATAACCGCCAGGTGCAGTCTTGTGCCAGGCATGGGCGGGGTAGAGCATGCGCTGGAAGCTGAACAACACGTCGTCGGCGTCCAGTTCGCGGGTCGGCTTGAAGTAGTCGGTGCTGTGGAACTTCACGCCGCCGCGCAACGTGAAGTCATAGACCAGGCCGTCTTTGGAGACCGTCCAGCTTTGTGCAAGGCTCGGCACCACCTTGCCCTGGGCCGCGTCGAACTCGACCAGGCGGTTCATCAGCACATCGGCCGAGGCGTTGGTGGTGGTCAGCGAGTTGTACTGAACCACGTCGAAACCTTCCGGGCTGGCCTCGGTGCACACCGACAGCGGAGCTGCCTGGGCGATGCCTGCGGCGAGCAGGGAAGTGAATAGAACGGAAAGGGCGGCGACGCGCATGGTGGATCCTCGGCTGGTCAGGGGCCCATCTGCCAGTGCAGTCTGGAGGCGGAAACGTCCTACCCTAGTGCGCCAGTCGGGAAATGACCACCTGATTTTTATGCTGCGCGGCGACGAGCGGTCGACAGTGCGCGGGCCTTGTCGCTATGCTGGCCGGGCGCGATCGGCCCGATCGGAATGTGCATCTTCTGTTGTTGTGGCCGACCCTTTCTGGTATAAAGCAGCGCTCTTTTCTAGGGGCTCGGTCTGTCGCTCATCTGAGCCGGTTCGATAAGACCCCCGGAAACACGGCGCCTTGGCGCCATAGACTGAGAGATTAAGCGGCCAACCCATGCCGGGTTGGGCATGTGGTTTTAGAGGGCTGAGGCATGTCGAGAGTCTGTCAAGTTACCGGTAAGGGTCCGGTAACCGGGAACAACATTTCCCACGCAAACAACAAAACCCGTCGTCGTTTCCTGCCGAACCTGCAGCACCACCGTTTCTGGGTTGAATCCGAGAATCGTTTCGTGCGTCTGCGCGTTTCCGCCAAAGGCATGCGTATCATCGACAAGCGCGGCATCGATGCCGTTCTGGTCGACATCCGTAAAGCTGGCGCCAAGGTTTAAGGGAGAACATCATGCGTGAATTGATCCGTCTGGTTTCGAGTGCCGGTACCGGCCACTTCTACACCACCGACAAGAACAAGCGCACCACTCCGGACAAGATCGAGATCAAGAAATACGATCCGGTCGTCCGCAAGCACGTGGTGTACAAGGAAGCCAAGATCAAGTAATTGATCCGGCAACCAAAAAAACCCGCCTTCTCAAGAAGGCGGGTTTTTTTATGCCTGACTCAAATGGCTGGGATCAGGAAATGATCAAGCCATTGATGAAACCCTGCACGTCGACGCCGATCATCACGCGGTCGGTCCTGATCTCGCGAGTGGTGATGTCCTGCGGGCCTGCGGCCGCGGCCAGGCCGGTCAGCTCCAGGATGTAGGGCTTCACGCTTTCAACGTAGCGAGTACCGATCACGTGGCGTGCTGGGCAGAGGATGTCGATGGTCATGCGGGATGCTCCTTGGGTAATGTCCGAAGTGGACATCACCCATTTTGGGTGCGTGCATCCAGGCCAGGCTTTACATATGTGTCGCCATCACTTCTGCTCGAACATCACATAGATCTTGCGGCACGCCTCCAGCACTTCCCAGGTACCCTTGAAGCCGGCCGGAATGACGAAACGGTCGCCTGCCCGCAGGGTTTTGGCGCCGCCGTCCTGGTCGCGCAGGACCGAAACGCCCTGGACGATCTCGCAATACTCGTGCTCGGTGTAATTCACCGTCCACTGGCCGACCTCACCCTCCCAGACGCCCGCGGCAAACTGCCCGCAGGGGCTCGAATAGTGGTTGTAAACCGCCTGGTCCGGCTCGCCCTTGAGAATTTTCTCGGCCGCCGGGCGATAGCGCTCGGCTTCGGTAAGGACCTGGGCGAAGTCGATGATGCTGTCGATGCTCATGCTGGATACCCTGTTGTTGTTTAATAAAATGCACATCAGTAGGCTTTTAAGCCATTCGTGTCAAATATATTGATAGTTTAACCGGCCTGGTTTAGGGTGTCGGATGCCCGTGTGCGCTTGTCGCCCGGCCAGAATTTCTGACAGTGCCCGTGAGTCCTCAATACGGGGCTGCACCTTAACAAGAGGAGGAGTTTCGTATGACCACCCTGACTCGTGCGGATTGGGAACAGCGTGCCCAGCAACTGAAGATCGAAGGCCGCGCCTTCATCAACGGCGAATACACCGACGCCGCCTCCGGCGAAACCTTCGAGTGCCTGAGCCCAGTCGACGGACGTTTCCTGGCCAAGGTTGCCAGTTGTGACCTGGCCGACGCCAACCGCGCCGTGGAAAACGCTCGCGCCACCTTCGACTCTGGCGTCTGGTCGCAACTGGCTCCTGCCAAGCGCAAGGCCAAGCTGATCCGCTTCGCGGACCTGCTGCGCAAGCATGTCGAGGAACTGGCGCTGCTGGAAACCCTGGACATGGGCAAGCCGATCGGCGACTCCTCCACCATCGATATTCCGGGCGCTGCCCAGGCCATCCACTGGACTGCCGAAGCCATCGACAAGGTCTACGACGAGGTCGCACCGACCCCGCACGACCAACTGGGCCTGGTGACCCGTGAGCCGGTAGGCGTCGTGGGTGCCATCGTCCCATGGAACTTCCCGCTGTTGATGGCCTGCTGGAAACTCGGCCCGGCGCTGGCCACCGGCAACTCGGTGGTGCTCAAGCCTTCCGAGAAATCCCCGCTGACCGCCATCCGCATCGCCCAACTGGCCATCGAGGCGGGCATCCCGGCAGGCGTGCTGAACGTGCTGCCTGGCTATGGCCACACCGTCGGCAAGGCCCTGGCCCTGCACATGGATGTCGATACCCTGGTGTTCACCGGTTCTACCAAGATCGCCAAGCAACTGATGGTGTACGCGGGCGAATCGAACATGAAGCGCATCTGGCTGGAAGCTGGCGGCAAGAGCCCGAACATCGTCTTCGCCGACGCCCCTGACCTGCAGGCCGCCGCCGAAGCCGCTGCCAGCGCCATCGCCTTCAACCAGGGCGAGGTCTGCACCGCTGGCTCGCGTCTGCTGGTCGAGCGCTCGATCAAGGACAAGTTCCTGCCGCTGGTGGTCGAGGCCCTCAAGGCCTGGAAGCCCGGCAACCCATTGGATCCGGCCACCACGGTCGGTGCGCTGGTCGATACCCAGCAGATGAACACCGTGCTGTCGTACATCGACGCCGGTCATCAGGACGGCGCCAAGCTGCTGGCCGGTGGCAAGCGCATCCTCGAAGAGACCGGCGGCACCTACGTCGAGCCGACCATCTTCGACGGTGTGACCAACGCCATGAAGATCGCCCAGGAAGAAATCTTCGGCCCGGTGCTGTCGGTGATCGCCTTCGACACCGCCGAAGAGGCCATCGCCATCGCCAACGATACCCCGTATGGCCTGGCAGCCGGCATCTGGACCGCCGATATCTCCAAGGCGCACAAGACTGCCCGCGCCGTGCGTGCCGGCAGCGTGTGGGTCAACCAGTACGACGGCGGTGACATGACCGCACCGTTCGGCGGCTTCAAGCAGTCGGGCAACGGCCGTGACAAGTCGCTGCATGCACTGGAGAAGTACACCGAGCTGAAGGCGACCTGGATCAAGTTGTAAACCGGTAGTCTTCTTCGCGGGCAAGCCCGCTCCCACAGGCCCGGCGCTGTCCTTGAGAGCGGCGGCGTACATGTGGGAGCGGGCTTGCCCGCGAATGGGCCTGAACAAATTTACCTGGGAGTCTGCAATGCGTTGGGGAACCTACTTTGCCGTACTGGCGTCGGTGCTCAGTGTCGGGCTTGCGCTCGGCGTGAGCATGCCGCTGGTGTCCCTGCGCCTGGAAGGCTGGGGCTACGGCGGGTTCGCCATTGGTGTGATGGCGGCGATGCCGGCAATCGGTGTGCTGCTCGGCGCCAGCCTGGCCAGCCGCCTGGCGGGTTGGGTCGGCGTGCCATCGGCGATGCGCCTGTGCCTGTGGGGCGGTGCGTTGTCGATCGTGTTGGTGGCAGTGTTGCCCAGCTATCCGCTGTGGCTGGCGCTACGCCTGCTGATCGGCATGTCACTGACGGTGGTGTTCATCCTCGGCGAAAGCTGGATCAACCAGTTGGTGGTCGAGCAGTGGCGTGGGCGGCTGGTGGCGCTGTATGGCAGCAGCTATGCCCTGAGCCAGCTGGCCGGGCCGCTGGTGCTGGGCTTTCTCGGCTCGGAAGATGATTTCGGTTTCTGGGCCGCCAGCGGCCTGCTGCTGCTCGCGCCCTTGCTCCTGCTTGGCCGCGGTGGTGCGCCGTCGACCGAGGCGTGTAGCGTGACCTTCAGCGACTTGTTCGCCTTCTGCCGGCGCTTGCCGGTAATTGCCTGGGCCATTGCGTTGTTCGCGGCATTCGAGGCGATGATCCTGACGCTCCTGCCGGTGTATGTGTTGCAGCAGGGCTTCACCGCCGAAGTGGCGTTGTTCATGGTCAGTACCGTCGTGGTCGGCGATGCCGTGCTGCAGCTGCCGATTGGCGCCCTTGCCGATCGCATGTCCCGGCAAACCTTGTTCAGTGGTTGTGCGGTGAGTCTGCTGGGCTCGAGCCTGGCGATTCCGCTGCTGCTGCACACCCCGGCGGTGTGGCCGCTGTGGGTACTGTTCGGTGCGAGCGCGGGGGGCTTGTTCACCCTGTCGCTGATCCTGATCGGCGAGCGTTATCGGGACGATGCGCTGGTGCGGGCCAATGCCCACGTGGCGCAGCTCTGGGGTATCGGTTGCCTGCTCGGGCCCTTGCTGGCCGGTGCCAGCAGCCAGTGGGTCAGTGGCCATGCGTTGCTGTTCCTGATGGCCGCTGGTGCTGCAGGCCTGGTGCTGCTGACCCGGCGTCCCGGTGCGTTCGAGCCCGCCTCTGCCTGAAATAGCCGGGCCGCACTTGCGCGGCCCGTCTGCTAGAGCATCTTCTCCAGCCCTACCGCCTTGGCCACCCAGGCATTGAACCGGCGCCACATTCCACCGGGCTCCGAGGTCAGGGTATGCACCTGGCCATTGTCCTCGGTCACCCAGACCATCTTCCCGTCCACCAGCTTCGGCTGATAGCTCAAGGCTGGCGCCATGCCCTGTTCGGCCAGCGCGCGGGTGTACTCGGCCAGCTCCGGGCTGTCGACCATCACCCCGACCTCGGTGTTCCACAACACCGAGCGCGGATCGAAGTTGAAGGAGCCAATGAAGGTCTTGCGCCGGTCGAAGACCATTGCCTTGCTGTGCAGGCTCGAGTCGGACTGGCCCTTGAAGCTGAGGACGCCGCGCGCGGCGCTCGGGTCGCCGGGCTGGCGACGCAGCTCGAACAGCTCCACGCCATGTTCGAGCAGGGCACGGCGATAGGGCGCATAGCCGCCGTGCACGGCCGGCACATCGGTGGCTTCGAGCGAGTTGGTCAGCAGCTTGACCGAGGTGCCGGCGTCGGCGCGGCTGGTGAGGTACAGCAGGCCTGGCTCGCCCGGCACGAAGTAGGCCGAGACCAGGATCAGCTCGCGGTGTACGTTCTTCAGGTCCGGCGCCAGTTGCTGGGTCATCAGCAATTGGGGGTCGGGCTCGCCGCGGGCCAGCACCTTGCTCGGCGCATCCCACAGCGCCTGGCTGTGTGCCCAGATCAGCTCGTTGCGCCAGATGTCCAGGCGTGGCGCGGTCTGATAGGCCATAAGTCGGTCGTACAGCGCCTTGCGCTGCACCCTGGCCTGCGCCAGCCAGGTTTCCAGGCGCTGGCGACTAGCGCGCAGGTCGCTGGCGTCCGGCGTGCTCCACAGGAAGTCGCCGATCGGCCGACTCAGGGCGCTGTTCCAGTACTGGTCGAAGCTGTGCCCGAGTTGCTCGGCCACAGGCCCTACACCCAGCAGGTCGATGTCGGTGAAGTTCAGGTTGGGCTCGGCGTCGAAGTACTCGTCACCCAGGTTGCGGCCGCCGACGATGGCCATACTGTTGTCGACCAGGAACAGCTTGTTGTGCATGCGCCGGTGCTGCAGCGACAGGTTGAACAGCCGCCCCATGGCACGCGTCAGGCCAGTGCTGCGGCCCAGGTGCAGCGGGTTGAACACGCGAATCTGGATATGAGGGTGGGCGGCGAGGGTGCCGATCAGGCTGTCCAGGCCATCGCTGGTGGTGTCGTCGAGCAGGATGCGCACCCGCACGCCGCGGTCGGCGGCGCGCAGCAGCTCGTGCACCAGGGCGCGGGTGCTCAGGCCATCGTGGACGATGTAGTACTGCAGGTCGATGCTGGTCTGGGCGTTGCGGATGAGCTCGGCGCGGGCGCGGAAGGCTTCGTTGCTGTTCGGTAGCAGGCGAAAGCCGGAGCGCCCCTCATAGGGCGCGGCCTGACGCTGGACTGAGCGGCCGAACGCCGAGTCGTTGGCCGGCAGCGCCTGGCTCACGTCGCGAGGTGCATCGACGCTGGCGCAGCCGCTCAGGCCGAGCAGCAGCGCCAGCAGGAGGGGCAGAGCCCGCTGGAGTCTCAAAGGCGAATCGTCCTGTACGACAGGTCACTGGAAGGTTGGACCGTGCAAAGCGCTGCAAAGTTACCCGGCGTCACTGTCCTGCGCCAGTAGGCGATAGGCAGTTTCACCTACCTTGCGTACCGCCGCCTCGATTTCCGGGGTGGCGCGGGTGGCGAAATTCATGCGCAGACAGTGCCGGTACTTGCCCGACGCCGAAAAAATGCTGCCGACGGCGATCTGTACGCCCTGTTCCAGTAGCGCACGGTTCAGCCGCAGGGTGTCGAAGCTCTCGGGCAGTTCCACCCACAGCATGAAGCCACCCTGGGGCCGGCTGGCGCGGGTGCCGGGCGGGAAGTAGCGGGTCACCCAGTCGCTCATCTGGTCGCGGGCGCGTTGGTACTGCGCCCGGACTCGGCGCAGGTGCGGCTGATAGTGGCCTTCGGCGATGAAGTCGGCGATCGCCAACTGGGGCTGGCAGGCCGTGCTGCCGGTGCTGATGTACTTCATGTGCAGCACCCGCTCCAGGTAGCGCCCGGGCGCCACCCAGCCGACTCGCAGGCCTGGGGCCAGGGTCTTGGAGAACGAGCTGCAGAGCAGTACGCGGCCATCCTCGTCGAACGATTTGATGGTGCGTGGGCGTGGGTAGGTGTAGGCCAGGTCGCCGTACACATCGTCTTCGAGAATCGCCACGTCGTAGCGCTGGGCCAGGGTCAGCAGGGCCTTCTTGCGCGCCTCGGGCATGATGTAGCCCAGCGGGTTGTTGCAACTGGGGGTGATCTGGATGAGCTTGATCGGCCATTGCTCCAGCGCCAGTTCCAGCGCCTCCAGGCTGATGCCGGTGGTCGGGTCTGTGGGGATCTCCAGCGCCTTCATGCCCAGGCCCTTGAGCGTCTGCATGGCGCCGTGGAAGCTGGGCGAATCTACCGCGACGATGTCGCCCGGCTCGCACACTGCGCGGATGCTGGTCGACAGCGCTTCGTGACAACCGGTGGTCACCACCAGGTCGCCTGGCCCGAGGTTGCAACCTGAGTCGAGCGTCAGGCGGGCGATCTGTTCACGCAGGGCTTCGTTGCCGTGGATGTTGTCGTAGTACAGCCCTGGCATGTCCAGGCGCCGGCTGAGCTGGGCAAGGCTGCGCAGCAGGGGCTTGAGCGTCGGGCTCTCGATGTCGGGCATGCCGCGGCCGAGCTGGATCACGTCGGGGTGAGGGCTGGCACGCACCAATTCGAGCACTTGTTCCCACTGGGAAATATCCACAGGGCGTTGGGCGGGGCGGCTGATGGCGGGCAGGGCCGGCAGGCTGCGATTTTCCGTGACGAAGTAGCCGGACTTGGGGCGCGGAGCCACCAGGCCGTTGTCCTCCAGCTGGCGATAGGCCTGCTGTACGGTGCTCAGGCTGACGCCGTGTTCCAGGCTCAATGAGCGCACCGACGGCAGCCGTTCGCCGGGACGATACAGGCCTTGTTCGATCCGGGCACCGAGCAATTCGGCGAGGTTCATGTAGAGGGTCACGGCATACTCCTGCACACGCGGGGCAAGGTGAGCGATACAGATTGGCCAAAAATACTGCATTCAGCGGCCGCTGTGCCAATTCTGTATGGAAATAATAACCCTGTGTTGAATCTGTATCGTGCATGTCTGCCGAGCGCATGCTTTCTCCAGCTTTCGAGGCAATCAGGAGACATGGCGATGAACGGCTTGAGCGATGTACGGCTGCAACTGTTGGCGGAAGAACTGCGCGCATGGCAGTGGCCCAAGGTTTCCAGTGCCCCTGTGGGCTTGGGTCGCCTGGGGCTGATGGTGCATCGCTGGCGTTCGCGCAGGGTGTTGCGCGAGTTGAGCGATCACCAGTTGCTGGATATCGGCATCAGCCGCCAGCAGGCCCGGGAGGAAGGGTGCAAGCCATTCTGGCGAGCGTGATCAGAGCAGCTCCTTGAGCCGGTACCAGAGCATCCCCAGCGCCAGCAGCGGCGAGCGCAGGTGCTTGCCGCCAGGGAAGGTCGCGTGCGGTACCTTGGCGAACAGGTCGAAGCGCCCCGCCTGCTGGCCGCTGATGGCCTCGCCCAGCAGGCGTCCGGCCAGGTGCGTGGCGTTCAGGCCGTGGCCGGAGTAGGCCTGGGCGTAATAGACGTTGGCATGGCTGGCCAGGCGCCCGACCTGCGGCAGGCGATTGGCACCGATGCCGATCATGCCGCCCCACTGGTAGTCGATGCGCACGCCGGCCAGCTGCGGGAACACCTTGAGCATCTTCGGGCCCATGTAGGCGCCGATGTCCTTCGGGTCGCGTCCGGAGTAGTGGCAGGCGCCGCCGAACAGCAGGCGGTGGTCGGCGGACAGGCGGAAGTAATCCAGCGCCACGCGCTGGTCGCACACGGCCATGTTCTGTGGCAGCAACTGGCGGGCACGTGCTTCGCCCAGGGGTTCGGTGGCGATGATGTAGCTGCCGGCGGGCAGCACCTTGCCGCCCAGTTCGCGGTTGAGGTCGTTGTGGTAGGCGTTGGTGCACAGCACCAGCGTACTGGCGCGCACGCGGCCCCGCGCCGTGTGCACCTGGACTTGCGGGCCGTAGTCGATGCGGGTTACTGCCGAATCCTCGTGCAGCTCCACGCCCAGGCGTTCGGCGGCGGCCGCTTCGCCCAGGGCCAGGTTGAGTGGGTGCAGGTGGCCCGAGCCCATGTCGACCAGGCCGCCGACGAAGCTGTCGGATCCGACCACGCTGCGGATCTCGGACGCGGGCACCACGCGGACCTCGTGGCGGTAGCCCAGGCTGCGCAGCTCTTCGGCATTTTCAGCGAAGCCGTCCAGCTCGGCGGGCTTGTATGCCAGGTCGCAGTAACCCCAGGTCAGATCGCAGGCGATGGCGTGGCGCTCGATACGCTGACGTGCGATCTCCACGGCCTCCAGGCCCATCAGCTTGAGGCTGCGCACGCCATCCTCGCCGAGCACTGGCAAGAACTGCTCGACATCGTGGCCAACGCCACGGATCAACTGCCCGCCATTGCGACCGCTGGCGCCCCAGCCGATCTTGCGGGCTTCGAGCAGGATCACCGAGAAGCCGCGCTCGGCCAGCTCGATGGCGGTATTCAGGCCCGAGTAACCGCCGCCGACGATACACACATCGGCGCTGTGCTCGCCTTCGAGGCTGGGGTAGTCCGGTTGCGGCGCGCTGCTGGCGGCATAGTAGGAGGCGGCGTGCTGCGCGCTGTGGATCATCTGGGGAGGCCCTGGAGTCGGTGCGAAGGGGGCGAGGATAAGCCGGGGTTTCGCGGTTGGGCAACCGGGCGAGGGCTTGCTCTGCGAATGGCCCTATAATCCTCACAAACCTCGACGACACACCGCCCATGCCCTGCAACCACAAGATCCAGTTCCTGCGCGAACTCATCCCGTCCTTCGAATGCGAGCCGGGCTGCCACGACTGCTGTGGCCCGGTCACCACGTCCAGTGAAGAGATGGCTCGCCTGCCGCGCAAGACCCAGGCCGAACAGGATGCTGCGCTGGAGCGCCTGGACTGTGTGCACCTCGGCCCGCAAGGCTGCACCGTCTATGAAGAGCGCCCGCTGATCTGCCGCCTGTTCGGCACCACGCCGCGCATGGCCTGCCCCCGTGGTCGTGGTCCGCAGCAGCCGATCGAACCTGAGGCCGAGCGGCTGATCCATGGCTATATCGCCAGCACCCGCCAGGTGCTGGTCTGACGGTTCAGTCCGGAATTGGCAGGCAGAGGCTCTCCTTGACCTCTTCCATCACGATGTAGCTTTTCGATTCGCGCACATGCGGCAGCTTGAGCAGGATGTCGCCCAACAGCTTGCGGTACGAGGCCATCTCGGAAATGCGCGCCTTCACCAGGTAGTCGAAGTCTCCCGACACCAGGTGGCACTCCAGCACATGCGGCAGCTTGAGGACGGCGCGGCGGAACTCTTCGAAGGTGTCGCCGGACTTGTAGTCCAGGCTGATCTCGACGAACACCAGCAGGCTGCCCTTGAGGTGTTGCGGATTGAGGCGGGCGTTGTAGCCCATGATGATGCCCTCACGTTCCAGGCGGCGGACACGTTCGGTGCAGGGGGTGGTGGACAACCCGACTTTCTCGCCCAGCTCGGTGAAGGAGATACGCCCGTCATTCTGCAGGATGCGCAGGATGTTGCGGTCGATCTTGTCCAGTTCACGTTTGCTCTGGTGTTGGGTTCTCATAGGGGATGCCCCTCCGTGAAAGGCGTTTTTGCCGAGAATTCTCGCCAAATATAGGTTTTTATATAGTGAAAAGCACTGGGCCGAGATTCTTATACTGCGCGCATCCATGCCATTTCAACAAAAGACTGCGGTGTACCGCGTGCGAGGGATAAACGATGCGAGTTCTGGTACTTGGTAGCGGTGTGATCGGAACCGCCAGTGCCTACTACCTGGCCCGGCAAGGTTTCGAAGTGACGGTGGTCGATCGCCAGCCGGCGGTGGCCATGGAAACCAGCTTCGCCAACGCTGGCCAGATCTCGCCCGGCTATGCCTCGCCCTGGGCCGCGCCAGGCGTGCCGCTCAAAGCCATCAAGTGGCTGCTCGAGCGCCATGCACCGCTTGCCATCAAGCTGACCGGTGACGTCGACCAGTACCTGTGGATGGCGCAGATGCTGCGCAACTGCACAGCCAATCGCTATGCGGTGAACAAGGAGCGCATGGTGCGCCTGTCCGAGTACAGCCGCGACTGCCTCGACGAGCTGCGCGCCGAAACCGGCATCGCCTACGAGAGCCGCACCCTGGGCACCACCCAACTGTTCCGCACCCAGGCCCAGGTCGATGCCGCAGCCAAGGATATCGCCGTGCTCGAGCAGTCTGGCGTGCCTTACGAATTGCTCGACCGCGACGGCATCGCCCGCGTGGAGCCTGCGCTGGCGGGCGTGAAGGACATCCTTGCTGGCGCCCTGCGCCTGCCCAACGACCAGACCGGCGACTGCCAGCTGTTCACCACCAAGCTGGCCGACATGGCCATCAAGCTGGGCGTCGAGTTCCGCTTCGGCCAGAACATCCAGCGCCTGGACCATGCCGGTGACCGTATCAATGGCGTGTGGATCGACGGCAAGCTGGAGACAGCCGATCGCTACGTGCTGGCCCTGGGCAGCTATTCGCCGCAACTGCTCAAGCCGCTGGGGATCAAGGCACCGGTGTATCCGCTCAAGGGCTACTCGCTGACCGTGCCGATCACCGATGCCGACATGGCGCCGACCTCGACCATTCTCGATGAAACCTACAAAGTCGCCATCACCCGTTTCGACAACCGTATCCGTGTCGGTGGCATGGCTGAAATCGCCGGTTTTGACCTGTCGCTGAACCCTCGTCGACGCGAAACGCTGGAGATGATCGTCAACGACCTTTATCCTCGCGGCGGCGACCTGAGCCAGGCCAGTTTCTGGACCGGCCTGCGCCCGGCCACTCCAGATGGCACCCCGATTGTCGGTGGCACCGCGTTCCGCAACCTGTTCCTCAATACAGGTCACGGCACCCTTGGCTGGACCATGGCTTGCGGTTCCGGTCGCCTGCTGGCCGACCTGATCGCGCGCAAGAAACCGCAGATCAGTGCCGAAGGGCTGGATATCTCGCGCTACGGCAACAGCCGCGAGAGTGCTGGCCACGGTAGCCCGGTATCGGCTCACCAGTAATTGCAGCGCTGGCCTCTTCGCGGGAAAGCCCGCTCCCATGGCAGGATGAGGACTTGTGGGAGCGGGCTTGCCCGCGAAAAGGCCAGCACCGTTCCTCCGTCATAAACAGATCCACCAGAAGGCTGCCCTCCATGCGCCCCGCCCGTGCCCTGATCGACCTCCAAGCCCTCCGTCACAACTACCGCCTGGCCCGTGAATTGTCCGGCGCCAAGGCCCTTGCCGTGGTCAAGGCCGATGCCTACGGCCACGGTGCGGTACGTTGCGCCCTGGCGCTGGAGACCGAGGCTGACGGTTTCGCCGTTGCCTGCATCGAAGAGGCCCTGGAGCTGCGTGCCGCAGGGATCAAGGCTCCGGTGCTGCTGCTCGAAGGCTTCTTCGAGGCCAGCGAGCTGGCGCTGATCGCCGAGCACGACCTGTGGTGCGTGGTGCACTCGCTGTGGCAGCTCGAAGCGATCGAGCAGACCGCCGTGCGCAAGCCGCTGAACATCTGGCTCAAGCTCGACAGCGGCATGCACCGCGTCGGCCTGCATCCCAAGGACTACCACGAGGCCTACCAGCGCCTGCTGGCCAGCGGCAAGGTCGCGCGCATCGTGCTGATGACCCACTTCGCCCGTGCCGACGAGCTCGATGCCTCGACCACCGAGCAGCAGGTTGCCGTGTTCCAGGCCGCCCGCCAGGGGCTGGCTGCTGAGTGCAGCCTGCGCAACTCCCCCGGTGTGCTGGGCTGGCCGCAGGTGCCGAGTGATTGGGTGCGTCCGGGCATCATGCTGTACGGGGCCACGCCGTTCGAGGTCGAGCAGGCCGCAGCTGCGCGCCTGCAACCGGTAATGACCCTGCAATCGCGCATCATCAGCGTGCGCGAACTGCCAACCGGTGAGCCGGTCGGATACGGTGCCAAGTTCACCAGCCCGCGCCCGACTCGGGTTGGCGTGGTCGCGATGGGTTACGCCGATGGCTACCCACGCCACGCGCCCACCGGCACCCCGGTGGTGGTCGCTGGCAAGCGTACTCAACTGATTGGTCGGGTCTCGATGGACATGCTCTGCGTCGACCTCACCGAAGTGCCCGAAGCGGGTATCGGCAGCCCGGTCGAGCTGTGGGGCAAGCAGGTCCTGGCCAGTGACGTGGCGCAACAGGCGGGCACCATTCCCTACCAGATCTTCTGCAACCTGCGGCGCGTGCCATTGGATTATTACGGCGAATGAGGCGCTGAAGCGGACAGGCTGGGGTCTTGCGTGTTGTAAATACTGAACGGCATTGCCATGATATCGTTCACATTTGACCCCATCTCGACCGTTTCTGGAGGCGCAAGCTTTGGACGTCGGCGAACGACTGCAAGCCATCCGCAAGCTCAAGGGCCTGTCCCAGCGCGAACTCGCCAAACGGGCGGGCGTAACCAACAGCACCATCTCGATGATCGAGAAGAACAGCGTGAGCCCGTCGATCAGCTCCCTGCGCAAGGTGCTGAGCGGCATACCCATGTCGATGGTCGAGTTCTTTTCCGTCGAGCTTGCGCCGGAAAGCCCCACCCAGATCGTCTACAAGGCCCACGAGCTGATCGACATTTCCGACGGCGCGGTGACCATGAAGCTGGTCGGCAAATCGCACCCCAACCGTGCCATCGCCTTTCTCAACGAGGTTTATCCGCCGGGGGCCGACACGGGTGAAGAGATGCTCACACACGATGGCGAAGAGACCGGAATCCTCCTCGAAGGCCGCCTCGAACTGGTGGTCGGCGCCGAAACCTTCATCCTCGAAGCGGGCGACAGCTACTACTTCGAGAGCACCCGTCCGCACCGTTTCCGCAACCCTTTCGACGAACCTGCCCGCCTGATCAGTGCTGCCACGCCTTCGAACTTTTGATCCAGCGCAGCGTATTGTTTCGCCAATACCCCTTTCCTGTGTGGGGTCGTTTCACGCCTTCCGGGTAGCCGCTATACTTTTCAACGCTCGCCAACCGTGGCGGCGGGCGTGATTAGCCACCATGAGGGTGTACGCGTGAACCAAATCAAGAAAATGCTGGCCGTACCAGCAGCCGTATTCGCCCTCTGGGCACTCAATGCAAGCGCTGCGACCAACGACAACATCGCCAAGCGCCTGGAGCCGGTGGGGCAGGTGTGCGTCCAGGGCCAGGAGTGCAAGGGCATGGAAGTGGCCGTATCGGCCGGTGGCGGTGGCGCCAAGACACCCGACGAAATCATCGCCAAACACTGCAATGCCTGCCATGGCACGGGCCTGCTGAATGCGCCGAAGATCGGCGACACGGCGGCCTGGAAAGAGCGCGCCGATCACCAGGGCGGTCTCGACGGGATTCTGGCCAAGGCCATCACCGGCATCAACGCCATGCCGCCCAAGGGCACCTGCGCCGACTGTTCGGATGACGAGCTCAAGGGTGCGATCAAGAAGATGTCGGGGCTGTAGGCCGGACCGATTTGGGTAAAGCCCGCCACGGATGGCGGGCTTTTGCATTTGTGCGGGATGTGCAGGCCTGGTCAGCAAATCAGCTAGGGTAATGGTCACAACCTGTAGGAGCGGGCTTGCCCGCGAAAGGGCCGGCCCGGTCAGCAAACCAGTCAGGGGAATGGTCACAACCTGTAAGCCCCCCACAAAGCCACAGGAGCCCCCGATGCCCCACCGCTGCTCGATCGACCAGGCCGTCGACCAGGTCCTGGCCCGCCTCCCGGCGCATATCCACATGGGCCTGCCCCTTGGCCTGGGCAAACCCAATGCCTTCGTCAACGCACTCTATGCCCGCATCCGCAGCCTGCCCGAGCGGCGCCTGACAATCTACACCGCCCTCAGCCTGGGCCGACCGCCGCTAGGTGACGGCCTGCAGCGGCGCTTCCTCGAACCCTTCGTCGAGCGCGTCTTCGCCGATTACGAAGAGCTCGACTACCTCGCCGACCTGCGCAACGACACCCTCCCGGCCAACATCCGTGTCGAACAGTTCTTCATGCAGCCCGGTTCGCTGCTGCACAGCGAGACCGCCCAGCAGGACTACGTCAGTAGCAACTACAGCCACGCTGCGCGCGATATCAACGCCAAGGGCTTGAACCTCATCGCCCAGATCGTTGCCGCTACGCCCGAGCGTCCGGATCACCTGAGCCTGGCCTGCAATCCCGACATTACCCTCGATCTGCTGCCGATGATCGCCAAGCGCCGTGCCGCCGGTGAAACCATCCTCATGCTCGGCCAGGTGCATGCCGAACTGCCCTACATGCCGGGCGACGCCGAACTGCCTGCACAGGATTTCGACCTGCTGATCGATACCCCCGAGCAGCGTCGACTGTTCTGCACCCCGAACATGCCGGTCACCCTCCAGGACCACTGCATCGGCCTGTACGCCAGCACCCTGGTGCGTGATGGCGGCACCCTGCAGATCGGCATCGGCGCCATGGGCGATGCCGTGGCCGCAGCGCTGCTCGCGCGCCAGGACGACAACGACGCCTACCGCGCGCTGCTCGAAGACCTGGACCTGAACCCCTGGAAAACGCTGATCGAGCGTGAAGGTGGTATGGATGCCTTTGCCCAGGGGCTCTACGGCTGCAGCGAGATGTTCGTCAACGGCCTGCTGGCCCTGGCCGAAGCAGGCGTGATGCGACGCCCGGCCGACGAGCAAGGCGTGCTGGTGCATGGCGGGTTCTTTCTCGGCACCGCGGATTTCTACCAGCGCTTGCGGCAGATGCCTCTTGAGCAGCGCAAACGCTTCGCCATGACCGCCATCAGCTTCATCAACGAGCTGTATGGCGACGAAGCACTCAAGCGTCGCCAGCGCCGCGATGCACGCTTCGTCAACACGGTGTTCGGCATGACCCTGCTCGGTGCCGGGGTGGCCGATCAGCTGGAAGATGGCCGGGTGCTCAGCGGTGTGGGCGGGCAGTACAACTTCGTCGCCCAGGGCCATGCACTGGAGGGCGGGCGCTCGATCCTGCTGCTGCGTAGCTGGCGCGAGGCGGGTGGCGAGGTGACGTCGAATGTGTTCTGGCAGTACGGCCATTGCACCATTCCCCGGCACCTGCGTGACATCGTGATCACCGAATACGGCATCGCCGATCTGCGTGGGCAGACCGACAGCGAGGTGATCGCGCGGTTGCTGGCAATCAGTGACTCACGTTTTCAGAAGCCTTTGATGGAGCAGGCGAAGAAGGCCGGCAAGCTGGCACGGGATTTCGAGCTGCCGGCACGCTTCGCCGACAATACGCCGGAGCACCTGGAAGCGATCAAGGCGCGGCATGTGGGATTGTTCCCAGAGTATCCGCTGGGCAGCGACTTCACGCCTGAGGAGCAGGACCTGCTGCGGGCGCTGAACTGGCTCAAAAGCAAGTTCAAGCTGAGCGAGGTGCTGGAGCTGGGCAAGGCGGCGCTGGATGCGCCAGAACCTCAGGCCTATCCGGCGCATCTGGTGCGGATGGGGCTGAGTGAACCGCAGGGGCTGAAGGAGGAGCTGTACCAGCGGTTGCTGCTGGCGGGGTTGCAGGCTGCAAAATAAACGCTCGGACATACTGTCCCCTGTGGGAGCGGGTTTACCCGCGAATGCGATGGCGCATCCCAAATCGCATTCGCGGGTAAACCCGCTCCCACAGAGCTCACGTAGCGGCCTTATTCGATGAAGGTCACGACCCCACCTTCCAGCGACTTCACCCGAGCCAGCGATTCGACGCGATAGCCTTGGCTGTCCAGCTCGGCGCGACCGCCCTGGAACGATTTCTCGATGACGATCCCCAGGCCCGCCACAGTGGCGCCGGCCTGCTTGATGATCGAAATCAGTGCCTGCGAAGCCTTGCCGTTGGCCAGGAAGTCATCGATCACCAGCACGCGATCGCTGCTGTTGAGGTGACGCGGCGAGATGGCCACGGTGTTCTCGGTCTGCTTGGTGAAGGAATACACCGAAGCGCTCAGCAGGTTCTCGGTCAGGGTCAGCGACTGATGCTTGCGGGCGAAGATCACCGGCACGCCCAGCTTCAGGCCGGTCATCACCGCCGGGGCGATGCCCGACGCTTCGATGGTGACGATCTTGGTCACGCCCGAGTCTGCGAACAGGCGGGCGAACTCGTCACCGATCAACTGCATCAGCGCAGGGTCGATCTGGTGGTTGAGAAACGCGTCGACTTTGAGAACCTGATCGGAAAGCACGATGCCTTCTTCGCGAATCTTCTGCTGCAGTGCTTCCACTGTGTATTCCTCGATGTAGCAAAGGTGGCCGCATCCAGAAGGTAGCGGCAAAGGTTTAAAGAGTAATGGTTGGTCAGCGTTTGAGCATGGCCCGGATGTCGGCCAGCGCGTTGTTGCCCCGCGCGGCCTTCACCTCCACAGGTGCATCGTCCAGGCCTTCCCAGGCCAGGTCGTCCGGCGGCAGTTCATCCAGGAACCGGCTGGGCGTGCAGTCGATGATCTCGCCGTACTGCTTGCGCTTGGCGGCGAAGGTGAAGGCCAGGGTCTGGCGGGCGCGGGTGATGCCCACGTAGGCCAGGCGGCGCTCTTCCTCGATGGTGTCGGCTTCGATGCTCGAGCGGTGGGGGAGGATTTCCTCCTCCATGCCCATGATGAATACGTAGGGGAACTCCAGGCCCTTGGAGGCGTGCAGGGTCATCATCTGCACGCCTTCGGCGTTTTCTTCCTCTTCCTGCTGGCGCTCGAGCATGTCGCGCAGCACCAGCTTGCCGATGGCGTCCTCGATGGTCATGTCACCCTCTTCGTCCTTCTCGAGGGTGTTCTTCAGAGCGTCGATCAGGAACCAGACGTTGCTGATACGAAAATCTGCCGCCTTGTCGCTGGCGGTGTTCTGGCGGATCCAGTTTTCGTAGTCGATGTCCTTGACCATCTCGTGCAGCGCAGCGATCGGGTCTTCCAGAGCAACCTTGTGACGCACGCCGTCGAGCCAGTGCTTGAAGCGCTGCAGGCGCTCGGTATAGCGGGCATCGAGGTGCTCGCCCAGGCCCATTTCCTCGCTGGCGGCATACATCGACACGCCACGCTCGGTGGCGTAGTTGCCGAGCTTTTCGAGCGTGGTCGAGCCGATCTCGCGGCGCGGCACGTTGATCACCCGCAGGTAGGCGTTGTCGTCGTCCGGGTTGACCAGCAGGCGCAGGTAGGCCATGAGGTCCTTGACCTCCTGGCGACCGAAGAAGCTGTTGCCGCCCGACAGGCGATAGGGCACCTGGTGGTGCTGCAGCTTCAGCTCGATCAGCTTGGCCTGGTAGTTGCCGCGGTAGAGGATGGCGAAGTCGCTGTACGGGCGATTGGTGCGCAGGTGCAAGGTGAGGATTTCCATGGCCACGCGCTCGGCCTCGGCTTCCTCGTTCTTGCAGCGGATCACGCGGATTTCGTCGCCTACGCCCATCTCGCTCCACAACTGCTTCTCGAAGTCGTGGGGGTTGTTGGCGATCAGTACGTTGGCGCAGCGCAGGATGCGGCTGGTGGAGCGGTAGTTCTGCTCGAGCATCACCACTTTCAGGGAGGGATAGTCCTCCTTGAGCAGCATCAGGTTTTCCGGGCGAGCGCCACGCCAGGCGTAGATCGACTGGTCATCGTCGCCAACCACGGTGAACTGGTTGCGCATGCCGATGAGCATCTTCACCAGCAGGTACTGGCTGGCGTTGGTGTCCTGGTATTCGTCGACCAGCAGGTAGCGCACGCGGTTCTGCCAGCGTTCCAGCACGTCGGTGTGCTCCTGGAACAGCTTGACCGGCAGCAGGATCAGGTCGTCGAAGTCCACCGCGTTGTAGGCCTTGAGCGTGCGCTGGTAGTGGGTGTAGACGATGGCAGCGGTCTGCTCGCGCGGGTTGCGCGCTTTTTCCAGGGCTTCGGCGGGCAGGATCAGGTCGTTCTTCCACGAGCCGATCATGTTCTTGATCTCGTCCAGCCCGTCGTCGCCGGAGTATTCCTTCTGCATGATGTCCGACAGCAGCGCCTTGATGTCGGACTCGTCGAAGATCGAGAAGCCCGGCTTGTAGCCCAGGCGCTGGTGTTCCCGGCGGATGATGTTCAGGCCCAGGTTGTGGAAGGTGCACACCGTCAGGCCCCGGCCTTCGCCTGGACGCAGCAGGGTGCCGACCCGCTCCTTCATCTCGCGCGCGGCCTTGTTGGTGAAGGTCATGGCGACGATGTACTGGGCACGGATGCCGCAGTTCTGGATGAGG
Organism: Pseudomonas sp. A014; assembly: GCF_052378495.1. Lineage (NCBI taxonomy): Bacteria > Pseudomonadati > Pseudomonadota > Gammaproteobacteria > Pseudomonadales > Pseudomonadaceae > Pseudomonas > Pseudomonas sp. A014. The sequence goes on from NZ_CP199001.1 coordinate 137,117, forward strand.
TGGGCAATCTTGCGCGTGATCACGCTGGTCTTGCCGGAGCCTGCACCGGCGAGCACCAATAGAGGGCCGCCGACGTAGTCTCGGGCTTCCTGTTGCCGGGGATTGAGTCGGGACATGCTAGAAACCGGGAGTAACCAGAAAATAGCCGCGCATTCTAGCAGGCATGGGTCGGTTATGGCGCGACCGTCTGACAGTGTGATGCAGCGCACCATTCAGATTTGCGGGCGTTGCGACTTTCGCGCAGGATGCACGGCAAAATCCGTCGAGATGCGGGGCAGGGAACGCCACATATAAAAGTGAGAATCATTTCCACTTGTCGGTTAGGATACGGCACATCCTCGGTCACACTGTTCGAGCCCTAAGGAGCCCGCTTGTCCACGCCCGTCGAACCGTTGCGCTTGCTGCTGTTGGCCGATGAGCCGGAATGGGCTGCGTTGCTGCGCGAATGTGTCCAGCCGCTGGCTGGCAGCGCGGTACTGTTGACTGCGCCGAACTGGGAGGCGGTGGACAGCCTGTTCGTTCACGATCGCCAGGCCGTGGTACTGGCCACGCCCGACCTGCAGCCGACACCCGGGCGCTGCGACCTGCCGACCATCCTGCTGCTGGAGCACGAGCCCGAAACGCCTCCGGTGGGCGTGAGTGACTGGCTGGTGCGTGGGCAACTGAGCAGTGATGCGCTGCGCCGCTCGTTGCGTCATGTGCGTGAACGCGGTGTGCTGGTCGCCACCTTGCAACGCCTGGCCGAGCAGGACCCGCTCACCGGCATCGCCAATCGCCAGGGCTTCCAGGCACTGCTCAGCGCACGCCTGGCGGAGAACGCAGGCCGCGGCCTGGCCCTCGGTCACCTGGACCTGGACAACTTCCGTCACGTCAACGACGCCCTGGGGCACCAGGGCGGTGATCGCCTGATCCTGCAGGTGGTCAACCGACTCAAGCAGCAGCTGGAGGCCGGTGATCAGTTGGCGCGCCTGGGCAGCGATGAGTTCGCGCTGCTGATCGACACCCGCCGCGACCCCAGCCGCGCCGAGCGCACCGCCGAGCGTATCGTCGAAGCCCTGGCCGAGCCGTACTGGATCGATGGCGAAAGCCTGCTGCTTGGCTGCAGCCTGGGCCTGGCCCATGCCCGTGCGCAAGCGGGCGCCGATCCGTTGATGTGGCATGCGCACATCGCCATGCGCCAGGCCAAGGGCAGCCAAGGCTGCACGTATCACGTGTTCAACGAGCGAATAAACAGCAACGCCCGCAGCCTCGCCGACCTGGAAAGCGAGCTGCGTCGGGCCCTGCGTCGTGACGAGTTGGAGCTGCACTACCAGCCGCGCTTGAACCTCAAGGACGGCACCATCGTCGGCCTCGAGGCACTGGTGCGCTGGCGGCATGCCGAGCGTGGTCTGCTGCCGCCCAGCGAATTCGTGCCGCTCGCCGAGCAGAGCGGGCTTATCGTACCGCTGGGCTACTGGGTGATCTCCCGCGCCCTGCGTGACATGCAGGCCCTGGGCGAGCACGGCCTGGCGCCGCTGCACATGGCGGTGAACCTGAGCTTCCGCCAGTTCCAGGACAGCCAGCTGTTGGCGACCCTGAGCCGGCTGATCGTCGAACACGGCGTCGATGCGCGTTGGCTGGAGTTCGAGCTGACCGAGACCGCGGTGATGCGCCGCAATGAAGTGGTGCGCCAGACCATGGATGCATTGGGGCGCCTGGGTGTGCGTTTCTCGCTGGATGACTTCGGCACCGGCTTTTCGTCGTTCGTGCACCTGAACAGCCTGCCCATCACCTTGCTCAAGGTCGATCGCAGCTTCGTCGCCGGCATGGAGCAGCGCGAAGAAAACCGCAAGCTGGTGCACGCGATGATCAACCTGGCGCACAACCTCAACCTGGAAGTGGTGGCCGAAGGGGTGGAAAGCGACGAGCAACTGGGTCTGCTGCGTGATTTCGGTTGCGACCAGGTGCAAGGGTTCCTGGTGAGCCGGCCGCTGCCGATCGATGAGCTGATCGTCTACCTGTTCCAGGCGGCCAAGCCGCAGTTGGTGAGTGTTTAGCCGGTAGCGGCCCTGTCGCGGGGCAAGCCCGCTCCCACAAATACCCCACTCAATCCAGAACCAGCGGGGTATCTTTGGGAGCGGCCCGCAGCCGCCACTGATTTCAGGCCGAAACCGTCGCCGCCATGGCCGCCTTGCCAAGCAAGCGCTTCATCCGCCATTCGAACGCCAGCGTCAGCGCCACCGCCGCACACGCCAGCCCCAGCGCCAAGCCCCACCAGATACCCACCGCACCCCCGCCGAGCGTGAAGGCGAACACCCAGGCGCAGGGCGCGCCCACCAGCCAGTAGCACAGCAGACCGATCACGAACGTGGTCTTGGCGTCCTTCAGGCCGCGAATCGAGCCCATGGCGATGGTCTGCGTGCCGTCGAACAGCTCGAACCAGGCGGCCACCATCACCAGTTGCACGGCGAGCGCGAAGATGGCGGCGAACGCTGGGTCATTGCGATCGACCAGCAGCCCCACGAAGGTCTCCGGGAACAGCCAGAACAGCACCGCGAAGGTGAACATCACCACCGCGCCCAGGCCGATCCCGATGCGCCCGGCGCTGCGCGCGGCCAGCAGGTTGCCTGCGCCGTAGTACAGCCCGACTCGCATGGTCACCGCATAGGACAGCCCGGTCGGCACCATGAACGCTGCCGAAATGATCGGCAGGGCGATCTGGTGGGCGGCCAGCTCGGTATCGCCCAGTACACCCATGCACAGCGCGGCGAAGGCGAACAAGCCGACTTCCACGATGTAGGTACCGCCGATCGGCAGGCCCAGCCGCCACAACTCGCGCAGTGCATCGAGCGATGGATGTGACAGGCCCTTGCGCAGCGGATAGGCGTCGTATGCACGGTGCCAGTGGATGTATAGAGCCAGGGCGATGGCCATGCCCAGCGACACCACGGCAGTGACCAGGCCGATGCCCATGAGGCCCAGCTTGGGCAGGCCGAACATGCCTTCGATCAGTGCGTGGTTGAACAGGTAGTTGAGTACCGTGCCCACCAGGCTGATGACCATCACCGGGGTCGAATGGCCCAGTGCGCTGGTGAAGCCGCGCAGGGCCATGAAGGTCAGGTAGCCGGGCAGCGCCAGGGGTAGCAGGGTGAGGAACTGCATGGCCATGTCGACGTTGTCGGGACGCTGGCCGAACAGCAGCAACAAAGGTTTGAGGTTCCACAACACCAGGGCCGCGCCCAGCGCCAGGCCCCAGGCCAACCACAGGCCGTTCTGCGCCAGGCGCGTGGCACCGGCGATGTCACCTGCGCCCTTGCGGAAGGCCACCAGGGTGCCGACCGCGGCGATCACGCCCAGGCAGAAGATCGACACGAACGAGTAGCTCGCCGCGCCCAGGCCGCCCCCTGCCAGCGCCTGTGGGCTGATGCGCGCCATCATCAGGGTGTCGGTGAGCACCATCAGCATGTGCGCCAATTGCGAGGCGACCAGGGGGCCGGCCAGGCGCAGCAGAGCCTTGAGTTCGGTGGTGGGCGCGACATGCATGGGGCGAAGTCCTTGGGTGTGGGTCCTACAGAAAGAGCTCACGATTCTGAGGCTTCGGTCAACATTGCACAAAAAGATAAAAGCGATCATTGGCATGAGTTCAACTCATGAATGTATGCTTCTGCCGAATTGCCTCATGCGCCCGTATGACAGGTGTCTCATGTCTCGTCAGCTACCACCGCTGTATGCCCTGCGCGCATTTGAAGCCGCCGCGCGGCTGAGCTCCTTCACCCGCGCCGGTGAAGAGCTGTCCATCACCCAGAGCGCGGTCAGCCGCCACATCCGCACGCTTGAAGATCACTTCGGCTGCCGCCTGTTCGTGCGCAACGGTCGTAATCTGCAGCCCACCGAGGCGGCGCGGATGCTGTTGCCCGGTGTGCGCGACGGTTTCTCGTCACTGGAGCGGGCCTGCAATACCTTGCGCGGCGAAGACGACATCCTGCGCATGAAAGCCCCCTCGACCTTGACCATGCGCTGGCTGCTGGCGCGCCTGAGCCGCTTTCGCCACCTGCAGCCGGGCAACGAGGTGCAACTGACGAGCGCCTGGATGGACGTCGACCATGTGGATTTCAATCAAGAGCCTTTCGATTGCGCCGTGCTGCTCAGCGACGGCAACTTTCCGGTGGACTGGGAGGTGCGTCGGCTGTTCGCCGAGCTGCTGATCCCGGTCGGCGCTCCGGACCTGCAGGCCGAAGCGCCGTGGGATGCGCGCAGGCTGGCCAGTGTCGAACTGTTGCACCCGACGCCCGATCGTCGCGACTGGCGCAGTTGGCTGGCGCGCATGGGCCTGAGCGAAACGGTGTCGCTCAAGGGCGGGCAGGTGTTCGATACCCTGGAGCTGGGCATGATCGCCGCTGCTCGGGGTTATGGGGTGTCGATGGGTGACCTGCTGATGGTCGCCGAAGACGTCGCCCAGGGGCGACTGAGCCTGCCATGGCCGACGGCGGTGGCCAGCGGCCTGGACTATTACCTCGTATGGCCGCGCACCCGCCCGGGCGGCGAGCGGTTGCGGCGTTTGAGTGCCTTCTTGCAGGAGGAGGCGGCGGCGATGGACTTGCCTGAGGTGGAGATCCTGGGAGCGTCTTGAGTGGGCCGATCAGGACGTATTCGTTGCAAGATTTTTCATGAAATCCGCCCGCGAACCTTGAGCAAGTCGAAGTGGAAGTGAACAATGTTCGCTTTCGTATTCTCGCCGAGATCGCCCCATGATTCCCCGTTCCCGTCCGCTCGCGTGGTTGCCGGCCTTGTTGCTCGGCCCGGTGCTGGCGCTGTGCAGCACCCTGGCGCAGGCCGAAGCCCCTGCCGACGCCACCAAGGCGTTGCACCTGCTGGACTATATCGGTGCCGACTACCCGCCGACCGTAGAGGGCGGCAAGGTGGTGGATGAAGGTGAATACCGCGAACAGCAGGAGTTCAGCGGGGTGCTGGCCGAGCTGGTCAATGGCTTGCCGGCCAACCCCGAACGCGACGCTCTCGAGCAGGGTGTGCAGGCGCTGCGCCAGGCCATCGAGCAACGCCAGGACGGCAGCGCCGTGGCGCACCAGGCTCGGCAGCTGGGCGCGCGGCTGGCGGTGGCCTATGAGGTCAGCCAGGCGCCGGTGATCACGCCGGATCCGGCACGCGGTGCTGCGTTGTACGCGCAGAACTGCTCGATCTGCCACGGTGACACCGGTGCCGGTGACGGCCCTGCGGGTGTCGGCCTGGAGCCTGCGCCGGCCAACCTGCGCGACGCCCAGCGCCTTGACCAGTTGAGCCTGTTCGACCTGTACAACACCCTCGGCCTGGGTATCGAGGGCACCGAGATGCCGTCGTTCGCCGACCAGCTCGACGAACGCCAGCGCTGGGATGTGGCCGCCTACATTGCCAGCTTCACCGCCGACCCGCAGGCGGCCAAGGGCGACAAAACCTGGAACATCGCCGACCTGGCCCGCCAGACTCCGGCCGAAGTCGCCGCCAACGAAGGCGCCGAGGCCGTTGCCGCATTCCGTGCCCAGCGCGCCCAGCCACCGCAGGTCAAGCGTGGCCCGGCACAGTTGCTCGAATACACCTCCAGCACCCTGGACAAGAGCCTGGCGGCCTACCGCGAGGGCGATCACGACCAGGCCTACGACCTGTCGGTGGCCGCATATCTCGAAGGTTTCGAGCTGGTGGAGAGCTCGCTCGACAACATCGACGCGCAGGTGCGCAAGGATACCGAGAAGTCGTTGATGGCCTACCGGCAGTCGCTGCAGGATGGCCTGCCCGCCGAGCAGGCTGCGCAGCGCCTGGCCGAGGCCAAGGTCAAGCTGGAGCAGGCGGCGAAACTGCTGGGCAGCGATGGTCTGAGTTGGTCGTTGAGCTACATCTCCGGGCTGCTGATCCTGCTGCGCGAGGGCCTGGAGGCGATCCTGGTGCTGGCCGCGATCCTCGCCTTCCTGCGCAATACCGGGCAGCAGTCGGCGGTACGTAGCGTCAACATCGGCTGGGGCCTGGCACTGGTGGCAGGTTTCGCCACCTGGGCCCTGGCGGCCTACGTGATCGATGTCGGCGGCGCCCAGCGGGAGTTGCTCGAGGGCTGCACGGCGCTGTTTGCTGCGGTCATGGTGCTGTGGCTGGGGGTCTGGATGCATGACCGGCGTCACGCCGCAGCTTGGCAGGACTACATCAAGAGCAGCCTGCTCAGTGGCGGCGGGCGCTTCGGCTTTGCCATGCTGGCGTTTTTCTCGGTGTACCGCGAGCTGTTCGAGGTGATTCTGTTCTACGAAACCCTGTGGCTGCAGGCCGGGCCTGCCGGGCACCAGGCGGTGCTGGCCGGTGGCGCTACCGCGCTGGTGTTGCTGGTGGGGTTGGCCTGGGTGATCCTGCGCGGATCGGCGAAGCTGCCACTGTCGCTGTTCTTCAGCATCAACGCTGCGTTGTTGTGCGCGCTGTCGGTGGTGTTCGCCGGGCACGGCGTCAAGGCGCTGCAGGAGGCTGGGGTACTGGGCACGCGACCGGTGCCGTTCTTCGAGTTCGATTGGCTGGGGATTCATGCCGACGCTTATTCGTTGAGTGCGCAGGCGGTGGCATTGCTGGCTATCGTGGTGCTTTACGGACGCTCACGCATTGCCGAAAAACGCAGGGCTGCAGCGAACTGAGGCCGGGGCTGGCACACTATTTCTTTTCGAATTACGGAAACATCGTCATGCGCATATGGATCGACGCCGACGCCTGCCCCAAGGCGGCCAAGGACCTGATCGTCAAATTCGCCCTCAAGCGCAAGCTGGAAGTGGTGATGGTGGCCGGCCAGGCCGTGGCCAAACCGGCCTTCGCGATCGTGCGGCTGATCGTGGTGCCCAGCGGCATGGATGCCGCCGACGACTACCTGGTGGAGCATGCAGAGCCCGGCGAGCTGGTGATCTGCAGCGACGTACCGCTGGCAGATCGTCTGATCAAGAAGGGTGTGGCGGCGCTGGACCCGCGTGGTCGCGAGTTCGACGAGCGCAACATGGGGGATCGACTGGCGGTGCGCAACCTGTTCACCGAGTTGCGTGAACAGGGGCAGGTCGGCGGCGGGCAGGCGCCCTATGGCGAGCGGGAGAAGCAGGCGTTTGCCAATTCGCTGGATCGGATCCTCACGCGGTTGACGCGTTGACCTTTTCGCGGCGGTTCGGCGCTCCGACTTGCCCGCGAAAAGGCCTGCCCTGATGCGCTTCAGTCCTTCTCGTGAGTCAGCTCCAGCACCCGGTCCACCAGTTTGTAGATCCCACCCGCCGCTTCGCTGATCGACTTGGCCAGCATGTAGGCCGGGGTGGTCACCAGCTTGCGCTGGGTGTCTTCGACGATGTCATGCACATCGCATTCTTCATGGGTGCCGCCCATCTTCACCACGGCTGCGCTGGTGTCGGCATCGTTGCCGATGGTGCAGACCACGCCTGGGCCGTAGATCTTCGCGGCCAACGCCGGCGAGATGCAGATCAGGCCGACCGGCTTGCACGCCGCGGCGAAGGCCTCGGCCAGTGCCAGTACCTCGGGGTTCACGCTGCAACTGGTGCCTTCGACGGCGAAATTCGACAGGTTCTTGGCCGCGCCGAAACCGCCAGGGACGATGAGTGCGTCGAAGTCCTCGGCCTTGGCTTCGCGAATATCCTTCACTTCACCGCGGGCGATGCGCGCCGACTCCACCAGTACATTGCGCGACTCGGACATTTCTTCGCCGGTCAGGTGGTTGATCACGTGCATCTGCGCGATGTTCGGCGCGAAACACTGCACCTGGGCGCCGCGCTGGTCGAGGCGCAGCAGGGTGATCACGCTTTCGTGGATTTCGGCGCCGTCATACACGCCACAGCCGGAAAGAATCACCGCTACCTTTTTCGTCATGCTCATTACTCCAGTGTCGAGGCGCTAAATGTCCTCTAGTTTGGCAGATGTGGCCATAAGGGTTGTGCCCGACGCGGCCTAATCTCTGTGGATAACGCTTGGGATCGTCACCATGGACCTGATTCTGCTGGCCGTGCCGTTCTTCTTCGTGCTGATTGCCGTAGAGCTGGTCGCCGACCGGCTGCGCGGGCAGCGCAACTATCGCCTGGCCGATTCGATAAACAGCCTGAGCACCGGGGCGCTGTCGACCAGCACGGGACTGTTGACCAAGGGCGTCGGGCTTGTGAGCTACGCGCTGGCCTGGGAGCACCTGGCCCTGCTGCGCCTGCCGGACGGTGCGGTCTGGGTCTGGTTGCTGGCGTTCGTGCTCTACGACTTCTGCTACTACTGGCTGCACCGCCTCGGCCATGAGCGCAACGTGTTGTGGGCGGCGCATTCGGTGCATCACCAGAGCGAGGAGTACAACCTCACCACCGCCCTGCGCCAGACCAGCAGCGGCTTTCTCTTCTCGTGGATCTTCTATCTGCCGCTGGCCCTGGTCGGCGTGCCGCCGCTGGTATTCGTCACCGTGGCATCGCTGAACCTGCTGTACCAGTTCTGGGTGCATACCCGGCACGTGCCCAAGCTGGGCTGGCTCGAATGGGTACTGATCACGCCGTCCAACCATCGCGTCCACCATGCGCAGAATCCTTTGTACTTGGATCGCAACTACGGCGGCGTGTTCATTCTCTGGGACCGCCTGTTCGGCACTTTCCAGGAGGAGGACCCGCGCGAGCCCGTGGTGTTCGGCGTGACCACGCCGCTGGCGAGCTGGAATCCGCTGTGGGCCAACCTGCAGTTCTATGCCCAGCTCTGGCGCGATGCGCGGCGCACTCGCTGTCTGTGGGACAAGCTGCGGATCTGGTTCATGCCCACCGGATGGCGACCGGCGGATGTGGAGGCGGTTTATCCACAGGCCAAGGTTGATCTGGCGCAGTTTCGCAAGTTCGAGATACCGCTGGGGCGAGCCCAGCAGTTGTATGTGGCGCTGCAGTTCGCCGTGTACGCAGGTTTGGGGAGTTACCTGATGGAGGTGGCCGAGCGCGTGCCGCCAGCGGCGCTGGTGCTGGGCTGGACACTGATGGCGTTTGGCTTGTTCGTGCTTGGGGTGGCGCTGGAGAACCGGCCTTGGGCCGCGCGCCTTGAACTGCTGCGGCTGGCGTCCAACGGGCCGGCGCTTTATCTGGGTGGGGTGTTGGGCCTAGGGGCGGTCACGCCCTTGGCCTGGCTCCTGCTCGGGCTCTACAGCCTGTTCAGCCTGTGCGGCCTGGCTTTCTGCCGCCGCCTTGCGCTCCGCACGCAAGTTGCGGAAACGTCGGCGCAGCCAGAGCAGCCCGCCCAGCACCAGCAGGCCGCCGAGCACCCATAGCTCGTATTTCTTCACGTTGCCCAGCAGGCCTTCGAGGATGGCGCCGAAGTGATAGGCCGCCGCGCCCAGGGCCAGGGCCCAGATCGCCGCGCCAATACCGTTGAGCAGCAGGTAGCGCCGCGGGGGATAGCCCGACAGGCCGATGGCCACCGGCATCACGGTGCGCAGGCCATAGACGAAACGGAAGCTCAGTACCCAGATGTCGGGGTGGCGGCGGATATGTTCCAGCGCGCGGTCGCCCATCGCCTGCCAGCGCGGTTTGCGCGCGAGGATCTTGCGCCCGTGGCGACGGCCCATGAAATACCAGAGTTGGTCACCGGCATAGCTGCCGAAGAACGCCACCACCACGACCAGGCTGATGTCCATGTATCCACGGAACGCGAGAAATCCTGCAAGTACCAGGATGGTCTCGCCTTCGAAGAAGGTGCCTAGAAAGAGGGCGAAATAGCCGAAATCCTGCAGGAATTGTTGAAGCATTTTCTGAGGTGCTGGCGAAATGAACGCGCAGCCTACCCCTTCGCGCGCCTGGGGGAAAGTGTCCAAATGTGTCTCGACGTGAACAATTCCTACAAGGACAATGCCTGCGGCCACAAGTCGCAGGGTTGCCCTTCCCTGTAACCTAGGCGTCATAATGGGCGCTTATAACTGTCGCGCTAGCCCGCCTGCGCGGGCTCAGGAGTCTGCCGTGAGCTTTACCCCCGCCAACCGCCTGTTTCCTGCTACCCGCCTGCGTCGCAACCGCCGGGACGAATTCTCCCGTCGTCTGGTTCGCGAGAACACCCTGACCGTCGATGACCTGATCCTGCCGGTATTCGTGCTGGACGGCGAAAATCGTCGCGAGGAAGTGCCGTCGATGCCGGGCGTCGAGCGCCTGTCGATCGACCTGCTGCTCGAAGCCGCACAGGGTTGGGTCGAGCTGGGGATTCCGGCGCTGGCGCTGTTCCCGGTGACCCCGGTGGAGAAGAAATCCCTCGATGGTGCCGAAGCCTGGAACCCGGACGGTATCGCCCAGCGTGCGACCCGCGCCCTGCGTACGCGCTTCCCGGAACTGGGAGTGATCACCGACGTCGCACTCGATCCCTTCACCACTCACGGCCAGGACGGCATCCTCGACGAAGAGGGCTACGTGCAGAACGACATCACCGTCGACGCCCTGGTGCGTCAGGCGCTGTCGCATGCCGAAGCCGGTGCCCAGGTGGTGGCGCCGTCCGACATGATGGACGGTCGTCTGCAGGCCATCCGCGAGGCCCTGGAGCTGGCCGGCCACGTGAACGTGCGCATCATGGCTTACTCCGCCAAGTACGCCAGCGCCTACTACGGCCCGTTCCGCGATGCGGTCGGCTCGGCGCTGAACCTGGGCAAGGCCAACAAGGCCTCCTATCAGATGGACCCGGCCAACAGTGACGAGGCCCTGCATGAAGTGGCCACCGACCTCGCCGAGGGCGCTGACATGGTCATGGTCAAGCCGGGCATGCCGTACCTGGACATCGTTCACCGCGTCAAAACCGAATTCCGCGTGCCGACCTTCGTGTATCAGGTCAGCGGCGAATATGCCATGCACATGGCGGCCATCCAGAACGGCTGGCTGAGCGAAGCCGTGATTCTCGAATCCCTCACCGCTTTCAAACGGGCCGGCGCCGATGGCATCCTCACCTATTTCGCCGTGCGTGCCGCTCAATTGTTGAGAGGGCAGTAACGCCCTCACAGGAACGTCAGATGAATAACGAAGTGCTCACTGCTGTCGAGATCAAGGAAGCCAAGGCCCTCCCGGAGGAACTGGTCCAGACCCCACCGGACCTGCCGGCGGCACCTGAGCCGGAGCCTGCGCCTGTCGTCGAGGCCGCCGCCCCGGCGCCGGCCCCGGCGATTCCGGTGCCGGGCCTGGACGACAGCAGCCTGTACATTCATCGTGAGCTCTCGCAGCTGCAGTTCAACATCCGCGTGCTGGAGCAGGCGCTGGATGAGTCCTACCCGCTGCTTGAGCGTCTGAAGTTCCTGCTGATCTTCTCCAGCAACCTCGATGAGTTCTTCGAGATCCGCGTCGCGGGGCTGAAGAAGCAGATCAATTTCGCCCGGGAACAGGCCGACGCCGACGGCCTGCAGCCGCATCAGGCGCTGGCGCGGATCAGCGAGCTGGTGCACATGGAGGTGGACCGCCAGTACGCGATCCTCAACGACGTGTTGCTACCGGAGCTGGAGAAGCATGCGATTCGCTTCATCCGCCGCCGCTACTGGACGCCCAAGCTCAAGACCTGGGTGCGTCGCTACTTCCGCGACGAGATCGCCCCGATCATCACCCCGATCGGCCTCGACCCGACCCACCCGTTCCCGCTGCTGGTGAACAAGAGCCTGAACTTCATCGTCGAGCTCGAGGGCGTCGATGCCTTCGGTCGCGACTCGGGCCTGGCGATCATCCCGGCGCCGCGCCTGCTGCCACGGGTGATCCGTGTGCCGGAAGAGGTTGGCGGCCCCGGCGACAACTATGTCTTCCTGTCGTCGATGATCCACGCCCATGCCGACGACCTGTTCCAGGGCATGAAGGTCAAGGGCTGCTACCAGTTCCGCCTGACCCGAAACGCCGACCTGGCGCTGGACTCCGAAGAGGTCGACGACCTTGCTCGTGCCCTGCGTGGCGAGCTGTTCTCGCGCCGCTACGGCGACGCCGTGCGCCTGGAGGTTGCCGACACCTGTCCTAAGCACCTCTCCGACTACCTGCTCAAGCAGTTCAGCCTGAGCGAGAGCGAGCTTTACCAGGTCAATGGCCCGGTCAACCTGACTCGTCTGTTCAGCATCACTAGCCTGGACAGCCACCCGGAGCTGCAGTACACGCCTTTCACCCCGGCGATCCCGAAGATCCTGCAGAACGCCGACAACATTTTCAGCGTCATCAGCAAGCAGGATGTGTTGCTGATGCACCCGTTCGAATCCTTCACTCCGGTGGTCGACCTGCTGCGCCAGGCCGCCAAGGACCCGCACGTGCTCGCCGTGCGCCAGACCCTGTACCGCTCCGGGGCCAACTCGGAGATCGTCGACGCGTTGGTCGATGCCGCGCGTAACGGCAAGGAGGTCACTGCGGTGATCGAGCTGCGCGCGCGTTTCGACGAAGAGTCCAACCTGCAGATGGCCAGCCGCCTGCAGGCGGCCGGTGCGGTGGTGATCTATGGCGTGGTCGGCTTCAAGACCCACGCCAAGATGATGCTGATCCTGCGCCGCGAGCAGGGCGAGATCGTCCGCTACGCGCACCTGGGTACTGGCAACTACCACGCCGGCAACGCCCGCCTGTACACCGACTACAGCCTGCTGACCTCCGATGATGCGCTCACCGAGGACGTCGGCAAGCTGTTCAGCCAGTTGATCGGTATGGGCAAGACCCTGCGCATGAAGAAGCTGCTGCATGCGCCCTTCACCCTCAAGAAGGGCATGCTCGACATGATCGCCCGCGAGACGCAGTTCGCGCTCGATGGCAAGCCGGCGCACATCATCGCCAAGTTCAACTCGCTGACCGATGCCAAGGTCATCAAGGCCCTGTACAAGGCGAGCCAGTCGGGCGTGCGCATCGACCTGGTGGTGCGTGGCATGTGCTGCCTGCGTCCGGGCATCCCGGGGGTTTCGCACAACATCAATGTGCGCTCGATCATCGGCCGCTTCCTTGAGCACACGCGGGTGTTCTACTTCCTCAACGGCGGTGAGGAGCAGATCTACCTGTCCAGCGCCGACTGGATGGAGCGCAACCTCGACAAACGCGTCGAGACCTGCTTCCCGGTGGAGGGCAAGAAGTTGCTGCTGCGGGTGAAGAAGGAGCTTGAGGGCTACCTGACCGACAACACCCAGGCCTGGACCTTGCAGCCTGATGGTCGTTATGTGCGCAGTACCCCGACCGGCAACCAGAACCCGCGCAGCGCCCAGGCGACCCTGCTGGAGCGCCTGAGCAACCCGGTGCTGAACGTACGCTAGACATGCTGTAGGCGCGGCACAAGGCCGCGCCTACATAGGGTCAGCGTCGGGGCTCAACGCACGCTCAGCACGAACCCGACCCGCGCCAGCCACTCCGCCTCGTTGGCGAAGTCGGCCTGGGTAAGCGGATGCTGCTCCAGCCAGCCCTCAGGGAACACCACTTCCAGACTGTCGTCGGCAGCCTTGAGCTCAACCTTGGGCATTTGCTGGGTGCCGCGGATGTGGTGGAAGAGGATGGCGAAGCGCAGCAGCACGCACAGGCGGATCAGCTTGACGCCTTCGTCGCCGAACTCGGCGAACTTGTCCTTGGGGATGTTGCGGCGATGGCCGCGTACCAGCAGGGCCAGCATCTGCTGGTCCTCGCGGGAGAAGCCCGACAAGTCGGAGTGTTCGATCAAGTAGGCGCCGTGCTTGTGGTAGTGATAGTGGGCGATGTCCAGCCCGACTTCATGCACCTTCGCCGCCCAGCCCAGCAGATCGCGCCAGTTGCCGTTTTCCAGATCCCACGCCTTGGCCACCTGGTCGAAGGCGTGCAACGCCTTGCGCTCCACGCGCGCGGCCTGGCCCTGGTCGACGTGATAGCGCTCCATCAACGAATTCAGTGTGCGCTCACGCACGTCCTCGTGATGATGGCGGCCGAGCAGGTCGAACAGTACGCCCTCACGCAGGGCGCCGTCACAGTGGTCCATGCGCTGCAGTTCGAGGGCGTCGAAGATCGCCTCGAGAATCGCCAATCCCGCAGGGAAAATGGTGCGCCGGTCTGGTTTGACGCCGTCGAAGTCGATCTTGTCGACTTCGCCCAGCTTGAACAGCTTGCGCTTGATCACGGCCAGGCCTTCGGCATTGACCTCGCCGTTGCCATGGCCGTTGGCCTTGATCGCGGCGCCGATGGCGCGGATGGTGCCCGACGAGCCGATGGCCTCGTCCCAGGTCAGGCGGTGCAGAGCGTTCTCGATGCTCATCAGCTCAAGGCGCGCGGCAGTATAGGCCTGGGCGTAGCGTGCCGGCGTGATCTTGCCGTCGCGGAAATAGCGCTGGGTGAAGCTTACGCAGCCCATCTGCAGGCTTTCGCGCAGCAGTGGCTCGAAACGTTGACCGATGATGAACTCGGTACTGCCGCCGCCGATGTCGGCGACCAGGCGTTTGCCGGGGGTGTCGGCGAGGGTGTGCGACACGCCCAGGTAGATGAGGCGCGCCTCTTCACGACCTGAAATGACCTCGACCGGATGGCCGAGAATGGCTTCGGCACGCAGGATGAAGTCATTGCGGTTGCGTGCTTCACGCAGGGCGTTGGTGCCGACGATGCGCACAGCGCCGGCCGGCATGCCATTGATCAGCTGGGCGAAACGCTTGAGGCATTCGAGGCCCCGCTGCATGGCTTCTTCGCTGAGCTGGCGATCTTCGCTGATGCCCGCAGCCAGCTGAACCTTCTCCCCCTGCCGTTCGAGAATGCGGATCTCGGTATGGTGGGCCTTGGCCACGACCATGTGGAAACTGTTGGAGCCAAGGTCGATGGCGGCGATCAGAGACAGGTTCTTCGCGGTGGTTTGCGGCATGATCTGGATGTTCTCGGTCGATAACCCGGCAATCCTGCCATGATCGCGGGCATACGCCAACGCGCGACATGGCGAGGATTGATGCAGGGCAATGTGCGGGTGGTCTGGATGACTGATCAACAAAGGCCTCGGACAAATCCTATGACGCTTGTATGACAGTTTCGATTCGTGGCGTCTTGCACAACTATAGTTACACTCAATCGGCCGTGGCTTCCTGTAGGGCGTGGGTGCGGCTATGATGGGCAACGTTTTTTATGCTTACGACCTGGAGAACTCCATGAGCAGCGATCTGATCAAACACGTCACCGACGCCACCTTCGATGCCGAAGTGCTGCAGGCTCAAGGCCCGGTGCTGGTCGACTACTGGGCTGAATGGTGCGGTCCATGCAAGATGATCGCTCCGGTCCTGGACGATATCGCCCAAACCTACGAAGGCAAGCTGACCATCGCCAAGCTGAACATCGACGACAACCAGGAAACCCCGGCCAAGCACGGCGTGCGTGGTATCCCGACGCTGATGCTGTTCAAGAACGGCAACGTCGAGGCGACCAAGGTCGGCGCGCTGTCCAAGTCCCAGCTGGCCGCGTTCCTCGACGCCCACCTGTGATGTGAAAGAGCCCCGCAAATGCGGGGCTTTTTTTGCCCCCGAGGCGCGATTTCCCCTGTCAAAACCACTAGACGCCGAAAAAAGCAAGTGTTACATTCGGCCTCGCACTGCTTCTCCAGTGCCCTTCGCACGCCGTCGCCGACGCACTCCCAATTCGAATCAGTACGCGATCCTGTCGCCAATCTAGCGGCGCGGCCTCATTAAGCCAGAAGCTTAATTCTCCCCCCTTCATACATGATTACGTCACTCCCCTTATGAACCTGACAGAACTCAAGCAAAAGCCGATTACCGATCTGCTGGAAATGGCCGAACAGATGGGCATCGAAAACATGGCCCGTTCGCGCAAGCAGGACGTGATTTTCGCCCTGTTGAAAAAACACGCGAAGAGCGGCGAAGAGATCTCGGGTGACGGCGTGCTGGAGATTCTCCAGGATGGATTCGGTTTCCTGCGTTCGGCAGATGCCTCGTATCTGGCCGGCCCTGACGATATCTACGTCTCGCCCAGCCAGATCCGCCGCTTCAACCTGCGCACCGGCGACACCATCGTCGGCAAGATCCGCCCGCCGAAGGAAGGGGAGCGTTACTTCGCCCTGCTGAAGGTCGACACCATCAACTTCGACCGTCCGGAAAACGCGAAGAACAAGATCCTGTTCGAAAACCTGACGCCGCTGTTCCCGAACCATCGCCTGAAGATGGAAGCCGGTAACGGTTCCACCGAAGACCTCACCGGTCGCGTCATCGACCTGTGCGCACCTATCGGCAAGGGCCAGCGCGGCCTGATCGTCGCTCCGCCGAAAGCGGGCAAGACCATCATGCTGCAGAACATCGCGGCCAACATCACTCGCAACAACCCCGAGTGCCACCTGATCGTCCTGCTGATCGACGAGCGCCCGGAAGAAGTGACCGAGATGCAGCGCACCGTGCGCGGCGAAGTGGTCGCCTCGACCTTCGACGAGCCACCGACCCGCCACGTGCAGGTTGCCGAAATGGTGATCGAGAAGGCCAAGCGCCTGGTCGAGCACAAGAAGGATGTGGTCATCCTGCTCGACTCCATCACCCGTCTGGCGCGTGCCTACAACACCGTGATCCCGAGCTCCGGCAAGGTCCTGACCGGTGGTGTCGACGCCCACGCCCTGGAAAAGCCCAAGCGTTTCTTCGGCGCTGCCCGTAACATCGAGGAAGGCGGCTCGCTGACCATCATCGCCACCGCGCTGGTCGAGACCGGCTCGAAGATGGACGAGGTCATCTACGAAGAGTTCAAGGGTACCGGCAACATGGAGCTGCCGCTGGACCGCCGCATCGCTGAAAAGCGCGTATTCCCGGCCATCAACATCAACAAGTCCGGTACCCGCCGCGAAGAGCTGCTGACCGCCGACGACGAGCTGCAGCGCATGTGGATCCTGCGCAAGCTGCTGCATCCGATGGATGAAGTGGCGGCCATCGAGTTCCTCATCGACAAGCTCAAGCAGACCAAGACCAACGATGAGTTCTTCCTGTCGATGAAGCGCAAGTAAGCGTTTCCGTCGGTACAGCGAATTGGGGCTGCTGCGCAGCCCATCGCGGGACAAGCCCGCTCCTACAAGGATCACGCCAGACCTGTAGGAGCGGGCTTGTCCCGCGATGGGCCGCATAGCGGCCCCAAGTCATTGATGCGCCCTACGAACGAGCGCATTGCACTCTGCCATTTGGCTATCAAAGCCCGATCGGCGCTACACTCTGCACCCCCGACCGATACAGCCAACACGAGGCTCACGCATGCAGTATCGCGATTTGCGCGACTTTATCCGTGGCCTGGAGCAGCGCGGCGAACTCAAGCGCATCCAGGTTCCGATCTCGCCCGTCCTGGAAATGACCGAAGTCTGCGACCGCACCCTGCGGGCCAAGGGCCCGGCGCTGCTGTTCGAGAAGCCCACCGGCTTCGACATCCCGGTGTTGGGCAACCTGTTCGGTACCCCCGAGCGTGTGGCCATGGGCATGGGCGCCGAGTCAGTCGGCGAGCTGCGTGAAATCGGCAAGCTGCTGGCCTTCCTCAAGGAGCCCGAGCCGCCGAAGGGCCTGAAGGATGCCTGGTCGAAGCTACCGATCTTCAAGAAAGTTGTGTCCATGGCGCCCAAGGTGGTCAAGGACGCGGTGTGCCAGGAGGTGGTGGTCGAGGGTGAGGATGTCGACCTGTCCCAGTTGCCGATCCAGCACTGCTGGCCGGGTGACGTGGCGCCACTGATCACCTGGGGCCTGACGGTGACTCGCGGGCCGAACAAGGACCGCCAGAACCTCGGCATCTACCGCCAGCAGGTCATCGGTCGCAACAAGGTCATCATGCGCTGGCTGAGCCATCGTGGCGGCGCGCTGGATTACCGCGAATGGTGCGAGAAGCACCCAGGCCAGCCGTTCCCGGTGGCCGTCGCGCTGGGCGCAGACCCGGCCACCATCCTGGGCGCCGTGACGCCGGTGCCCGACACCCTCTCCGAGTACGCTTTTGCAGGGCTGCTGCGCGGCAACCGCACCGAGCTGGTCAAGTGCCGCGGCAGCGACCTGCAGGTGCCGGCGACCGCCGAAATCATCCTCGAAGGTGTGATCCATCCGGGTGAAATGGCCCCGGAAGGCCCTTACGGCGACCACACCGGCTACTACAACGAGGTGGACAGCTTCCCCGTGTTCACCATCGAACGCATCACCCATCGGCAAAAGCCGATCTACCACAGCACCTATACCGGCCGGCCGCCCGATGAGCCGGCAATCCTCGGTGTTGCGCTGAACGAAGTATTCGTGCCGATCCTGCAGAAGCAGTTCCCCGAGATCGTCGACTTCTACCTGCCACCGGAAGGCTGTTCCTACCGCATGGCGGTAGTGACGATGAAAAAGCAATATCCGGGGCACGCCAAGCGCGTGATGCTAGGTGTGTGGTCGTTCCTGCGACAGTTCATGTACACCAAGTTCGTTATCGTCACCGACGACGACGTCAACGCCCGCGACTGGAACGACGTGATCTGGGCCATCACCACGCGCATGGATCCCAAGCGTGATACGGTGATGATCGACAACACGCCCATCGACTACCTCGACTTCGCGTCGCCGGTATCGGGCCTGGGGTCGAAGATGGGCCTGGACGCCACGCACAAGTGGCCGGGCGAGACTACACGCGAATGGGGCCGGGTCATCGTCAAGGACGAGGCCGTTACCCGCCGTATCGATGAGCTGTGGGACCAGTTGGGAATAGATTGATGCAGGTGACCTTGCAGCCGTCCGGCGCGGTGCTGTCCATCGAACCGGGCGAGAGGATTCTGGATGCAGCGCGGCGCCTGGGCTACGAGTGCCCGAGCAGCTGTCGCAACGGCAATTGCCATGTGTGTGCGGCGTTGCTGGTGGAAGGGCGGGTGCGGCAGGACGGTGAGGTCCGCGATCACGGTGAACTGTTCACCTGCATCGCCGAACCGCTGGAAGATTGCGTGCTGCTGTGGGATGGCGTGCTGGCCTTGGGCGAGTTGCCCGTGCGCAAGCTGGCCTGCACCGTGAGCGAGTGCGTCGAGGTAGGCGGGGATGTCTGGCGCGTGCGTCTGCGCGCGCCCGCCGGCAAGCCGCCGCGCTACCACGCTGGGCAATACCTGATGATCGAGCGGGAGGGGGCCGACAAGGCAGCCTTCTCGCTGGCGTCTGCCCCGCATGCTGGTCGCGATCTCGAGCTGCATGTGCTGGCCCGTGAAAGCAGCGCGGTAAAGCTGATCGAGCAGTTGCAACGCAATGGCATGGCCCGCATCGAACTGCCATTCGGTGACGCACACTTGGCCGAGCTGCCGGACGGACCGCTGGTGCTGATCGCTGCCGGGACCGGCATGGGCCAGATGCACAGCCTGGTCGAGCATTGCCGCGCCAACGGCTTCAAGCATCCGGTGCACCTGTATTGGGGTGTACGTCGGCCCGAGGAGTTCTACACCCTCGAGCACTGGGCCGAATGGGAGCGTCTGCCCAACCTGTTCCTGCACAAGGTGGTCAGCGACCTGTGTGGCTGGGAGGGGCGTTGCGGCCTTTTGCACGAGGCCGTGTGCGAGGATATCGCCGACCTGAACAGTGTGCATGTCTATGCCAGCGGTTCACCGAACATGGTCTATGGCACGCTCGATGCGCTGGTCGAGGCGGGCATGGATGCGCACCGCATGCGCGCCGACGTGTTTGCCTACGCTCCACGCGGTTGAGTAACCAGGTCTTCATGAGAGCCTACGGCGCGCTGCAATGGCGCGCCGTGATTAATAACCAAAGTTATCGTCGTCGATTATAAGCAGTGAATTATTACCCGCCGGGTTAATAACTTTTACTATGCTTATAACAACACTTTCCAGTCGTCGGTATCGCGCGTGAAACTTTGCCAAAAGGGGTTGAGGTTTCGCCGTCATATGTCTTACGGTAGGCACATCGTCATCAACCTCTTGCGGTACAGGCCCCGCAGCATTGGGTGCGGGCTCGCAGGTGAATGCGTCGATCGCAATACAGCACTCCGGTAGTTACACAGGAAATAATGGCGGCAGCCTATGTCGGCACTTGAAAGTTCTTCGTGGCAGGTTTCTTATCCTCCGTCGCTCGACTTCGGTCAACAACTGACCCCTGAGCAATTGCAGCACTCCATGACAACGACCATGTCCCGTCATGACGGTGGGCCTGTGTGGTTGTTCGCCTACGGTTCGTTGATCTGGCGTCCGGAGTGCAACTCGGTAGAGCGTCAGCGTGCACGGGTGCACGGTTATCATCGTGGGCTTTACCTGTGGTCCCATGAGCACCGCGGTACACCAGAATGCCCAGGGCTGGTGTTCGGCCTGGATCGTGGTGGTTCGTGCAGCGGCTTTGCCTATCGCCTGGACGAGAGCTGCCTGGACGACTCGCTGATGGCCCTGTGGCAGCGGGAGATGCCTTATCCGGCCTATCGTCCGCATTGGCTGACCTGCCGACTCGATGACGGCAGCAAGGTGCAGGCCTTGGGTTTCGTGCTGGAGCGTCACTTGCCGTGCTATGCCGGCAACCTGCCGGACACCCTGTTCAGCCAGATTCTGGCAAGCGCCAAGGGGCGTTACGGCACCACGCGCGAGTATGTGGAGCAGACGCTGAATGCCCTGCGCAGCCACCAGATGCCTGATCGGGAGCTGGAAGCGCGGTTTCAGCGCTGCCACAACCTGCGCGAGGTTTGACTGCGCCGGCCTCTTCGCGGGCAAGCCCGCTCCTGCAGAGACGGTAAAGTTTGTAGGAGCGGGCTTGCCCGCGAAGAAGTCATTACCGAATCACCTGGCCAACACCACCAGCTTGCCCACTGCCTGACGTTGCCCCAGCCGTTCGATAGCCGCACCCGCCTCGCCCAGCGCGTAGGTCTGCGACACCAGCGGTTTCAACTTGCCCTCGGAGTGCCACGCAAACAGCTGGCGGAAGTTGGCAGCGTTGTCTTCGGGTTGGCGCTGGGCGAACGCGCCCCAGAACACCCCCAGCACCGCCGCGCCCTTGAGCAGCACCAGGTTGGCCGCCATCTGCGGGATTGTGCCGCTGGCGAATCCCACCACCAGCAGCCGGCCGTTCCAGGCCAGGCCTCGTACGGCCTGGTCGAACAACTCGCCGCCGACCGGGTCGTAGATCACATCCACACCCTGGCCGTTGGTCAGGCGCTTGATCTCTTCCTTGAGGCTGGCCTGGCTGTAGTCGATCAGCTCATCCGCCCCGGCTGCCTTGGCCACGGCGAGCTTCTCCGCGCTGCTGGCCGCCGCGATGACCCGTGCACCCAGTGCCTTGCCGATCTCCACCGCTGCCAGACCCACGCCCCCTGACGCGCCGAGCACCAGCAGGGTTTCCCCTGCCTTGAGCTGGCCACGCTGGGTAAGTGCGTGCATCGAGGTGCCGTAGGTCATGCCGAAGGCGGCCGCCGTGGTGAAATCCATGCCTGCCGGGATGGGTAGCACATTGTAATAAGGCACCGCGACCTGCTCGGCGAAGGCGCCCCAGCCGGTGAGGGCCATGACCCGGTCGCCGACCTTGAAAGCCCCGGCCTTCTCGCCGACCGCCGCCACCACGCCGGCCGCTTCACCGCCGGGCGAAAAGGGTAGAGGAGGTTGAAACTGGTATTTGCCTTCGATGATCAGGGTGTCGGGGAAGTTGACCCCGGCGGCATGCACCTCGAGGAGGATCTCGTTCTTTTTCGGCACGGGGCCTGCGACCTCTTCCAGCACCAGGTCCCGTGCCGGGCCCAGGGTTTTGCACAACACAGCTTTCATCGGGCTATTCCTTTGCGGGTGATGGCCGATAAGTGTAGGAGGACGAAGGGGTGGGTCAACGAGCATGGCCTGCTCTGATGAGTCGGCATAAGCCCGGGCTTGGGTTTGAGCGATGCGCTGGGTAAGCTGGCGTCAATTGTATTGAGGAGCGATTTCGTGAAAGCGTGGATCTTGATGGTGCTGGCCCTGATGCTGCCCGTGGCGGCCATGGCCGAAGAGAGCAAGGAAGGCCAACCGAAGGTTGCCTACATCAACCTGAGCCCGCCTCTGGTCGGCAACTACGCCCTGGATGGCGGCCCCAAGCTGCGCGTCTACAAGGCCGACGTGGCCCTGCGCGTGACTGGCGATGCCGCTGCCGCGGCGGTCAAGCACCATGAGCCGCTGATCCGCAACCAACTGGTGGCGCTGTTCACCCAGCAAGGTGTGGACAACATGAGCAATGTCGAGGCCAAGGAAGCGTTGCGTCAGGAAGCCTTGAAGCAGGTCCAGCAGGTGATGGAAACCGAAGAAGGCAAGCCTATCGTCGAGGACCTGCTGTTCAACAACCTGATCGTGCAGTGAGGTCCCTGACGGGCGCCCACACATCGGCTGCCTGGATCACCTCGCCAGTGCGCAGATCGCCTGCCATTGCTCCGGGGTCACCGGCATTACCGACAAGCGGCTGCCCTTCTGTACCAGTGCAAGCGCTTCCAGCGCCGTCTGCTGCTTGAGCAAGCCGAGGCCAAGCACCTGGCCGAAAGTACGCACATGCTCGACATCCACTGCGCTCCAGGGGTTCTTCTCGGCACTGGCCTTGGCGTCGAAGTAGTGGCTTTGCGGGTCCAGCGCCGTCGGGTCGGGGTAGGCGCCGGCCTTGATCCGGGCGATCCCGGCGATGCCCGGTTGCGGGCAACTGGAGTGGTAGAAGAAGAATTCGTCGCCTACGCTCATGTTCCGCAGGAAATTGCGTGCCTGGTAGTTGCGCACCCCGTCCCAGCGCGCCTGGCCGAGACGGGCCAAGCCTTCGATGGAAAGTTCGTCGGGCTCGGATTTCATCAGCCAGTAGGCCATAGGTGCTGCTCCTGACAAGGTTTGAAATAAGATGTTGCATCAAACCGACAGCCGGTTGGCGTCAACGTTTGCGTGCCGCGTCACGTTGTCGGAAAATGCGCCGATTTTAAAGCTATACGCTCCGGTAGCACCAAGAAGGCTGCCGAGCCTGAACAGTTTGCCTAGGGGGGCAACGATGAACAAACGCAAACCGGACCTGCTGTGGATCCTGGCCTTCATCTTCGGTCTGGGTGTCGTCACCACGGGTTATGCGCAGGGTCTGTGGGAGCGAAAGCTGGACGCCGCCTATCAGGCGCCGGCCGTATCCGCCCAACAGCAACGCTGAATTTCTGCGGCGCGCGGCCTGACTTTCAGGCCGGCGCCAGGTACCAGTCACGGTCCGAGACCGTTCCGCGCAAGGGTACGTCCCAACTGGCCTGCGCCAGTCGTTCCACCTTCTGGCATTCATGTGCCAGCCCCAGCAGCAGCGGTTTCTTCCACGCCTTGCGCCGCCCCTGATAGGCCAGGCTGCGATCATAGAAGCCGCCGCCCATCCCCAGCCGTCCGCCCACTTCATCGAAACCCACCAGTGGCAGCAGGATCAGGTCGAGCGACCAGACCGGCCGCTGACGCTTGCGCTCGATGACCGGTTCAGGAATACGGAAGCGATTACGTCGCAGTTTTTCGCCCTGTTCGAAGCGTTGGAACACCATGCGCGTGCGCGGCCATGCATGCAGCACTGGCAGGTAGGTGCGCTTGCCGCGCCGCTGGGCTTCGCGCAGTAGCAGGCTTGGGTCGATCTCGCCGTCGTTGGGCAGGTACAGGGCGATATGCCGCGCGCGGCGAAACAGCGGGTGCTGGGCCAGTTGCCGGTACAGTCCGACGGCGGCCTGGCGTTGCTGGGCGGGCGTCAACGCGCGTCGTGCGTTGCGCAGCACGCGGCGAAGTTGTGGGCGGGTGAGCGGCACGGTGTCGGTCATGGCACAGGCGATCCCGGATGCTGGCCGCCGACGGCGGCGGCACAAACGAAATGCCCGCCGGTAAAGGCGGGCATTGAGAATTCAGGCTCCCCGACAAGACCGCTATCGGTGTAGCCCTTGAACCCGAAAGTTCAAGGTGGAGAT
This sequence comes from Pseudomonas sp. A014, assembly GCF_052378495.1. Taxonomy (NCBI): domain Bacteria; kingdom Pseudomonadati; phylum Pseudomonadota; class Gammaproteobacteria; order Pseudomonadales; family Pseudomonadaceae; genus Pseudomonas; species Pseudomonas sp. A014. The sequence goes on from NZ_CP199001.1 coordinate 160,897, forward strand.
TGCAGGAGGCGTTAAGGCTTTCCGTCGAGCGGACATGCACACCTGCCCCACGTGCAACCCCCGTGGTTGTGCGTATCGGCTCAGGGACATAACCGACTGGCGCATCCCCCAGGGAGTGGCGCCAGTATACCAATCTCAATCGTTTTTGCTAACCGCGTCGTCGGACAGTGCCTGGTCGACACGCTCGAGCAGGTCGCGCACCTGCTCGCGGGTGGTGCCGCCGCTGGCGACGTCAGGGCGCTCCTGGCGGTGCAGCAGTTCATGGGTGATGTTCAGTGCTGCCATTACCGCGATGCGGTCGGCACCGATCACCTTGCCGCTGCTGCGGATCTCGCGCATCTTGCCGTCCAGGTAGCGCGCGGCACCGACCAGGTTGTTGCGTTCTTCCGGCGGGCAGATGATCGAGTATTCCTTGTCGAGAATCTGGACGGTGACGCTATTGCTTGAACTCATGAGTCTTGCTCCAGGGCCTTCAGACGCAAGATCATCGACTCGATCTTGTGCCGGGCGATCTCGTTCTTTTCGATGAGGTGGGCGCGCTCTTCGCGCCAGGATTTTTCCTGAGCTACTAGGAGTGCATTTTGCCGTTTTAGTTGCTCGACGCGCTCGATCAGCAACTCGAATCGGCTCATCAGCGCTTGCAGGTCATTGTCTTGCATGGGTTGCACTCGATCCGCTCCTTCGTCGATCGCCCGGCGATCATGCCTCTGCCCGAGCCGCGACGGCCAGCGCAGATGGTCTTGGCGCGCCTGCCGGTGCTAGGATACAAGGTCTTCATTCTAGTCATATGCGCCGTCTGGCGCCTAGCCGCCCATGCCCAATACCCAATCGCCTTACACCGCCTTCGCCATGCTGCTCTCCAGCAATGGCCATCCCGCCACCCCTGCCGAGCTGCACGGCCTGCTGATCGGCCGCAGCTGCGCCGGTGCCGGCTTCGATGCCGACGCCTGGCTGGCCGACGCCGCCCAACTGCTTGAAACCGAGCCCGGTGACAACGTCCGCAACGCCCTGATCGGCCTGCAGGAGATGGTCAAGGCCGAGCTGACCGGCGAAGACGTCGCCATCGTGCTGCTGCTGCCGACCGATGATGCCGCCCTGAGCGATCGCGCCACGGCACTGGGCCAATGGTGCCAGGGCTTCATTACCGGTTTTGGCCTGAACGCGGGCGGCAAGGACCTGTCCACCGATGCCAAGGAAGTGCTCCAGGATCTGGTCGCCATCTCGCAAGTGCAAGAAGCGCTGGAAGAGTCCGAGGACGGCGAGAGCGACTACATGGAAGTCATGGAGTACCTGCGCGTCGCACCGCTGCTGCTGTACACGGAGCTGGCCGCGCCTGTTGCGCCGGCACCAAAACCATCGCTTCATTGATCGACCCGGGGGTCGTTTGCCCATGAGCCACATACCCAAGGCGGAGTACGCCCGTCGGCGCAAGGCGCTGATGGCGCAGATGGTCCCCGACAGCATCGCCATCCTGCCGGCGGCGGCCGTCGCGATCCGTAACCGCGACGTCGAGCACGTCTATCGCCAGGACAGCGACTTCCAGTACCTGAGCGGTTTCCCGGAACCCGAGGCGGTGATCGCCCTGATCCCCGGTCGCGAGCACGGCGAGTACGTGCTGTTCTGCCGCGAGCGCAACCCCGAGCGCGAGCTCTGGGACGGCCTGCGTGCCGGCCAGGAGGGTGCGATACGCGACTTCGGCGCCGACGATGCCTTCCCGATCACCGATATCGACGAGATCCTCCCCGGCCTGATCGAAGGTCGCGAGCGGGTCTACAGCGCCATGGGCAGCAACCCCGAGTTCGACCGCCGGCTGATGGACTGGATCAATGTGATCCGTTCCAAGGCACGCCTTGGCGCGCAGCCGCCGAACGAGTTCGTTGCCCTGGATCATCTGCTGCACGACATGCGCCTGTATAAATCGGCGGCGGAAGTGAAGGTGATGCGTGAGGCCGCGGCGATTTCCGCGCGCGCCCATGTACGAGCCATGCAGGCCTGCCGCGCCGGTCTGCACGAATACAGCCTGGAGGCCGAGCTGGACTACGAGTTCCGCAAGGGTGGCGCGAAGATGCCGGCCTACGGCTCGATCGTCGCCGCCGGGCGCAATGCCTGCATCCTGCACTATCAGCAGAACGATGCGCCGCTCAAGGACGGTGACCTCGTGCTGATCGACGCCGGTTGCGAGATCGACTGCTACGCCAGCGACATCACCCGTACCTTCCCGGTCAGCGGGCGGTTCTCGCCCGAGCAGAAGGCGATCTACGAACTGGTGCTCAAGGCCCAGGAAGCCGCCTTTGCCGAGATTGCGCCGGGCAAACACTGGAATCACGCCCATGAAGCGACGGTGCGGGTGATCACCCAGGGCCTGGTCGAGCTGGGGCTGCTCAAGGGTGAGGTGCAGGCGCTGATCGACAGCGAAGCCTACCGCGCGTTCTACATGCACCGTGCCGGACACTGGCTCGGCATGGATGTGCACGATGTAGGTGAATACAAGGTCGGCGGTCAGTGGCGGGTGCTCGAACCGGGCATGGCGCTGACTGTCGAACCAGGTATCTACATCGCAGCCGACAACCAGAGCGTGGCGAAGAAGTGGCGCGGCATCGGGGTGCGGATCGAGGACGACGTGGTGGTCACCAGAAAGGGCTGTGAAATTCTTACTTCGGGTGTGCCGAAGACAGTCGACGAAATCGAGGCACTGATGCTCGACGCGCGCAAGGACGTGGCATGAGCCGGGTCAACCTGGCGATCATCGGCGGCGGCCTGGTCGGTGCCAGCCTGGCGCTGGCGCTGCAGGCCGGGGCCAAGGCGCGCGGCTGGAAGATCCTGCTGATCGAGCCGTTCGCCCCCGGCGACAGCTTCCAGCCCAGCTACGATGCACGCTCCTCGGCGCTGTCCTTCGGCACTCGGCAGATCTACGACCAGCTTGGCCTGTGGCAGGGCATCGAGCGCCGCGCCGAACCGATTCGGCAGATCCAGGTGTCCGACCGCGGTCGCTTTGGCGCCACCCGCCTGGATGCCCAGGAAGAAGGTGTGCCTGCGCTGGGTTATGTGGTGGAGAACGCCTGGCTCGGCCAGTGCCTGTGGCAGGGGCTGGACAGCGAGGTGGTGAGCTGGCGCTGCCCGGCCGAAGTCAGGGCCATGCAGCCTGTCGAGGGCGGTTATCGCCTGCAACTCGACGATGACACCAGCCTTGAATGCGACCTGGCGATTCTCGCCGACGGTGGCCGCTCCGGCCTGCGCGAGCAGTTGGGCATTCATGTGCGCCGCACGCCCTATGACCAGAGCGCGCTGATCGCCAACATCTCTCCAGGCGAGGCCCATCGTGGCCAGGCCTTCGAACGATTCACCGAACAAGGCCCGATGGCCTTGCTGCCACTGCCGGAAAACCGCTGCGCGCTGGTCTGGACGCGGCAGGGCATGGACGCACGGCGTCTGGCCGATATCGACGAGCGCGCCTTCCTGCGCGAACTGCAGGACGCGTTCGGCTACCGCCTCGGCGCTCTGCGCCAGGTCGGCGCACGGCATCTCTACCCGCTGGCGCTGGTCGAAGCCGAGGAGCAGGTACGCCCGCACCTGGTGGTGCTGGGCAACGCGGCACACAGCCTGCACCCGATCGCAGGTCAGGGGTTCAACCTGTCGCTGCGCGACGTGCAGGCACTGGCCGAGGCCCTGCTCGCAGGCCCGCAGCAGCCGGGCGACCTGGCAACACTGCAGGGGTATCGCCAGCGCCAACGTCTGGATCAGAGCCTGACCATCGGCTTCTCCGACCAGGTCACCCGCCTGTTCGGCAGCGCCCAACCGCTGTTGGCCGCCGGTCGCAACCTCGGCCTGCTGGGCCTGGACCTGCTGCCACCGGCCAAGAGCTGGTTCGCCCGCCAGGCCATGGGCCTGGGAACCCGCCCCGACCCGCGGGGCCGCGCATGAAGGACGCCCGCAAGCTCGCCCGTCGGGCCCGCATGTTGCGCTGGTTGCTGAATTTCTACCCGCCCTACCTGGGGGCGGGTATCCGCGTGCAGCACATCAGCCCCGACATGCGCAGCGTCAAGGTGCGCATGAACCTGACCCGCTGGAACCGCAACTACGTCGGCACCCAGTTCGGTGGCAGCCTCTACTCGATGGTCGATCCGTTCTACATGCTGTTGCTGATCGAGCAACTGGGCCGCGAGTACATCGTCTGGGACAAGGCCGCCAGCATCGACTTCATCGCACCGGGCAAGGGCCCGGTGTTCGCCGAATTCCACATCGATGACGCACTGCTGGACGACATCCGCCAGCAGACGGCCGGTGGCAAGAAGTGCCTGCCGCGTCTGCAGGTCGATATCCGCGATGGCGCCGGCGAGCTGGTGGCGCGGGTCGACAAAACCCTATACGTGCGGCTCAAGCCGCAAGCGAGGCAGGCGTAAGGCATGGACATGCGCGCGGATCTGTTGATTGTCGGTGCCGGTATGGTCGGCAGCGCCCTGGCCCTGGCGTTGCGCCACAGTGGCCTGGAGGTGCTGCTGCTCGATGGCGGGCCGCTGTCGGTCAAGCCTTTCGATGACGCCGCGCCCTTCGAGCCGCGGGTCAGTGCCCTGTCGGCGGCCAGCCAGCGCATTCTCGAGCGTCTTGGCGCCTGGGAGGGCATTGCCGGGCGCCGCGTGACGCCCTATTCGGATATGCAGGTCTGGGACGGCAGCGGTACCGGTCAGATTCATTTCTCGGCCGCCAGTGTGCATGCCCAGGTGCTTGGCCACATCGTCGAGAATCGTGTGGTGCAGGACGGCCTGCTGGACCGTCTGCATGACAGTGACGTCGGGCTGCTGCCCAATGCTCGCCTGGAGCAGTTGCGCCGCTCCGGCGATGAGTGGCTGGTGACCCTGTCCGATGGCCGTCGCCTGCGTGCGCCGCTGGTGGTCGCCGCCGACGGCGCCAATTCGGCCGTGCGGCGCCTGGCGGGCTGCGAGACGCGCGAGTGGGATTACCTGCATCACGCCATCGTCACCAGCGTGCGCTGCAGCGAGGCGCACCGCGCCACGGCCTGGCAACGCTTCACCGACGAAGGGCCGCTGGCTTTCCTGCCGTTGTCGCGGGATGACGGGCAGCACTGGTGCTCGATCGTCTGGTCCACTACCCCGGAGCAGGCCGAGCAGGCCATGGCGTTGGATGACGCGGCGTTCTGCCAGGCGCTGGAGCGCGCCTTCGAAGGCCGCCTGGGCCAGGTGCTGCATGCCGACCGCCGTGTCTGCGTACCGCTGCGCCAGCGCCATGCCAAGCGCTATGTGGATGAAGGCCTGGTGCTGATCGGCGATGCTGCCCACACCATCCACCCCCTGGCGGGGCAGGGCGTCAACCTGGGCTTTCTCGATGCGGCAGTGCTGGCCGAGGAGCTGATGCACGCGTGCGAGCGTGGCGAGCGCCTGGCGGATGTGAAGGTGCTGAGTCGCTACGAGCGTCGACGTATGCCGCACAACCTTGCCCTGATGGCGGCGATGGAGGGCTTCGAACGCCTGTTCCAGGCCAATCCTCTGCCGCTGCGCTGGCTGCGCAACACGGGCTTGAAACTGGTGGAAGGGATGCCCGAGGCCAAGGCAGTGTTCGTGCGCCAGGCCTTGGGGTTGAGCGGCGACCTTCCAGACCTGGCCAAGGCGTGAGGGCCCTATCGCGGGGCAAGCCCGCTCCTACAGGTACGCCACCTGCTTGAAGAACGGGGTGGTGCTGTAGGCGCGGGCGTGCCCCGCGATTGCTTTGCAACATCCGGTAACTGCTTCCAGGGTGAGTGGGAAAATGGGATTCACTACCATTTGCATCTCTTTAACCCCGAGGAGCATCCACCATGTCGCCCCGCAAGCCCCTACTGGCCGCCCTGGCCCTGACCCTGTTCGCCGGTTCCGTCCAGGCGGCGGATGATGAAGTGGTGGTGTACTCCTCGCGCATCGACGAACTGATCAAACCGGTATTCGATGCCTACACCGCCAAGACCGGGGTGAAGATCAAGTTCATCACCGACAAGGAAGCGCCGCTGATGCAGCGCATCAAGGCCGAGGGCCAGAACGGCGTCGCCGACCTGCTGCTCACCGTGGATGCCGGCAACCTCTGGCAGGCCGAGCAGATGGGCATCCTGCAGCCGATCAAGTCGGACATCATCGACAAGAACATTCCGCCGCAGTACCGCGCTTCTTCCCACGACTGGACCGGCCTGAGCCTGCGTGCGCGGACCATCATCTACTCCACCGAGCGGGTCAAGCCCTCGGAACTGAGCACCTATGAAGCCCTGGCCGACAAACAGTGGGAAGGCCGCCTGTGCCTGCGCACCGCGAAGAAGGTCTACAACCAGTCGCTGACCGCCACCTTGATCGAGACCCATGGCGAGGCCGAGACCGAGAAGCTGGTCAAGGGCTGGGTCAACAACCTGTCCACCGACGTGTTCTCCGACGACAACGCAGTGATCCAGGCCGTTGCCGCGGGCCAGTGTGACGTGGGCGTGGTCAACACCTACTACTACGGGCGCCTGCACAAGGCCGACCCGAAGCTGCCGGTGAAGATTTTCTGGCCCAACCAGGGCGACCGTGGCGTGCACGTCAACCTCTCGGGTATCGGCCTGACCAAGCATGCCCCGCACCCGGAAGCGGCGAAGAAGCTGGTCGAGTGGATGACGGGCGAGGAAGCGCAGAAGCTGTTCGCCGACATCAACCAGGAATTCCCGGCCAACCCCAAGGTCAAGCCATCGGATGAAGTCGCGGCCTGGGGCAGCTTCAAGGCCGACAGCCTGCCCGTGGAAGTGGCTGGCAAGCGCCAGGCCGAAGCCATTCGCCTGATGGATCGGGCTGGCTGGAACTGAGTTTCACAGCTTATCCTCTCGGGGCCTTCCTGGGCCCCTTCGCCTGAAGCCGCTCCCACAGGTTGGAAGCGGCTTCAGCTGCGAACGACCGCACAGCGGTCGCAACCTGCAACCGAGATACCTGCCTTGCCCCACTCCCCTCAACGCCGCTGGTACCTTCCGGTCAGCCTTGTCGCCGCTCTGGTGCTCCTGCCCCTGAGCGTACTGGTGCTGTCGTGGCAGTCGATCGACACGCAGATCTGGTCGCACCTGCTCGACACCCAGATGAGCCGCCTGCTGGGCAACACCTTGACCCTGGTGCTGGGCGTGGGTGTCGGCGTCACCGTGCTGGGCGTCAGCCTGGCCTGGCTTACCAGCCTCTGTGAGTTCCCCGGTCGGCGCTGGCTCGACTGGGCGCTGATGCTGCCCTTTGCCATTCCCGCCTATGTGCTGGCCTTCGTCTTCGTCGGGCTGCTGGATTTCTCCGGCCCGGTGCAGAGTGCCTTGCGCGAGCTGTTCGGGCCGATGCGCCTGCCCCGGGTACGTTCGACCGGCGGGGTCATCATCGTGCTGGTGCTGGTGTTCTACCCCTATGTCTACCTGCTGGCGCGCACGGCGTTCCTGGCCCAGGGCAAGGGCCTGATGGAGGCCGCAAGGGTGCTGGGGTTGTCGCCGTTGCAGGCGTTCTGGCGGGTGGCGCTACCGATGGCGCGGCCGGCCATTGGCGCGGGCATCGCCCTGGCGTTGATGGAGACGCTGGCGGACTTCGGTGCGGTCTCGGTGTTCAACTTCGACACCTTCACCACCGCCATCTACAAGACCTGGTACGGATTCTTCAGCCTGTCCGGTGCGGCGCAACTGGCCAGCCTGTTGCTGCTGGCCGTGATGCTGGTGCTTTATGGAGAACGCCGCGCCCGTGGCGCCAGCCGTAGCGGCAACGAGCGTCCGCGCGGGCAGGCGCTCTATCATCTGCGCGGGCTCAAGGCGCTTGCGGCCAGTGGTTGGTGCCTGCTGGTGTTCGCCTGCGCCTTCGTCATCCCGCTGCTGCAGTTGCTGGCGTGGTTCTGGCAGCGGGGCCGACATGATCTGGACGAGCGCTATGGCGCGTTGATCCTGCACACCCTGTACCTGGGCGCGATGGCGGCGTTGATCACCGTCAGCGTGGCGCTGCTGCTGGCCTTTGCCCGGCGTCAGGCGCCCGCGCCATCGATTCGTGCCGGCGTCGGCTTGGCCAACCTGGGCTACGCCTTGCCTGGCTCGGTGCTCGCGGTGTCGATCATGCTGGCGTTCAGCTATCTGGACAATCAACTGGTGATTCCGCTTTCCACCTGGCTGGGCGGCGCCGGCAAGCCGCTGTTGCTGGGCAGTGTGTCTGCGCTGTTGCTGGCCTATCTGGTGCGCTTCATCGCGGTGGCCTACGGGCCGCTGGAAAGCAGCCTGGAGCGGATCCGCCCGTCGCTGCCGGAGGCTTCGCGCAGCCTCGGCGTGGCGGGGCCGAGATTGTTTTTCAAGGTGTATCTACCGCTGCTGGTGCCGGGTGCGCTCAGTGCCGCGCTACTGGTGTTTGTCGATGTGCTGAAGGAGATGCCGGCCACGCTTCTGATGCGGCCGTTCGGCTGGGACACCCTGGCCGTGCGGGTGTTCGAGATGACCAGCGAGGGCGAATGGGCGCGCGCTTCGCTGCCGGCCCTGACCCTGGTGCTGGTGGGGCTTTTGCCGGTCATCGGCCTGATCCGCCGCTCTGCCTCTCGTCCTGGGCATCCTCGCTGAGGGTGCCAGTCCCCGCCCTTGCGGCTACAATGCGCGGCATTCGTAGAGGTGGGTCCTACAAGATCAGGTGGTGATTCAACAGCACCGACCGCCTCTGCTTCGCCACGCCCGGAAGGAGAAACCCATGGGACAGCGCACGCCCCTGTACGACCTGCATCTGGCGCTTGGCGCCAAGACGGTCGATTTCGGCGGTTGGGACATGCCCCTGCATTACGGCTCTCAGGTCGAAGAACATCATCAGGTCCGCAGTGATTGCGGCGTCTTCGACGTTTCCCACATGACAGTCATCGACATCGACGGTGCCGACGCCACCCCCTGGCTACGGCGCCTGCTGGCCAACGACGTGGCCCGCCTCCAAAGCCCCGGCAAAGCCCTCTACAGCCCGTTGCTCAATGAGCAGGGCAGGGTCATCGACGACCTGATCGCCTACCGCACCGAAGACGGCTATCGACTGGTGGCCAATGCTGCCACCCGCGACAAGGTACTGGCCTGGCTTGAGGCCCAGAGCGAAGGCTTTACCGTAGGCATCGAGGCTCGCCCCGAGCTTGCGATCCTCGCCATCCAGGGGCCCCACGCCCGTGAGAAGGTCGCCGCGTTGCTCAGTGTTGCGCGTGCGGCGCTGATTCGCGAGCTGCGCCCGTTCGAGGGCGTCGCCGAAGGCGACTGGTTCGTCGCCCGCACCGGCTACACCGGCGAAGATGGGCTGGAAATCATCCTGCCGGGCGATCAGGCCGCAAGCTTCTTCTACGACCTGGTCGGCGCCGGCATCGCCCCCAGCGGCCTCGGTGCTCGTGACACGCTGCGCCTGGAGGCCGGCATGAACCTGTACGGCCAGGATATCGACGAAGCCCACACACCGCTGACCTCCAACCTGGGTTGGAGCGTTGCCTGGGAGCCTGCTGAACGCGATTTCATCGGCCGCAGCGGCCTGCTGGCGGAAATCGAGCGTGGTGTGCAGGACAAACTGGTCGGCCTGGTACTGGAGGAGCGGGGTGTTCTGCGTGCCCACCAGACAGTTCGTGTTGCCGGTATTGGCGAAGGAGAGATCACCAGTGGTAGTTTCTCCCCTACGCTAAGCAAGTCCATTGCCTTGGCGCGCGTACCCATCGCCACTGGCGACCGCGCCGAAGTAGAGATTCGTGGCAAGTGGTATCCGGTGCGGGTGGTCAAACCGACCTTCGTGCGCCACGGCAAGACCCTGATCTGAACACTCAATTACCGGCGGTAGACCGCTGAGCCAACCGAGGAATACGACACATGAGCAATATCCCCGCCGACCTGCGTTTTGCTGAAAGTCATGAATGGGCGCGCCTGGAAGCCGACGGCACCGTGACCGTGGGTATCAGCGATCACGCCCAGGAAGCTCTGGGTGATGTGGTGTTCGTCGAACTGGCCGAAGTCGGCAAGGTGTTCGCCGCGGGCGACGCTGCGGGGGTGGTCGAGTCGGTCAAGGCCGCATCCGACATCTACGCCCCGGTCGGCGGCGAAGTCATCGCCGTCAACGAGGAGCTGGCCGACAGCCCTGAGCTGCTCAATGAAGAGCCCTACGAATCGTGGATCTTCAAGCTCAAGCCAAGCGACAAGGCCGAGCTGGACAAACTGCTGGACGCGGCAGGCTACAAGGCTGCCATCGGCGAGTGATGGCGTGCGGCCGAGGCCGCACACAGGGGCTGCCTGGCAGCCCTATTCCAGCGTAACGCCCAAGGCCTGTGCACAGGCTTGCAGCGAACGTCGTTCGCTCTGGGCGTACAGCGCAAGTTCGTCCTGCACCTTGAGTCCCAGCGCTGCCTCGAAGGCGTCGCGGTTGGCATTGCTGCCATAGTCGGCCTGGGCATCGTCGCCCAGATTCGACTGGAAGATCCCTGCGGCACTGACCGGCAGGAAATCCTCGTACACCAGCGCCTCGAAATGCACATGCCCAGCGTCGATCAGGCCTTGCAGCGTGGACGGTCGATCCTGGCGACCTCGTTCGGCCAGGCCTTTTTCGGTGGCGAAGTAACGGAAGTACGCCAGCCCCTGCTCGCGCATCTGCGTCAGATCATCCGGGAATTCGGCAAAGTGTTGCGCCAGCAGCGTCTTGTAGTGCTCGGCATTGGTTTCGGCCGGTACGCCGTTGAGGGCGGCCCGGGTCGCGTCGAGCAGGCGGTCGTAGAGCGCCCGGCCTTTCGGCGTCAGCGCCGCCCCGCGTTGCTCGATCTCGCCGAAGCGCGCGGTGTGGCTGCCCTGGGCATCGCTGAACGCGACCATTTCCTGCAACGCCTTGAAGCTGGTCTGACGCAGCAGTATCGGGTGACGCCGAGTGGGCGGGCCTTCGACCACGGCCTTGGGCGGGATGCCCTTGGCCGGCATGCCGACCTGGATTGCATCGATGTCCAGCGTGCGCGGGGTCAGGTGATTGATATGCGGGCCCTTGAAGGCCACCACATCGGCGATCAGGCGGTGCTGATCGTGCAGTTGCTGGTACTGTTCGGCGGTGACCGTGGCTTGCTGGTGCCAGCGGAAAGTGTGCAACGCCTCCTGTACGAAGGTTTCGGCATCGGCTGCGTTCAGGCCGCCGTCGCGTTCGCGTTGGGCGATCAGTTCGAGCACGCGCGGGGTGAAGATCTGGCGTTTGGCCAGGATGTCCTGGGCCAATGCGCGCAGGGGCGGGTTATCGATCAGCTCCAGGCGCAACAGCGAGGTGAACACGCGGAACGGGCTGATGTGCAGCGCCTGTTCGTGCACCGCGCGAAAGGCGGTGGAGTGCACCGGGACGCCGGCCGAGCTCAGGTCGTAGTAGCCAACCGGCTCCATGCCCATGACGGCGAACAGGCGGGCGATGGTCGCCAGCTCTTCGGCGGTGCCGACGCGGATCGCGCCATGGCGCTCCTGATCCAGGCGTTCGACTTCACCGGTCCAGCGCAGGGCCTGGGCGACTTCAGGCTGCTGGGCCATGACCTGCTGGTTGATTTCGCTCACCAGCGCCAGCAGCGTGCCGTATAGCGGCACTTCCTGTTTGTACATGAGCGACATGGCGGCAGAGAACTGCGCGCGGATGCTGTCGGGGCTGACGAAATCGTGGGCGGGCATCGCTAGCTTCCTGAAGGTCAGTAGATACCCTTACATGAAAGCGGGGAATGGACTTTGTCCACAAGCGAAAAAAAGTGTGAGGGTCATTCCTTTTGCTATTGAATTTGCCGGCCCAATCGCGGGGCAAGTCGCAGCGGCGAACCGCCGCTCCCACAGGCCCCCGCCGACTCTGAGACCAGCGGGGTGCCTGTGGGAGCGGCGGTTCGCCGCTGCGACTTGTCCCGCGATTGGGCCCGCCGCGCCAGCACATCACCCTGGCAACTGCGCCCGAATCCACTCCACCAACGCCCGCACCTTGGGCACCTCCGCGGCATGTTCGGCGAACGCCAGGTAGTGCTTGCCGTTGCTCGGCATCGAATGGTTCCAGGCCACCACCAGGCTGCCCTCGGCCAGCTCCTTGGCCGCCAGGTAGCGCGGCACCAGGGCCACGCCGCAGCCGGACTGCGCGGCACTGAGGGCCATGTAGAAGGTATCGAAGCGCGGACCATGGTAGCTGTTGTCGGTGTGCAGCCCCTGTTCCAGGAACCATTCATGCCAGGCCTCCGGCCGCGAAGTGCTTTGCAGCAGCACCTGCCCGGCCAGCGCGCCGGGGCTGTCCAGCACTTGTCCGGCCAGTAGCTCCGGGGCGCATACCGGCACCACTTCTTCGCCGAACAGTTCCACGCAGGTCGCACCCGGCCAGGTGCCCTGACCGAAGAAGAACACCACGTCGGCCGAGCCCTGCAGCAGGGCGAAGGGCTCCATTTCGTTGCGGATGTCCAGGTGGATGTTCGGGTGGCGTTTGCCAAAGCCCTTGAGCCGAGGAATCAACCAGCGCACGCCAAAACTCGGTTGAGTGGCTACTTTCAATACTTCGGTCTGTTCGCCATAGGTGAGGACATAGCGGCTGGACATGTCCACCTGGGTGAGGATCTTGTTGACCTCGGCCAGGTACAGCGAGCCCGCCGGCGTGAGCTGCAGGCGCCGGCGGATGCGCAGGAACAGGTGGTGACGCAGCATCTCTTCGAGCTGTGCCACCTGCTTGCTGACTGCGCTCTGGGTCAGGTGCAGCTCTTCGGCGGCGCGGGTGAAGTTCAGGTGGCGGGCGGCAGCCTCGAAGCACTGCAAGGCCGTCATCGACGGAACCAGGCGTTTGGACATGGCACTCTCTACGGCAGCGATACCATTCCGCAGGGGAATGATAAGAGGAATAAAGGTCGTTTGTTGCAGCAATGTAATCGGATTAATACTGATCCCCATCACCTTTTCAACCCTTCACCCGATGTAGGAGAAGCACAATGGTTGCTGCATTGCTCGAGCGCCTCGGCGTCGCCGCCGCGGATCACACCCAGGGCGACTACCCTGTTCACACGCCGATCGACGGCAGCCAGATCGCCTCGGTGAAATTGCTCGGCAAGGCCGAGACCATCGCCCGCATCGACCAGGCGCAAACAGCCTTCGAAGCCTGGCGCAACGTACCGGCCCCGCGTCGCGGCGAGCTGGTACGTCTGTTTGGTGAAGTGCTGCGTGCGCACAAGGCTGACCTTGGCGAGCTGGTGTCCATCGAAGCCGGCAAGATCACCCAGGAAGGCCTGGGCGAAGTGCAGGAGATGATCGACATCTGCGACTTCGCCGTCGGCCTGTCGCGTCAGCTCTACGGCCTGACCATCGCCTCCGAACGTCCGGGCCACCACATGCGTGAATCCTGGCACCCGCTGGGCGTGGTTGGGGTGATCAGCGCCTTCAACTTCCCGGTTGCGGTATGGGCATGGAACACCACGCTGGCGCTGGTAGCCGGCAACTCGGTGGTGTGGAAACCTTCGGAAAAGACCCCGCTGACCGCACTGGCCTGCCAGGCGCTGTTCGAGAAGGCGCTGAAAGCCTTTGGTGAGGCGCCGCAGGGCCTCAGCCAACTGGTGATCGGCGGGCGTGAAGCCGGTGAAGCCTTGGTCGATGATCCGCGTGTACCGCTGGTCAGCGCCACCGGCAGCACCCGCATGGGCCGTGAAGTAGGCCCACGGGTTGCGGCGCGCTTCGGCCGCAGCATCCTCGAACTGGGCGGTAACAACGCCATGATCCTTGCCCCGAGCGCCGACCTCGACCTGGCCGTGCGCGGCATCCTGTTCTCGGCCGTGGGTACTGCTGGTCAACGCTGCACCACGCTGCGACGCCTGATCGTCCACCGTTCGATCAAGGACGAAGTGGTCGCCCGCGTCAAAGCCGCCTACGGCAAGGTGCGCATCGGCGACCCGCGCAAGGACAACCTGGTCGGTCCACTGATCGACAAGCTGTCGTTCGACGCCATGCAGGGCGCGCTGGCCAAGGCACGCGACGAGGGTGGGCAGGTCTTCGGTGGCGAGCGCCAATTGGCCGACCAGTACCCCAACGCCTATTACGTATCGCCTGCCATCGCCGAGATGCCGGCGCAGAGCGAGGTGGTGCGCCACGAAACCTTCGCGCCGATTCTCTACGTGCTGGCCTACGATGATTTCGAAGAGGCGCTGCGCCTGAACAACGAAGTGCCACAGGGCCTGTCGTCGTGCATCTTCACCACCGACATCCGCGAGGCCGAGCGCTTCCAGAGCGCCTCGGGCAGTGATTGCGGTATCGCCAACGTCAACATCGGCACCAGTGGCGCGGAAATCGGCGGCGCCTTCGGTGGTGAGAAAGAGACGGGTGGTGGCCGTGAGTCCGGTTCGGATGCGTGGAAGGGCTACATGCGCCGTCAGACCAATACCGTGAACTACTCGCGCGAGCTGCCGCTGGCGCAGGGTATCGTGTTCGACTGATGTAATGGCCGGGGGCCTTGGCCCCCGGTTCGCGGGACAAGTCGGGGCGCCGAACCGCCGCTCCTACAGGGATCGCGCAGGCGATGGGGATCCCTGTAGGAGCGGGCTTGTTCCGCGATTGGGCAGCATGCCGCCCCAACTGCAACAAGAACAATATTGCTGGAGCCGGGCCATGTCCGAACTGCGTCAAGAATGTCTGTGGGAATCGATCACCCAACCGACCGTTGCTTCACAGGCCCTGGCCGGTGAATACAAGGCCGATGTCTGCGTGATCGGCGCAGGAATCACCGGTCTGTCGGCGGCGATCCACCTGCTCGAACAAGGCAAGTCGGTCGTCCTGCTGGAGGCGTGGAAGGTTGGGCATGGCGGTTCCGGGCGCAATGTCGGGCTGGTCAACGCCGGGACCTGGATCCGTCCCGACGATGTCGAGGCGACCCTGGGGCTGGAGCAGGGCGGGCGCTTGAACAAGGTGCTTGGCGAGGCGCCCGGTGAAGTCTTCGCCATGATCGAACGCCTGGGCATCGACTGCCAGGCTCAGCACAAAGGCAACCTGCACATGGCGCACAACGCCACGGGCCTCGCCGACCTCGAAGCACGCCACGAGCAATGGCGCCGCCGTGGTGCCGACGTGGAACTGCTGCGGGGGGCCGAGTGCCAGGAATACTGCGGTACCGACAAGATTTCCGCCGCGCTGCTCGACCGCCGCGCTGGCACCATCAACCCCATGGGCTACACCCAGGGTCTGGCCGCCGCGGTGCAGCGTCTGGGGGGTAAGCTGTTCCAGCAATCGCCGGTCGAAGGCCTGACACGTGATGGCGACGGCTGGCGAGTCGCCACCGACCGTGGCAGCGTGCGCGCGGACAAGGTGGTGATTTCCACGGGCGCCTACACCGAGGGCGACTGGAGCCATTTGCAGAAGCACTTCTTCCGCGGCTACTACTACCAGGTCGCCTCCAAGCCACTGCAGGGGGCGGCGGCCGACAGGATCCTGCCCCATGGCCAGGGCTCGTGGGATACCCGCACCGTACTCAGCAGCATCCGCCGCGATGATCAAGGTCGCCTGCTGCTCGGCAGCCTGGGCCGGGTCGACAACAAGCCGGCGTGGTTCGTGCGCAGTTGGGCCGATCGAATCCAGAGCCATTACTTCCCCGAGCTGGGCAAGGTCGAGTGGGAGGTGCACTGGACCGGTTGCATCGACTTCACCCCCGACCACCTGATGCGCCTGTTCGAGCCGGCGTCGGGGGTGGTGGCGGTGACGGGCTACAACGGTCGTGGCAATACCACGGGCACGGTGATTGGCCGGGCCCTTGCGGAGTTTCTGCTCAAGGATGATCCCGACCACCTGCCGATCCCGTTCTCGCCGATGAAACCGGTGAGTGCGCCTTCGTTGCGCACGGCCTTCTACGAGTCGGGCTTCTCGCTGTATCACGCTGGGCAGTGCTTGCGCGTGGTGTTGTGATTGCGCTGGCCCTTTCGCGGATAAGTCCGCGAGAGGGCCCGCTTATTTGTGCAGCCAGCTCAGGAAGCCACCCTTCTTCACCGCTGCCGGTTTCTGCAGCAGCAGTGACTCCCGGCTCTGCAGCCTGAAGCGCTGCAGTTTGTTCAACGCCTGTACCACTTCGCCGCGCTCTGCCAGGCAACTGCGCACCTGCTCCTTGTCGATCCGGTACAGCAGGCAGCCAGTCAGGGTGCGGAACTCGGCGAACGAGCTGTCCTCGTCCATGATGCCCTCGATCCCCAGCACTTCCCCCGGCCCCATGCGCCCGGCCTCCACCTGCTTGTCGCCATTGCGGATCGATGCCTGGACCACGCCGCTGCCGATCACCAGCAGGTGATCGGACTGTTCGCCGACATCCAGGATCACCTGGTCGGCCAGATACTCCACCGCCATCATGCGCTGGCTGAGGGCATCGCGCTCCTCGCTGCTCAGCGAACGGAACACCCGCACTTCGTCGAGCAGCTCACGCTGTCGGCTGCGTGGGGTCACGGCGAGGTCGAGGTTCCACATCACGCCGCTGGCCTCGAGATGGCGGTGGGCGAGGTCGAACAGCTGGTTGCGTACTTCGGTCTTGTGCGCCGCGTCGGCGATAAAGCCGCTGGCCTCGTATTCCACCGATTCCAGTGTCGAGGCTTTCACCGACACCTTCGCTGCGGGTGACGGGAGCAGTGCGCTGGTGCCTTGCAGGGCTTTTTCCAGCGCATCGAACACCCGCTTGGGGCGGATTCTGGCGGGTACCACCACACTGATCGAAACTCCGTGGCGGTCGGCAGGCCGGCTGTGGTTGAGCAGGCGCGCCTTGGCTGCCACCGAGTTGGGAATCACCGCCAGGCTGCCGGTGCCGGTGATCAGCCGCGTGGCGCGCCAGTCGATATCCACCACCTTGCCCTCGGTGCCGTCGATCGAGATCGAGTCACCGATCTGGTAGGGCCGCGTGGTGTTGAGCACGATGCCGGAGAACACGTCGGCCAGGGTGCTCTGCAGCGCCAGGCCGATGACGATGGCCATCACCCCGGAGGTCGCCAGCAACCCCTTGACCGGCAGTTGCAGGACATAGGCTGCCGCTGCCACGGCCGCGGCGAGAAAGATCAGCGCCCCCACGACATCCTGCAGCAGGCGTCCGCCGTGACTGCCGCGGGCGATCATCAGCAGGCCGAACACCACCGTCACCGTGCGCGCGCCGAACAGCCACCAGCCGATGGTCAGCACCGTGGCGATCAGGTTGCGCGCGACATCGTCCGCCCATGGCGGCGGTTGCAGCGGGCTCATGCCGGCAGCCAGCAGAACCGCGCTGAAGATGACGAAGATGCCCAGGCGCGTGACGATACGCCAGGCGCGACGCTCCAGCGGGATCAGTTGCCAGAGCAGCAGGTCGAGGAAGATCAGGCAGATACCCAGCAGCAGGGGATAAGACTGGATGAAGGCCAGCATGGTGGTCTCGGGGGGCTAGGGGAGGGCTGAGGGGTAGTAAAGAGCAGGTTGGTTGCCCAGGCAATGGGGCATCTGTGGGAGAGGGTTTGCCCGCGAACAGGACTGCACCGATTTGATCGTTCCAAAAAAGGAACGCTAAGGCTGTTTTTCACTATCTACCGCAAGAAATGCAATGTTTTTAATCTGTGCCCATGCAGTCGAGACAACAACCCAACCCATCCGAAGGAGCACGACCATGAGCCAATTCACCTACAACCGCCTGAACAAAGACGACGCCGCCGTACTGCTGGTCGACCACCAGGCAGGCCTGCTGTCGCTGGTTCGCGACATCGAGCCGGACAAGTTCAAGAACAACGTGCTGGCGCTGGCCGACCTGGCCAAGTTCTTCAACCTGCCGACCATCCTCACCACCAGCTTCGAGCAAGGCCCCAACGGCCCGCTGGTGCCAGAGCTCAAGGCGCTGTTCCCGGACGCGCCCTACATCGCCCGCCCTGGCCAGATCAATGCCTGGGACAACGAAGATTTCGTCAAGGCGGTGAAGGCCACCGGCAAGAAGCAGCTGATCATCGCCGGTGTCGTGACTGAAGTGTGCGTGGCCTTCCCGGCACTGTCGGCCCTGGCCGAGGACTTCGAAGTGTTCGTGGTGGCCGATGCCTCCGGCACCTTCAACGAGATGACCCGCGATGCCGCCTGGCGCCGGATGGAAGCTGCCGGTGCGCAACTGATGACCTGGTTCGGCGTGGCCTGCGAGCTGCACCGTGACTGGCGCAACGACGTCGAAGGCCTGGCCGCGCTGTGCTCCAACCACATCCCCGACTACCGCAACCTGATCACCAGCTACAACGCCCTCACCGCGGGCAAGTGAGCCGCCCCGCCAGGCGCCCTCTGCGGCGCCTGGTCAACTTTTGCTCAGGTATTCAGCAATGAACAACAGCAGCGTGGTCACCCTGGTGATCCAGCACAAGGTCCGGGCCGATGCCCTGGCGCACTACGAGACCTGGTTGCGTCATACCGTCGGGGTTGCCCGCCGCCAACCGGGTCATCTGGACGTGAACGTGATCCGCCCGGACGACAATGGTGGTCAGTTCACCACCGTGGTGCGTTTTGCCGATGCAGGACAACTGCGTGCCTGGGTCGATTCACCGGAGCGCCAGCGCCTGGTCGCCGAAGTGCTGCCGCTGCTGGAGGAGGGTGACCAGACCCGTATCCACGATGACCCGGAGTTCTGGTTCACCCCATCCAGCACGGCAGCTACACAGCCTGCGCGCTGGAAGCAGGCGGTGCTGACTTATCTGGTTATCTGCCCGATGACCTTGCTGGTGCCCCTGTTGCTGGCGCCGCTGTTCGCAAAGGTGCCGCCGCTGGGCGGGCCGTTGGCGAGCAACTTGCTGGTCAACCTGTGCGTCATCCTCCCGGTGGTGTTCTTCATCATGCCGTGGGTGACGCGCCGCTGCGCCGGATGGCTGCGCCGTTGAGCGCACGCCTGACGATCCACTGCTAGCGTTCAATCGCCCGATCACCACCACCGGACGGAGAGCACCATGAACCAGGACCCCACCGACAAGAGCCGCCGCCGTTTCCTCGCCAACAGCACCCTGCTCGGTGCGGCCGGCGCGCTCTGGTCCGCACTGCCCTTCACCGATTCCGCCCATGCCGACATTTCAGGAGATCCCATGACCGCCGACCTCATTCTGTTCAACGGCAAGCTGCACACCGTCGACCGTGAAAAACCGACCGCCACTGCCGTGGCCATCAAGGACGGGCGCTTCGTCGCCGTGGGCAGCGATGCCGAGGCCATGGCCCACAAGGGCAACAGCACGCAGATCATCGACCTGAAGCAGCGCGCGGTGATCCCGGGTCTGAACGACTCGCACCTGCACCTGATCCGCGGCGGCCTTAACTACAACCTTGAACTGCGCTGGGAAGGCGTGCCATCGCTGGCCGATGCCCTGCGCATGCTCAAGGAGCAGGCCCTGCGCACACCAACGCCGCAATGGGTGCGAGTGGTGGGTGGCTGGAACGAATTCCAGTTCGCCGAAAAACGCATGCCTACCCTCGAAGAAATCAACCAGGCTGCGCCTGACACGCCGGTGTTCATCCTTCACCTGTACGATCGGGCGCTGCTCAACCGCGCGGCGTTGCGTGCTGTCGGCTACACCAAGGACACACCCAACCCGCCCGGTGGCGAAATCCAGCGCGACAAGTTCGGCAACCCGACCGGCATGCTCATCGCCCGTCCCAACGCGACCATCCTCTACGCCACCCTGGCCAAGGGGCCGAAGTTGCCGTTGGAGTACCAGGTCAACTCGACCCGTCAGTTCATGCGTGAGCTCAACCGCCTCGGCCTGACCAGCGCCATCGACGCAGGTGGCGGCTACCAGAACTTCCCGGACGACTATTCGGTGATCCAGCAACTGGCCGACAACGACCAGCTGACCGTGCGCATCGCCTACAACCTGTTCACCCAGAAACCCAAGGAAGAGCTGGACGACTTCAAGAAGTGGACCTCCAGCGTGAAAGTTCACAGCGGCACCGACTTCCTGCGCCACAACGGCGCTGGCGAGATGCTGGTGTTCTCCGCTGCCGACTTCGAGGACTTCCTCGAGCCGCGTCCGGACCTGCCGCAGACCATGGAAGAAGAGCTGGAGCCGGTGATCCGTCACCTGGTCGAGCAGCGCTGGCCGTTCCGCCTGCATGCCACCTACGACGAGTCCATCTCGCGCATGCTCGATGTGTTCGAGAAGGTCAACCGCGACATCCCGTTCAACAACCTGCCGTGGTTCTTCGACCACGCCGAAACCATCTCGCCGAAGAACATCGAGCGGGTGCGGGCGTTGAATGGCGGGATTGCCATCCAGGACCGCATGGCCTTCCAGGGTGAGTATTTCGTCGACCGCTACGGCGCCAAGGCCGCCGAGAAGACCCCGCCGATCCAGCGCATGCTCGCCGAGGGTGTGCCGGTCGGTGCCGGCACCGATGCCACCCGAGTGTCGAGCTACAACCCGTGGACGTCGCTGTACTGGATGGTCAGCGGCAAGACCGTTGGCGGCCTGGAGCTGTATCCGGAAGGCCTGAGTCGCGCCACGGCGCTCGAGCTGTTCACCCATGGCAGCGCCTGGTTCTCCAGCGAGCAGGGCAAGAAGGGGCAGATCAAGGTCGGGCAGTTGGCTGACCTGGCGGCGCTGTCGCTGGACTTCTTCAGCGTCGAGGAAGAGGCGATCAAGAGCATCGAGTCGGTGCTGACGGTGGTGGATGGCAAGGTGGTGTACGGCGCGGCGGAGTTCGACAAGCTCGGCCCGGCGCAGATTCCGGTGGTGCCTGAGTGGTCGCCGGTGGCCAAGGTGCCGGGCCACTGGCGTGCCGGTGCGCCGCTGGCGGCGGCTGTACACCAGTGCGTCGGGCCGTGCGGGGTGCATGCGCACAGCCATGAGAAGGCACGCCATTCCAGCGTGCCGGTGAGCGACTATCAGGGCTTCTGGGGAGCGCTGGGCTGTTCCTGCTTCGCGTTCTGAAGCTCAAGCCATATCACTGACCGCAAACTCCTCGGCCAGATGGTCGATCAGCGAGCGTACCGAAGGCAGCAGCCCGCGCCGCGACGGAAAGATCGCATGGACGATCCCGCAGCGCGGCTGCCACGCCGGCAACATCTCCACCAAGCGCCCCTGGGCCAGGTCCTCGCGCACCGCCACCCGCGGCAAGTGCGCGATGCCCACCCCCGCCACCACGAAGTGCCGCAGCGCGAACAGATCATCGGTGACCATGCGCGGTGTGTGCGCGATCACCAGCTTGCGCGCCATGTCCTCCCCCTGGAACAACTCCCATTGATACTTCTGCTGCGCCGCGCCCCAGTGCAGGCTCGGCAGCGAGCTCAGTACCTGCGGTTCGAAACCTTCGGGCAGCTGGGCGAGAAACGATGGATGGCCCACCAGGCATTGGGTGCTGTTGCTCAGCACCTTCATCACCATGTCGGTGTTCTCCAGCGGCGGGAAGCGCACCCGTAGCGCCACATCGAAGCCTTCATGCAACAGGTCGACGCGACGGTTGGTGCTCTCGATGAACAGCTCCACCTGCGGGTACTTGAGCATGTAGCGGGTGAGCATCGGCCCGACCCAGGAGTTGAGCAGGGTGGTGGGGCAACTGATTCGCACCAGACCACGTGGTTCGCTGCGGTTGCGCTCGATGATCTCTGCCGCGCCCTCGGCTTCCACACGCATGGCCAGGCAACGGTTGTAGTAGGCCTGGCCGATCTCGGTCAGCGAACAGTGGCGGCTGGTACGGTGCAGCAGGCGAACGCCAAGACGGTCTTCCAGGTCGGCGATGCGCCGACTGAGTTTCGACTTGGGCATGTCCAGCGCCCGGCCCGCCGGGGCAAAGCCGCCATGCTCGACGACCTGGGTGAAGAAATAGAGGGAATTCAGGTCTTCCAAGATCGTTCTCCAAACAGAACGCTACAGACAATTTTTGCAGTCTACCGCATCAAAGGTGATGTTTTTAATCTGTACTCATCAACGCGCAACACCCCACTTACCGCACATCGAAGACACATTGGGAGTACAGACCATGAGCCAATTCACCTACAACCGCCTGAACAAAGACGACGCCGCCGTACTGCTGGTCGACCACCAGGCAGGCCTGCTGTCGCTGGTTCGCGACATCGAGCCGGACAAGTTCAAGAACAACGTGCTGGCGCTGGCCGACCTGGCCAAGTTCTTCAACCTGCCGACCATCCTCACCACCAGCTTCGAGCAAGGCCCCAACGGCCCGCTGGTGCCAGAGCTCAAGGCGCTGTTCCCGGACGCGCCCTACATCGCCCGCCCTGGCCAGATCAATGCCTGGGACAACGAAGATTTCGTCAAGGCGGTGAAGGCCACCGGCAAGAAGCAGCTGATCATCGCCGGTGTCGTGACTGAAGTGTGCGTGGCCTTCCCGGCACTGTCGGCCCTGGCCGAGGACTTCGAAGTGTTCGTGGTGGCCGATGCCTCCGGCACCTTCAACGAGATGACCCGCGATGCCGCCTGGCGCCGGATGGAAGCTGCCGGTGCGCAACTGATGACCTGGTTCGGCGTGGCCTGCGAGCTGCACCGTGACTGGCGCAACGACGTCGAAGGCCTGGCCGCGCTGTGCTCCAACCACATCCCCGACTACCGCAACCTGATCACCAGCTACAACGCCCTCACCGCAGGCAAGTGACCCAGCCAAAGGCCGGTCGTTACGCCTCGTGACCGACCGGCCAGCCGCGCGATGGAATGTTCCTCGCGCCCCGCACTCAAGATCCAGACCTACCCGACTTTCAGGAGATTCCGACATGAGCACACTAGTTACCCGCGATGGCACCGCGATCTATTACAAGGACTGGGGCAGCGGCAAGCCCGTGCTGTTCAGCCACGGCTGGCCGCTGGACGCCGACATGTGGGATGGCCAGATGGAGTTCCTGGCCAGCCGCGGCTATCGCACTATCGCCTTCGACCGCCGCGGCTTCGGGCGTTCCAGCCAGCCGTGGAACGGTTACGACTACGACACCTTTGCTGATGACATCGCCCAGTTGATCGAGCACCTGGACCTGCGTGACGTCACCCTGGTCGGCTTCTCCATGGGCGGTGGCGATGTCACCCGCTACATCGCCAAGCAGGGTAGCGAGCGCGTGGCCGGGCTGGTGCTGCTGGGTGCGGTGACGCCCCTGTTCATCAAGACCGCCGACAACCCCGAGGGTGTCGACAAGTCGGTATTCGACGGTATTCGCGACGGCCTGCGTGCCGACCGTGCGCAGTTCATTTCCGACTTCGCCGCGCCGTTCTATGGCATCAACCATGGGCAGGAAGTCTCTCTGGGCGTGCAGGCCCAGACCCTGAACATTGCCCTGCTGGCCTCGCTCAAAGGCACCATCGACTGCGTGACGGCGTTCTCCGAAACGGATTTCCGCCCGGACATGGCCAGGATCGATGTACCGACACTGGTGATCCACGGCGATGACGACCAGATCGTGCCGTTCGAGACCACCGGCAAGAAAGCCGCCGAGATGATCGAGGGGGCGCAGTTGAAGGTGTATCAGGGTGCACCACACGGCTTTGCCGTGACCCACGCGCAGCAATTGAACGACGACTTGCTGGCGTTTCTGGCGAAGTGACCGGCTGAGGCCGGGCCTGCGCAACTGCGGGATTGAGGGCGACTGGAGACAGTCGCCCTTTTTGCTGTTTGTGTGGTGGGTTTTCGCAGGTATCAGATCACGCCAGTGGATCGGAAGGCTCTCACGCCTTAGGCGGAAAGCTGAAACTCCCCTCCGGAACGCCTTCCCTCCAGAATTGTGCAGTCTGTGTAGAGGGGTTGGTGTTTCGCTTTGTCGGCACTGATGCAGAGCTTGTGGACTATCTGGACTATCACTAGGAGGCACTGTCATGCCCATGCATAACCCCCCCCATCCGGGTGAAGCGTTGCGCGAGGATGTCCTGTCGGCGATTGGCCTGAGTGTCTCTGCGCTTGCTCGTCATCTCGGTTATTCCCGAGGTCAACTGTCCACTGTGTTGAACGGGCGCGCAGCTATCTCCGCCGATCTTGCGTACCGGCTTGAATTGGCTGGTCTGGGCAGTGCCCGCCAATATCTGGCAGAGCAGGCGGCGTATGATCTATGGCAGGCTGCTCATCGTGAGCACCCGCCTATCGTGCGGCTGGGATTTGCTTGAGCCTAAGCTGATTTTGACCCTTCCTGGCACGGCGTCGAGCAGGTGCCGTGTCGCCGCAGGGGCGGCATGGAGGCCCCTGCGGCATACAGCTCAGTCGCTATCCGATTCGAACAACCGCTCCAGCTCCACCCTGGCCTCCTTGGCCGTCTGCATCACCTTCGCCCGGTCATCGCGAACCCGCCCCTGTGCTTCCAGCACCTGCTGGTCATGCTCGGTGAAGCGCTGAATGCGGTCTGCCGCCTGGGCCTCGCTCAGGCCAAGGCCGATCAGGGTCAGGCGGGTCATCTCCAGGCTCGAGTAGAAGGTCTCGCGAATCGGCTCGGCGCCGACGTCGAGCAACTTGTGCACGTGCTGGCGGTTACGCGCCCGGGCGATCACCTTCAGGTGCGGATACTCATGCTTGACCCGCTCGGCGATGCGGATGGTCGCTTCCGGATCGTCGGTGGTGATGACGAAGTACTCGGCCTCGCCGACCTTGGCCGCATGCAGCACCTCGGGGCGCATCGGGTCGCCGTAGAACACCGGGGCCTGTTCGAAGGTGCGGGTCATCTCGATGGCATCGACCGAGGTGTCCAGGGCGATGAAGGAGACTTTCTGGGCCCGCAGGATACGCGCCACGATCTGCCCCATGCGGCCCATGCCGATGATCACCACGCGCGGGGCGTCGGCCTGGATCGTGCGGTATTGCTCTGGCACTTCGCGGGCTGGCGCCGGGCGCTTGATCAGGCGCGAGCTGGCCAGCAGCAACATCGGCGTCAGGGCCATCGACAGGGTGATGGTCATCAGCAGCAGATCGTAGGTGTAGGTGTCGAACAGGTTCTGGTCCTTGCCCAGCTTGAACACCACGAAAGCGAACTCACCGCCCGCCGCCAGCACCAGCCCCAGGCGCAGCGCGCTCAGGTTGCTCAGGCCGCCCACCGCACGGCCGACCAGCATCAGCAACGGCAGCTTCACCGCTACCAGCAGCAAGGTCAGGCCCAGCAACAGCGCGGGTGCCTCCAGCAGCAGGCCAAGGTTGGCGCCCATGCCAACGCTGATGAAGAACAGCCCCAGCAGCAGGCCCTTGAATGGCTCGATCTGCGACTCCAGCTCGTGCCGGTATTCCGAGTCGGCCAGCAGCAGGCCCGCGAGGAACGCGCCCAGTGCCATGGAAATGCCGGCTTCCTCCATCAGCCAGGCGGTGCCGATCACCACCAGCAGCGCGGTGGCCGTGGACACCTCCGGCAGGCCGGTACGGGCGACGATGCGGAACAGCGGGCGCAGCAGGTAGCGCCCGCCGACGATGACGATGGCGATGCTGCCGAACACCCGCAGGCCATGTTCGATGCTGTCGCCGTGGCTGGTGTCCGGGCCGCTGGCCGCCAGCAAGGGCACCAGCGCGATCAGCGGGATTGCCGCGATGTCCTGGAACAACAGGATGGCAAAGGCCAGGCGCCCATGGGGGGCGTTCAGTTGCTTGCCTTCGGCCAGGCTCTGCAGGCCCAGCGCGGTGGATGACAACGCCAGGCCCAGGCCGAGCACCACGGCTGCTGGCAGGGATTGGGCAAAGCCGAACAGGGCGATGGCACCGATGATCGCGCCGGTCAGCACCACTTGTGCCAGGCCTACGCCGAACACCGCCTTGCGCATCAGCCACAGACGTCGTGGGGAAAGTTCGAGGCCGATGATGAACAGCAGCAGGACTACGCCCAGTTCAGAAATGTGCGCCACGCTCTCGGTGTCGCGGATCAGGCCCAACGCTTGTGGTCCGATGGCCACGCCGGCGAGCAGGTAGCCGATGACGGCACCCAGTTGCAGGCGCTTGGCAAGGGGCACGGCGACGACGGCGGCAAGCAGGAAGATCACTGCGGTCTGCAGGATGCTGCCTTCATGTGGCATGGGTAGAACTCCAGGAGGCTTGGATGAAGCGCTGTGTGAGCAGGCGCCGGGGACGGTAGGCATTTTCGTCTCGGCGGGGGGAGGGGGCAACCGTGGGGGATGGGAAGCAGCGTTCCGGATTTGGAGCCTTTGCAGCCCTTACTCGCCTCTTCGCGGGCAAGCCCGCTCCTACAAATGTGGGAGCGGGCTTGCCCGCGAAGAGGCCCGTGAGGCCACTATCGTTATTGCAGATGTTCCTTCAGCGCCTGCGCCGCCTGACTCATCGCGCTACGAGTTCCGGGCACCTGCCCCAGCACGTTCAGCAATCCGAAGTCATGGATCATGCCGTTGTAGCGCACGGCAGTCACCGGCACACCGGCGGCATCGAGCTTGCGGGCGTAGGCTTCGCCTTCGTCACGCAGCACATCCATCTCGGCAGTCTGCACCAGTGCTGGTGGCAGGCCTTTGAGTTGATCCAGGCTGGCCCGCAGCGGCGAAGCATGGATATCGCCACGCTGGCGCGGGTCGGTGGTGTAGCTGTCCCAGAACCACTGCATCATATTGCGGGTCAAGAAGTGCCCTTCGGCAAACTGGTTGTACGACGCATTGTTGAAGTTGGCATCGGTGACCGGCCACAACAGCGCCTGGAACCGCAGCTTGGGCGTACCCGCTTCCTTGGCCTTGATCGCCACCACCGCCGCCATGTTGCCGCCGACGCTGTTGCCGGCCACAGCCAGTCGGCTGCCATCGACACCGATTTCCTTGCCGTGCTCGGCTACCCAGCGGGTCGCGGCGTAGGCCTGGTTGATCGCGGTGGGGAACTTGGCTTCTGGCGATGGCGTGTAGTCGACATAGACCGCCGCCGCGCCGGAGCCAACCACCAGATCATGGATCAGGCGCTCGTGGGTCGGGTAGTCGCCCAGCACCCAGCCGCCGCCGTGGAAGAACATGAACACTGGCAGCTCACCTTTCGCGCCTTGCGGGCGCACCACGCGGATGTCCAGCGGCTTGCCGTCGATCTGCAGGCTGCGACGCTCGACCTCGATACCCGAGAGGTCGACCTTGACGCTGGCCTGCGCACCGCTGAGCACGGCCCGTGCGTCTTTGGGCGCCAAGGTTTCCAGCGGCTTGCCACCACCGGCGGCCAGGGCGTCGAGGAAGCCCTGGGTGGTGTGCTCGACGCCGGGGCTACCGGCGGCGAAGGCGCTGTTGGCGGCGAGGGCCAGCAGGCCGGTGGTCAGGGTGCGGGACAGTTTCATGGTTCAAGCTCCTCTGGTGTCGGGCCGTGGGGTTCAGTTCTGGTTGGCGGCGGTGGTGGGGTGGATGTAGCTGACCTTCTGCACCTGGCCGCTGCTGTCGCGGTAGGTGAGGGTGGCGGCCGAGGCATGGCTGCGGGTGCTGTTCGGGGCATCGACCGCGATGACCTGGGCGATGTCCAGGTTCATGCCGTAGTGGTACGGCGTGGCCTCGATGGACTGGGCGAAGGCGCCTGCAGTGGTGCCGAGGGTCAGGGTGGCGATGGCGAAGGCTTTGCGAAGGGTGGTCATGATCGTTCTCCAAGGGTTCGGTAAGGGGTCAGCGACTGCTTGCTGCTTGAGGTGAATATTGTGCGCAAATGTTTAGTGCGCAAAATATATTTCCACTATAGAGAAGATTGAGAGGGGTAATCGGTGGTTGTGCGGACGTAGGGTCAACTGCCGGGGCGGTATTGCAGGGCCTCAGCCAGATGGGGGCGGGCGATGCGCTCGGCTTGTTCGAGGTCGGCCAGGGTGCGGGCAACCTTGAGCAGACGGTGAGCGGCGCGCAACGAAAGGTTGAGTCGCTCGCACGCGCCCTCCAGCCATGACTGGTCGGCGGCTTTCAGGTCGCAATGTTTGCGCAGGCCTGGCATATCGAGAAACGCGTTGGCACAACCCTGGCGACGCTGTTGCCGCTCGCGGGTCTGGGCGACCTGGGTGGCGACGCTGGCGCTGGTCTCGCCACTGGGCTGGTGGCTGAGGATGGTGCTTTCGCGTGCGACGGTCAGGTGCAGGTCGATGCGGTCGAGCAGCGGGCCCGAGAGCTTGTTGCGGTAGCGCTGGATCTGCTCAGGGCTGCACCGGCAGCGGGCTGCCGGGTCGCCCAGGTAGCCGCAGGGGCAGGGGTTCATCGCCGCTACCAGCTGAAAGCGCGCAGGAAAGCGCACCCGGTCCTTGGCTCGTGACACCACGATCTCGCCCGACTCCAGCGGTTCGCGCAGCACCTCCAGCACACGCCGTTCGAACTCGGGCAGTTCGTCGAGAAACAGCACCCCATGATGGGCCAGGGTGATTTCCCCCGGCTGCGGCCGACTACCGCCGCCAACCAGTGCCGGCCCCGACGCGCTGTGATGAGGATGGCGAAACGGCCGCTGTGGCCAGCAGTCGATCGGTGCCTTGTCGCTGACCGACTGGATGGCCGCAACCTCCAGCGCCTCGTGCTCGTCCAGCGGTGGCAGCAACCCCGGCAGGCGGCTGGCAAGCAAGGTCTTGCCGGTGCCGGGTGGCCCGGTGAACAGCAGGTTGTGCGCCCCCGCCGCCGCGACCAGCAGGGCGCGCTTGGCCGCGATCTGCCCCTGTACTTCGCTCAGGTCCGGATAGGGGCGCGCGCGTAGCATCAAGCCATTGGCGGCATAGGCTGGCAGCGGTGCCTGGCCATTGAGGTGTGCTACCAGCTCCTGCAGGTGCCCGACCGCATACACCACCAGCCCGCTGGCCAAACTCGCCTCCTCGGCATTCTCCCGCGGCACCACCAGTGCCCGCCCGGCCTCCCGCGCCGCCAGCGCCGCTGGCAGCACGCCCTGCACCGGGCGTAATGCCCCGGATAGCGCCAACTCGCCCAGGCATTCGAAATCGACCAAGGTCGCCACCGGCACCTGGCCGTTGGCGGCGAGGATGCCCAAGGCGATGGCCAGGTCGTAGCGCCCGCCATCCTTGGGCAGGCGGCGGGGGCGAGACTCTGGGTGATGCGTCGGGCCGGGTATTCGAGGCCGGAATTGACGATGGCGCTGCGTACCCGGTCCTTGCTTTCCTTGACCGTGGCCTCGGGCAGGCCGACCAGGGTGAGGTTGGGCAGGCCGTTGGCCAGGTGGGTTTCGACGCTGACAGCGGGCGCCAGCACCCCGACCTGGGCGCGGCTGTGGACGAGGGCGAGAGACATGAACACTCCTTGGTCACTGGGGATGCCGCGTCCTGCGGCAGGGGCAAGGATAGTGTCGGTGGCCGGATATGCAGGGGAAAGAGTACGACGGGGTTTTGCCGAGGGCTTGAGGCTCGGTTTCGAGAGGTGGTGGCTTGGCCCCTTGGCGTTTGGTGCGAGTGTTGTGGCGCCGGATGGGAAGCTGTATTTCTATAGCGAGTCGGCGTTGGTGCCCAAGGAGCGGGAGATTCTGGCTGGGAAGGCGGGGTAGTGCAAAAACAACAGGCCAGACGTTATGCACGGTCGAAGTAAGCTCTGGTGGAAAGGGTTGACTTTAAAAATACGCCTGGAGGTGTGGGTTGTTCTATCTGCTTACTGCACCCCCTCCATCCTTCACAGCGCTACATTCGCTGTGCCATTAGCAGATCCAGCAATGACTGCAGTTGATCCTTACTGTGTGACTGCGAGTTCTCGGCGTGCGCAATCAATGTGCTCAGGTCTTGTTCGTAGCTGTCTGGCAGTTGAGCCTCCATGATCGGCGGCAGGCTTTTGTAGTAGTCGAGGATGCCCTTGAGGGTCTTTGGTGACAGATAGCCGTTGCGGTTGTAGTCGTCCATCAATTGCGCAGAGACGGCGCGCGCCCAGGCTTGATACTGATCGTCGGAAGCGGTCAAGGCCGCCCTGCGTTCATTGACTGTGAAGGCGCCGCTCTCATCATGGATGATCAGGGACAACTGTTCGCGGGACAGGCTGCTGAAAGGATTGGCGCCTTTGCCGTCTAGAAAGGCAGTCGCCTGCCGGGCTTGCTGCAAGCGTTGCGGATCATTGGATTGCGGCAGTTCGGCGTCGCGAGCGGTCTTGGTCTGTTCGAATACGGGGCTGTGAATCGGCTGGGTCGCGCGCGCGGCGATGGTCGCCAGGCTCTTGCGGTCATTGCTGGTGTCGCGCTCGGCGGCACGTGTTGCAGCTTCGCTGAGCATCTGCGCCAGTGAAGACAACTTCGCGGTGTCGGTGCTAACCGCTGCCGGTACGGCAGTTGTGTTCGACTTGGCGCCGGCTTTGGCTGACTCATCCAGCGACTTTACCCGACTGTCCTGAGCGTTTGCGGTGGGTGCGGATGGTATGCCTGTGCCATTGATGCTGGTCATGCTGACCTCCTTGTTAACTCGACTTCTCCATTTGAGGCAGTTAACGGCGTGGTGGAGGAATACTTTAATGACCGGACTTTTGCGTTGGTTTTCATGGAAGTGGGAGGTCATTCACTAGCGCCTTCGATGCCGGATGGCATCGAGGCGATTGGCCTGGTCTCAGTCGCCAGCGTTGCGGCTGACTTCAAGATCATTCAACAACGCCTTGGCCAGGGCGCTGAGGTAGTGCAGGGCGGTAATCGCCGCAGGGTTTGCCTCCCCTGTGAACTGATCGCTCAGATCACGTGTACAGCCCACCAGCACTGAGATTTCTTCGATGGCGCGCTCATAGGGGACACCGGGCTGTACGCGGAACATCTCGAGAAAGGTGGCAACACCTGCGGTGGTGCGGCCGGATTGGTTACCGCTCATGTTCATCACTCCTTGACGGGCTCAGGGTCACATCCGGTTCAGCGCATGTTCGATCAGCGCGCGAGCCGTTTCGGCGGAGTGCGCGGCGTTCGACAGCATGTGCAGGCCGGGTACACCGGCATAGGTGCGGCAGTGTTCGTCGATGGTTTCGGCGACACCGCGCAACAGCTCGCTGGCGTGTGCCAGGGCGTCGGGAGGGGTCATGTCGGTGTGGATGGAGAAGTAGGGGTTGTTGATGAGCTTGAGGCGGGGTGGGTCGGGGACGAGCTTTTTCATAACGAAAACTCCATGCCGGTTTAGATGACCGCCACCCGATCCTTCTCACAGATATGAGGGTGGCAGCCGCGCACGAGGTGAGAAGACCGTGGACACGGAGAAACACGGCCAGACCGAAGTCTGCTCGTGCACGGCTGCCATGACTTGGGAGCCAACGTGTCAGGTGGGCTTCTCACACCCAGTCGCCAATGTGGGCGACCCAGCGAAGTTATCCCTGAGGCATTTCCCCGACAATTAAGAGGCTTCCGCAAAGCGCGTAGGATACTTCCTAGTCGCGCGCAATCGAAGGTTTTAGCAGCATGTTCGGACTTGTCGTACGGTCAAAGCCAGCCACAAAATTAAGCCATGCGTTGCACAGGCATGAGATTCACCGGTAATGCGATGCTGAGCGGTGAGTGAGAAAGCAGGCGCCAGAAGGTACTTGGCCCCGGTCACCGCGTATCACGCGACCGAGGCCAAGATTCGGATATCAAGTGACTACGCGGAAGGACGGCCTCGAAAGCGAGTCTCCTGCACCGAAGCAGAACAACCCAGATGCTTACAATTTCCCTTCATATGACCTTGGCATGCCAGGCCTACGCAGCTCCGCCGACAAATTTTCTGCTGTCGCCGTAGTCGGGTGCCATGTTAAGTCAGTTGGCGGAGCAAGCGCAAAAATGCGGGACGCTAGCCGGTTAGGTGCAGCCTTTCTCAACCTCCAGACAACCGCGCCTCGACCCCAAACAACACCACCAACACCCCACTCAACACCAAGGTCACGATCACAAACAGCACATTGCGCCGCGCCGCCCGGGCCTGGGCGGGTGGCAGGTCGTGGGTGAGTGAGAAACGGGCTCGCTCATCAGACTTTTCAGGCGTCATGGCAATGCTCCTCTCGCTCGGGTTGTCGTGGTTGCCTGCCGCAGATCACCTGCACACCAGCGCCGCGAGCCCTGGCCAGCAGCTCCTCGGTGTCGTCGCCCCCGGGCAGGGCGAGCAACAGCTCGGGGCGGCTGTCGGTGAACATGAACAGGTTGCGCAGGCGTTCGGCCTGCTTGCCGTGCAGCTGCCAGTTGGGCGGGTAGCGCACGAGGTCGGCGCCGTGCTCGCGTGCCCAGCTTTCGATCTCGCCGCCGAGGAACTGGCTGCCGCCGTGGATCAACACCCGGATCGGCCGCTGGCGCTGGACATCGTCCAGGGCCTGGCGGCAGCGCCGGGTGTCGGCGTAGTTGCGTCCCGCACAGATCAGTACGCGCATGGTCTGCTCTCCCTGCAGGCTCAGAACCACTGTCCGAAGCGGCGGATGTAGAGGGTCTTCATGGTCTGTGCGACCACGCAGTAGCCCAGCAGGGTGGCAACCAGCCAAGGGAAGTATTCCCACGGCAGCGGCACCAGACCGACCATAGTGCCCACCGGCGAGAACGGGATGTAGATGCCCAGCGCCATCACCAGGCCCGTGGCCAGGATCACCGGCAGCGCTGCAGTGCTCTGGAAGAACGGCACCTTGCGCGTGCGCAGCATGTGCACCACCAGGGTTTGCGACAGCAGGCCTTCGATGAACCAGCCAGACTGGAACAGCGCCTGCATCTCGACACTGTTGGCGGCGAACACGTACCACATCAGGGCAAAGGTGGTGATGTCGAAGATCGACGAGGTCGGGCCGATCCACAGCATGAAGCGGCCGATGTTGCGGGCATCCCACTTGCGCGGTTCGCTGAGGAATTCCTTGTCCATGCGGTCCCACGGCAGCGACAGCTGGGAGAAGTCGTACATCAGGTTCTGCAGCAGCAGGTGGATCGCCAGCATCGGCAGGAAGGGAATGAAGGCACTGGCCACCAGCACCGAGAACACGTTGCCGAAGTTGGAACTGGCGGTCATGCACAGGTACTTCATGATGTTGCCGAAGGTTTCGCGGCCTTTGAGCACACCCTCCTCAAGCACCATCAGGCTTTTTTCCAGCAGGATGATATCGGCCGATTCCTTGGCGATATCGGTGCCGCTGTCTACCGAGATACCGACGTCGGCGTCGCGCAGGGCGGCGGCGTCGTTGATGCCGTCGCCGAGGAAGCCCACGGTGTGACCGTTGGCCTGCAGCGCCTTTAGCACGCGGGACTTTTGCAGCGGGGTGAGCTTGGCGAAAACGGTGCGTTCTTCGACCTGAATCTTCAGGGTGGTGTCGTCCATGCGCTCGATGTCCTGGCCGAGCAGCGGCAGGCCGGGCTCCAGACCGACTTCACGGCACACCTTGCAGGTGACCACCGGGTTATCGCCGGTCAGCACCTTGACCCGCACACCCATCTCACGCAGGGCGGCAATGGCCGGGCCGGCGGTTTCCTTGGGCGGGTCGAGGAAGGTCAGGAAGCCCTGGATCACCAGGTCGCGCTCGTCGTCGGTGTGGTACTGCGCCTTGCCTTCGCTTGCCGGAATGTCGCGGGTGGCGACCACCAGCACGCGGAAGCCGTCGCGGTTGAAGGCATCGGCGCTGGCCAGCAGGCGCTGGCGCCGACGCTCATCGAGGGCCACGACGCTGTCGCCTTCCTGCACATGGGTGGCGATGGCGAGCATTTCCTCGACGGCGCCCTTGCTCACCATCAGGTGATCGCCCAGGGCGTTCTTCACCACGACCGACAGGCGACGGCGAATGAAGTCGAACGGCAACTCGTCGACCTTGGCGTAGGCGTAGGGCGCCTGGAATTCACGCTCCTGACCTGCGAAGTGGAGCACGGCCTGGTCCATCAGGTTGCGCACGCCGCTCTGGTGGTGGCTGTTGAGCCAGGCCAGTTCCAGCACGCGTTTGTCGCGCTCACCGTCGATGCGCACATGGTGCTCGAGGATGATCCGGTCCTGGGTGAGGGTGCCGGTCTTGTCGGTGCACAGCACATCCATCGAACCGAGGTTCTGGATGGCGTTCAGGCGCTTGACCACCACCTTGCGCCGGGCCATGGCCACGGCGCCCTTGGCCAGGTTGGCGCTGACGATCATCGGCAGCATTTCCGGGGTCAGGCCCACGGCCACGGCGAGGGCGAAGAGGAAGGCATCGCCCCAGTCGCCCTTGACCAGGCCGTTGATCATGAACACCACCGGTACCATCACCAGCATGAAGCGGATCAGCAGGCTGCTGACGCTGTTCACGCCGCGGTCGAAGGCGGTCTGGCTGCGCGAGCCGGAGATGGCCTTGGCCAGGGAGCCGAAGTAGGTGCGCCGGCCGGTGGCGACCACCACGGCGCGGGCGCGGCCGCTGACCACGTTGGTGCCCATGAAGCAGATGTTCGGCAGTTCGAGCAGGTTGTCCTGGTTGCCGCTGTCATCGGTGGCGGACTTCTGCGCGACATTGCCCAGGGTGTCGTACTTCTCGACCGGCAGTGCCTCGCCGGTGAGCACCGCCTGGCTGATGAACAGGTCGCGTGATTCGAGCAGGCGGATGTCGGCGGGGATCATGTCGCCCGCCGAAAGCTGCACGATGTCGCCGGCCACCAGTTCGTCCATGGGCACTTCGCGCAGGCGCGGCGGCTGGCCGAACTGTTCGCGGCGCAGCACGGTGGCGGTGGTGCGCACCATCGCCTTGAGGGCGTCGGCGGCCTTGTTCGAGCGGTACTCCTGCCAGAAGCGCAGCAGGCTGCTGAGGCTGACCATGGTCATGATGATGATGACCTTGGTCAGGTCGGCGTCGTCCGCTTCACCTGCGCTGATCGGCATCCAGTAGTCGGTGACGAAACTGATCCCGGCCAGGGTCAGCAGGACGTAGATGAACGGGTTGTGCAGAGCCTTGAGCAGTTGCACCAGGGCGTGGGGTTGCTGGTCGTGAGCGACCTGGTTGGCGCCGTCGCGCTGCAGGCGCTTGGCGGCTTCGTGTTCGGTCAGGCCATGCTCGCTGGCATCGAGGTTGGCGAGGGTGACGGACAGGCCATTGCGCGCTTCACGGGCGGCGCGGGTGGACAGGCGGGTTTCGCGTTCGGCCTTGGCCGGTGGGGTGTTGCGGTGTTTGACGGTCATGTTGCTGTGCTCCTGCCGCTGCGGCGGCACGACACACAGACGTTTCACTCAGGGGGTGAACGTAGGCATGTCGGGTCGCAGAAAAATGCTTGGTTTTTCCGACAGTTGTCTGTCCGCTGCCGAGAGTCGGAAGTTGTTTCGGCAGCGAACTTTCTACTCGCGCAGTCCATGTTTGTATTCCTCGTTGATAAATAATGGGCAATAACGGTCTGGCGAACTTTCAATGTTGAAAGTTCGATCAAAAGTTACTGTTCAATATCAGTTGTTCAGTGGAGCGTGTGGGGTCTCAGGCGAGCGCAAACGCGTGCCAGCGGCCCCCGTCTACCTGGAGGGTCCTGGCTGTCGTCATGGTGCCAGTTCAGGCGCAACTGGAGTTTTCCGTGGCAGGGGTGTGCCTGCCATACGGCACGCAACTGCGGGCCGCGCACGGCGGCCGAGGGCTGGGCTGGAGCGCACGGGCCACGGGGCGGCCAGGCGCGGGCCTGCAAACGCGCCAGGCAGGCGTGCAGGCGATGTGAAACGAATGACGTGAGGTTCATGAGCTTGCCTCCAACCGGCGGACACCGGCTGTGGCAAGTCACGGCGGAGCATCAGGCTCTGGCGCGGCTTGCCCGACCAGGGTGTCGGGACCGGTGTTCCGGTTCAAGTGCCTGACCGGGCCGTGCGGCGGCGGTCAGGCAGCGACTAGATACTGTGTCCATTGAATTCTTCAGTGAATGGAAAAAAGGCCCCTTCTCTCAGGGCGAGCGAACTTTATTCAAGGGTAGTATCGAAGTCAACCGGGGAGGTGAACTTTAAATAAGTTTCATCTTGTTTGAATGCTCCCTGGTGTTTGTAGGAAGCGTTTGAAGTTTGCGGCCGGCCTCTGCGCGGAGGCCGGCCGTATATCCCTCAGGGTGGCTAGTCCTGGGCTGGTGGCGCCATGCGCGCTTCCAGCTCGGCCACTTGCTTCTCCAGGGCTTCGAGGCGCGCGCGGGTGCGCGCCAGGACCACCATCTGGCTGTCGAATTCTTCCCGGCTGACCAGGTCCAGTTTGCTGAACGCGCTCTGCATCAGGATCTTGAACTGGCTTTCGAGTTCGGCGCGCGGCTGCGCGGTGTCGCCGCTGAACAGGCGCGAGGCCTGGTCGCTCAGGGCGTCGAGAAGGGCTTTGGGCGCGAGCATGGGTCAGGCTGTTCCGTGGCGTGTGAAAGGTGGGCAGTGTAGCACGGCGCATTTCGACGGTCGGACGCACACTTTTTGAGCAGCTGCCGGCGGCTCGATGCACCAGAATCGTGCAGCTTTCAGCGTACTGGCCATGGGCTAATCCCGAGCATTGTGCGCAACTACTTGTTTTCCGGCCCTTTGCCGGATCTGGCAAGGTTTCTGCAAAGGCCTCTGTGCGCCATGCACTGATGCAGTCCCTTGTGATCGGGCAGTGTGCAGGCGGAGCCGCAAGGCTCCCTCTTCACTCGCCGAAAACGTGTGTCGGTGGGGGAATGGAGCCGACGACGCGTTACAAAGCCAGGCGCTGCGCTTAGACTTGAGACGGGTTTGTTTTCCTGGGGCAAGTCCACCAAATCGGGAGAAGAGTTTCATGAAGCTAGTCACTGCCATCATCAAGCCGTTCAAGCTGGACGACGTGCGCGAGTCGCTGTCGGAAATCGGCGTGCAAGGCATCACCGTGACCGAAGTCAAGGGCTTCGGCCGGCAGAAAGGCCACACCGAGCTGTACCGTGGCGCCGAATACGTGGTCGATTTCCTGCCCAAGGTCAAGATCGATGTCGCCATCGATGACAAGGACCTGGACCGGGTGATCGAAGCCATCACCAAGGCGGCCAACACCGGCAAGATCGGCGACGGCAAGATCTTCGTGGTGAATCTGGAGCAGGCGATCCGCATCCGTACCGGCGAGACCGATACCGACGCGATCTAAGCGACACAACAAGCCTCACCAAACCCAAACGCCCCAGGAGAAAACAAATGACTCTGCGCAAGATCGCAGGGCTAGGAGCCCTATTGTCCCTCGTAATGCCTGGCCTGGCCCTGGCAGAGGAAGCAGCCGCCCCGGTACTGAACTCCGGCGACACCGCCTGGATGCTCACGGCCACGGCGCTGGTACTGTTCATGACCATCCCGGGCCTGGCCCTGTTCTACGGTGGCATGGTGCGCTCCAAGAACCTGCTGTCGGTGATGATGCAGTGCTTCGCCATCACCGGTCTGATCAGCATCCTGTGGGTCATCTACGGCTACAGCATCGCCTTCGATACCACCGGTATGGAAAAGGGCGTGCTCAACTTCAACTCGTTCATCGGCGGCTTCTCCAAAGCCTTCCTCGCCGGTGTGACGCCGTCTGGCCTGACCTCGGCCACCGCGCTGTTCCCTGAGGCGGTGTTCATCACCTTCCAGATGACCTTCGCCATCATCACCCCGGCACTGATCGTCGGTGCCTTTGCCGAACGCATGAAGTTCTCCGCCATGCTGGTGTTCATGGGCGTGTGGTTCACCCTGGTCTACGCGCCGATCGCGCACATGGTCTGGAGCGGTGACGGCGCACTGATGTGGGACTGGGGCGTACTGGACTTCGCGGGCGGCACCGTGGTGCACATCAACGCCGGTATCGCAGGCCTGGTGGCGTGCCTGGTACTGGGCAAGCGCAAAGGCTACCCGACCACGCCGATGGCTCCGCACAACCTCGGCTACACTCTGGTCGGCGCTGCCATGCTGTGGATCGGCTGGTTCGGCTTCAACGCAGGTTCCGCTGCAGCGGCCAACGGCACTGCCGGCATGGCCATGCTGGTGACCCAGATCGCCACCGCCGCCGCCGCGCTGGGCTGGATGTTCGCCGAGTGGATCGGCCACGGCAAACCAAGCGCCCTGGGCATCGCTTCGGGTGTGGTCGCCGGCCTGGTCGCCATCACTCCGGCTGCCGGCACCGTCGGCCCGATGGGCGCCCTGGTAATCGGCCTGGCGTCGGGTGTGATCTGCTACTTCTGCGCCACCAGCCTCAAGCGCAAGCTGGGTTACGACGACTCGCTGGATGCCTTCGGTGTGCATGGTATCGGCGGTATCGTCGGCGCGATTCTCACCGGTGTGTTCGCAGCACCGGCCCTGGGCGGCTTCGGCGCGGTCACCGATATCGGTGCGCAGGTCTGGGTCCAGGCCAAGGGCGTGATCTTCACCGTGGCCTACACCGCCATCGTCACCTACGTGATCCTCAAGGTGCTGGACGTGGTAATGGGCCTGCGGGTCAACGAAGAAGAAGAGTCGGTCGGCCTCGACCTGGCTCAGCACAACGAGCGCGGCTACAACCTGTAACCGCCCTGCAGTAAAAAACTTGCCCGGCTTGTCCGGGCATTTTTTTGCCTGATTTTTACCGTTTCGCCGGTAGGCAAACGGTTTATCCGGCACGTTCGTGACGCAGGCAGAAAACTTACAGAAAAGCGGGTACTGATGGAGCTTTGTTTTTTCTCCCGGCGCGCTAGAATGCGCGCCGGAAGGGTGTTTGCAGTGCCTTCCACACACTTCGCCACGCTTTGCTAGGCTTGCCAATAGCGCAAGGCCAGCAGCGGCGGCTCAAGGATTTCGTCAGATCCCGCCAGGAGCTGGGATCTGCTGGGTGAAACGCCCTCACCAGGGGCCGTACATCCAAGGCAGTGGCCAACCCACGGCCAGTTGAATTTTCACTGGTGGCTGCCGGTCTACGGCATCACTGGTCTATAACTAACCTGCTTTTCGCAAGTCATGAGGTAGAACATGAGCGACGACGATCTGGAAAATGATGACCTCGAAGTAGGCGACGAAGACGAGGGTGATGAGGCCCTTGAAGCGGCATCCGACGACGGCGCGGAAGACGCCGGCGACGACGACAGCAGCCCTGCACCTGCCGCCAAAGGCAAGTCCAAGGCGGCAGTCTCGGTAGACGAGATGCCGAGCATGGAAGCCAAGCAGAAGGAACGCGACGCGCTGGCGCGCGCCATGGAAGAGTTCCTGGCACGCGGTGGCAAGGTCCAGGAAGTCGAGGCCAACGTGGTCGCCGATCCGCCCAAGAAGCCGGACAACAAGTACGGCAGCCGCCCTATCTGAGTGGCTGGATACAAAAAAAGCCCGCGGTCGCTGCGGGCTTTTTTGTGGGTGGAATTTGGGTGTTCGTGCGGGCTTGCCCCGCGATAGGGCGGTCAGCGCCAGCGTGCCAGCACGTCGGGCAACTGCGACAGGCGCTGGATCTCGGCATCGGGCGCCTGCTCGCCGGCCCAGGCCTTGCCCTGGGGGTTGAACCAGACTGCGCGTAAGCCGGCGCGTTGGGCCCCGGCGATGTCGTCACCCGGATGATCGCCGACATGCACTGCGGCACTGGCCTCCACTTCACCGCGCTTGAGGGCTTCGCGGAAGGGCGCAGGGTCGGGCTTGCCGATCCCCAGGTCCTCGGCGCACAGGGCGAAGCGGAAGTAGTCCGAAATCCCAAGCCGCCGCACATCGGCATTGCCGTTGGTCACGACGCCCAGCACATAGTGATGGCGCAGGATCTCCAGCACCGGCTGCACTTCGGGAAACACCTCGACCTGATGCCGGGCATGCAGGAACACCTCGAAGGCCTCATTGGCGAGCGACTGGGCGTGTTGCTCGCTGTAGCCGACCTCGGACAGTGCGTGGAACAGCACACGCCGGCGCAGGGCGCTGATGCGGTGCTTGAGGCCCGGTTCGGCCTGCACCAAGCGTTCGCGGATGGCATACAGGTGCTCGACCGGCACACCGCCCAGGGTTGGGGCATTGGCGGCAAGCCAGTCGCGCAGGACGGTCTCGGCACTGGTGATCACTGGTGCGGTGTCCCACAGGGTGTCGTCCAGGTCGAAGGTGATCAGCTTGATACTCATGAGTCGCTGCCTTTGCTGCGTTTGGCTCGGGGATGGGCGCTGTCGTAGACGGCGGCCAGGTGCTGGAAGTCCAGGTGGGTGTAGATCTGCGTGGTGCTGATGTCGGCGTGACCGAGCATCTCCTGTACCGCGCGCAGGTCCTGGGACGATTCGAGCAGGTGGCTGGCGAAGGAGTGGCGGAGCATGTGCGGGTGCAGGTGCTGGCCCAGTTCGCGTTCTCCGGCGACCTTGACCCGCAACTGGATGGCCCGTGGCCCCAGGCGCTTGCCTTGGCGGGTGACGAACATCGCACCGTCGCGTGGCGCGCTGATCCCGCGCAGTTTCAGCCACGCCTGCAGCGCTTCGCGCGCCTTGCGCCCGACCGGCAGGACGCGGGCCTTGCCACCCTTGCCCTGCACCTGGACCAGTCCGCCGGCCAGGTCCAGTTGTTCGAGGTCAAGGTTGGTCAGTTCCGACAGGCGCAGGCCCGAGGAGTAGAACAATTCGAGAATGGCCTGGTCGCGACGGGCGATGAAGTCGTCGTCGACGCCGCCGTCGAGCAGTTGCAGGGCGCGGTCGGTGTCGAGGGTCTTGGGCAGGCGACGCTCACCCTTGGGCGGGGTCAGGCCGTTGGCCGGATCGTGCTGGCACAGCCCCTCACGGTTGAGGTAGCGATACAGGCCGCGCACCGCCGAGAGCAGGCGCGCCAGGCTGCGCGATGACTGGCCGTGGTGGTGCAGGCGTGCGATCAACTGGCGCAGTTGCTGGATCTGCAGGGCCTGCCAGTTGGCGATGCCCTGGGTGTTGCAGAATTCGACCACTTTTTCCAGGTCGCGGCGGTAGGCCAGCTGGGTGTGCTCGGACACCTGGCGCTCGTTGCGCAGGTGCGCGCAATAAGCTTCCAGCTGGCGTTCCATCAGCGTACCGAGCGCAGCGTCTGGGTGAAGCGCGGAACCACGCGACCGAGGACTTCGGCGATGTAGGTGAGGAACAGGGTGCCGACGCTGCTCTTGTAGTGCTGCGGGTCGCGGCTGCCGATGGCCAGCACGCCGTGCAGGCCCTGATGCTCCAGCGAGGCGACGGCACTGGAGCCGACGTCCTTGCGCTGGTCTTCGCCGAACAGGAATGCCAGCTCATGCTCGCGCAGGTTGCCGCTGACCGTCTTGCCACTGCCCAGCAGGCCACCGATGGCTTGTTGCGCCTCGGCACTGCTGACCCAGCGGCCGACCGGCGCGGCGTTCTCACCGAACAGGATCAGGCTGACGAAGGGCACCTGGAACTCCTGGCGCAAGCTGTCTTCGACCGCCATTACCACTTCCTCCAGGCTGCTGGCGTCGAGCAGGTCGAGGATGAGGCGGCGGGTCTTGTCGAATAGTCGGTCGTTGTCGCGGGCCACATCCATCAATTGCGACAGGCGATGGCGCATCTCGATGTTGCGGTCACGCAGCAGCTTGAGCTGACGTTCCACCAGCGACACGCTGTCGCCGCGCTGGTGGGGGATGCGCTGCTCGATGAGCAGTTCGTCATGTTCGGAGAAGAAGGTTGGGTGGGCACGCAGGTAGGCGACCACCGCCTCGGCGTCGAGGTCGGCGGCTTGCTTGGGTACAACCTGTGGCTGATCGGTCATGGCGGATACTCGCTTAGAGACGAACCTGTCCTTCGTAGACGCGTACGGCTGGGCCGGTCATCAATACCGGTTTGCCGGGGCCAGCCCATTCGATGCTCAGGCGCCCGCCCGGCAGGTCGATGGACACGGGAGAGTCCATCCAGCCCTGGGCGATGGCTGCCACGGCGGCGGCGCAGGCGCCGGTACCGCAGGCCTGTGTTTCGCCGGCACCGCGCTCCCAGACCCGCAGGTTGGCACGGTGGCGGTCGACGACCTGGATGAAGCCGGCGTTGACCCGCTGCGGGAAGCGCGGGTGGTGCTCGATCTTGGGGCCCAGCTCATGCACGGGGGCACTGCGCACGTCATCGACGCGCAGCACCGAATGCGGGTTGCCCATGGACACGGCGGCGATCGAGTGAACCTGGCCATCGACTTCCAGTGGATAGCTCAGCGCCTGCTGGTCGGCAACGAAGGGGATATCGGCCGGGATGAAGCGCGGCGGGCCCATGTCGACACAGACCTGGCCGTCGTTCTGCACATCAAGCTCGATGACACCGCCTTTGGTTTCGACGCGGATACGTTTCTTGGCGGTCAGGCGCTTGTCCAGCACGAAACGGGCAAAGCAGCGCGCGCCGTTGCCGCACTGTTCGACTTCGGAGCCATCGGCATTGAAGATCCGGTAGCGGAAATCCACTTCCGGATTGCTCGGTGCCTCGACGATCAACAGCTGGTCGAAGCCGATGCCGGTGTGGCGATCACCCCACTGCTTGGCATGCTTGGGCTGGATGTGCGCGTGCTGGCTGACCAGGTCCAGGACCATGAAGTCGTTGCCCAGCCCGTGCATCTTGGTGAAACGCAGCAGCATGGGTTCACTCCGGCAGCAGGCTTTCGCCGGCGAACAGTTCGGCAATGGTCTCGCGGCGGCGGACTTCGAAGGCCTGGTCGCCATCGACCAGGATTTCGGCGCAACGGCCACGGGTGTTGTAGTTCGAACTCATGACGAAACCATAGGCGCCCGCCGACTGCACAGCCAGCAGATCGCCTTCGGCCAGGTTCAGCTGGCGGTCCTTGGCGAGGAAGTCACCGGTTTCGCAGATCGGGCCGACCAGGTCGTAGGCGCGGCCTTCGCCTTCACGTGGCTTGACCGCGCTGACGCCCATCCAGGCCTGGTACAGCGCCGGGCGGATCAGGTCGTTCATCGCCGCATCGATGATGGCGAAGTCCTTGTGCTCGGTGTGCTTGAGGTATTCGACGCGGGTCAGCAGCACGCCGCCGTTGGCGACGATGTAGCGGCCCGGCTCGAACACCAGGGCCAGGTCGCGAGCGCCGACGCGCTCACGGATGGCCTTGATGTAGTCGGCCACCAGCGGGGGTTGTTCGTCGCGATAGCGCACGCCGACACCGCCGCCCAGGTCGAGGTGACGCAGGTGAATACCGCAGTCGGCAAGGCGGTCGACCAGGTCGAGCAGGCGGTCGAGGGCGTCAAGGAACGGGTCGACGGTGGTCAGCTGCGAGCCGATGTGGCAGTCGACACCGACCACGTCCAGGTTGGGCAACTGTGCGGCGCGCACGTAGATGGCTTCGGCATCGGCGATGGCGACGCCGAACTTGTTCTCTTTGAGGCCGGTGGAGATGTACGGATGGGTGCCGGCATCGACGTCCGGGTTGACCCGCAGCGAGACCGGGGCGACCTTGCCCATCTCGGCGGCCACCACTTGCAGGCGCTCGAGTTCGTCGGTGGATTCGACGTTGAAGCAGTGCACGCCGACTTCCAGCGCGCGGCGCATGTCTTCACGGGTCTTGCCGACGCCGGAGAACACCACGCGGTCGGCCCGGCCGCCGGCTGCCAGCACACGCTCCAGTTCGCCACCGGAAACGATGTCGAAGCCCGCGCCAAGGCGTGCAAGCAGGTTCAGCACGCCGAGGTTGGAGTTGGCCTTGACCGCGAAGCACACCAGGTGCTCGACGCCTTGCAGGGCGTCGGTATAGCTACGGTACTGGCCCTCGATGTGGGCGCGCGAGTAGACGTAGGTGGGCGTGCCGAAACGTTCGGCGATGGCCGACAGGGCCACGCCTTCCGCGAACAGTTCACCGTCGCGGTAGTTGAATGCGTCCATTGGATTTCCTTACTGCTCTGGCGACTGCTCTGGCAGCGATTCTTCGTCTTGCGGGGCGGCCTTGGCCGGCTGCGCGTGCTGGTGCGACGACTTGCGTGCGCTCTTGCCGTCCTTGCCGTCTTCAGGCAGGTACAGGGGGCCTTTCTGACCGCAGGCCGAAACGAGGCAGGCTACAGCGACCAGCGCCGCAATGGAGGAAATCAGGCGCTTCATGGGTGAAATCCTTTGAAATAAGCAGTATTGCGCCCGAGTATACCGAGCGACCAGCGGATTGCCTATGCAAGGGCCGGTCCGTCGGGCGGGCCAGGCTTGGTGGCTGTGAGGGTTGGGCTCGGTGCTGCCGGTCGCTAGTCTTTGCAATCAGCGCCCAGCGGTCGTATCGTGCCCGGCTTGCGTGTGTGCAGCCATTTTCGAGGTTCCTGCAATGAGTTTGAGCGAAGCGCGTTTCCACGACCTGGTCGACGCGACCCAACAGGCCCTGGAGGATCTGTTCGATGAGACCGACCTGGATCTGGACATGGAAAACTCCGCCGGTGTCCTGACGATCAAGTTCGACAACGGCAGCCAACTGATCTTCAGCCGCCAGGAGCCGCTGCGTCAGCTGTGGCTGGCCGACCGCTCGGGCGGTTTCCACTTCGACTATGACGAAGAGAGCGGCAAGTGGGTCTGCGAGAAGAGCGAAGAACTGCTCGGTGAGATGCTCGAGCGCATCGTCTGGGAGCGAGTCGGCGAGAAGCTGGACTTCGACGAGATCTGAGATGAGCGAGCAACCGCGGCCGCCCAAGCCGCTCTACAGCAACGTCAGCCCGGCCGTGCCTTCGCCGTGCATCAGCGTCTGCCGTCTCGACGAGCGTCGGGTCTGCACCGGATGCATGCGGCATGTGGAGCATATCCGTGAATGGCGTTCGGCCGATGACGAACGGCGGCGGCAGATCTGCCGCGAGGCCGATGCGTTGAGGGCTTCGACGCCACAGGCTTGAGTATTTGCCCGGCTGTGGTAGTGTCAATCCGGTACTGGCCGCGCCAGAAGCATTCTCAAACCCCGCCCTTGGGCGGGGTTTTGCTTTATCTACAGCTTGAAATACTTCGTTGAAAGGAGTCTGACTGGACCATGAGCACCAAGCCTTCCCTCATCCTCACCCGACTGGACGTGCAGCGTCTTGAGCGTCTGCTCGACAGCCTCGACGAAAGCACGCCGGGTGTGCTCGCCCTGCAGGACGAGCTGGACCGCGCCGAACAGGTGGTCGGCCACGAGGAGGTCCCGGCGGGCGTGGTGACTATGAACTCACGCGTGCACTGCCGCGAGGAAGCCACCGGCAAGGATTATCACCTGACCCTGGTCTACCCGAAGGATGCAGGGCCCGAAGGCAAAGTCTCGATCCTGGCACCGATCGGCTGTGCGCTGCTGGGGTTG
This sequence comes from Pseudomonas sp. A014, assembly GCF_052378495.1. NCBI lineage: Bacteria > Pseudomonadati > Pseudomonadota > Gammaproteobacteria > Pseudomonadales > Pseudomonadaceae > Pseudomonas > Pseudomonas sp. A014. The sequence continues at coordinate 205,692 of NZ_CP199001.1, forward strand.
TCGGTGGGCGACCAGATCGACTGGCCGGCGCCGGGTGGCAAGACGCTCAAGCTCAAGCTGCTCGAGGTGGAATACCAGCCTGAAGCGGCGGGTGATTTCGACCTCTGAACGGCATCACCTACAAACCAGCCTGTAGCTGCTCCAGCCCATCATTGAGCGACTGCTCCAGTTCGCGCTTGTAGCGCAGGAACAGCACCGTCGAGCCCTGTTCGTCCTCAAGCAGTTCGGACAGATCCAGGTCGGTGATGTAGCAGCGGTAGTTCCCGGCGCTGCGGCGCTGGCGCAGAATCTGCCGGGCGACCACGGCATACAGCTGGTCGCCGTGATCGAGCTGTGAAAACTCCTGCTGGTCGCAATACAGCGTGACATGCACGTCATCCCCCGCGCCTGCCTGGAGAATCGCCTGCACTTCGTAGTACGGCTGGCCGCCCGCGACCTGTGGCGCGGGCCGAGGCTCCAGGGCACGGCATTTGCCTGGGCCGTTGGGCAGTAGCTGGTAGTAGAGGATGTCCAGCGCGGCCTGTTGCAGGCTGTCGAGTGGCAGTTGGGCATCGCGGCGTACCACGACCGACTGCAGAAAGCGTTGCAGGGGCAGCAGCAGGTGGCTTTCGTCCTGCAGTGGCAGCCGCTGCTGCCAGAGTGCGTTGTACTCGTCGAGTACGTAGAGTTCGGCCCAGCCTTCGTGCAGGCGATAGAACACCTGGATGCAACCCGGCTGGCCCTGCTCCAGCACCAGCGGCAGGTCGTGGTCCTGCAGGGCGTTGGCATCGAGGTACAGCGGGCTGTACTGGCTGCGCTCCTCGCCGAGGTGGGCGAGCACGGCATCCTGGTCGTCCAGGGTAGTCAGGCTGACCTGGCCGGGCACCAGGTCCAGCACATGGGTGTGCTGCGCCACCTGCAGCAGGTAGCGGTGGTTCAGGCCCTGATCCAGCAGCGACTGCACGGTCTCGAAGATGTCCTCGACGCGCTGGGCGATCGCTTGCGCGCGGTTGTGGCAGAAACAGCGCACCCGTAACCGCGGACGCTGCGTGCGTGGGCCTTGGCTGTTGAGAAAATCACGCAAGCAGCGCATCAGCGCGTGCTCGCCGTCGTAGCGCTGCACCAGCACTTCGTTCCAGCTGTTCAGAGTGATCTGGTCGAAGGTCAGCACCAGGTTTTCGCGCACCCCGGCATAGCTCAGCGAGTCGGTGCGCTCGGTGGTCATCAGGATGTTCAGGTCGCGGTGATGACGCAGCGGGTCGATGCCAACGTTGACCAGCAACAGGATTTCGTCGGCCACGCTTGGTTGCAGCAGGCGGATTTCGCTGACGGTATCCAGCGGTAGCGCGATGGTCTGCTGCAGGCTGCCGAGCAGGTTGAACAGCTCGAATTCGCTCAGGTCGCTGACACCAGGGTGCAGAGCCAGGCGGGTGCTGCTGTCGATGACGCCGTTGCGGTGCGCCCAGGTCAGCAGTTCGAGCAGTTCGCGGCAGCGTTTGATCGGGCTGAAATGTTCCCACTCGTGCACGCCCAGGTTGCCGTTGTACAGGCCCCAGTGGTGGGTGCCCGGCTCCTTGCGGTTGGGCGACTGGACGAGGGTGAGCGTGTCTTCGGCGACGTCCGGGGCGATGCCCGGGTTGATGACTTCGATCTTGCCGGCGCGGCGCTCGAAGGCTGCGTACAGGCGTCGACCCAGCACGTTGAGGTCGCGTTGATCGGCGCGGCTGCTGGCGTTCTGGTCGCGGGCGAACTGGCTGAGGAAGCGGTAGCTGTAGTTCAGCTCGGCCACCAGCTCGCGACGCTCGACCGCCACCTGGCGGACCTTCCACTGGCTGCGGCTGTCGAGCAGGGCCAGTTGGCGCTCGTCCCAGCCCCACTCCTCGGTCAGGCGCTCCAGGAGCTGGCGCTGCCAGCCGGTGCTGCGTGTGCGGGCCAGGGCGCTGAGCTTCTTGTTGACCTTCAGGTAGAGGCTGCGTCGCACCAGCTCCAGGCGCGCGTGCTCGCCGCGGCGCTGCAGGTACTGCTCGATCCGCCGGTAGACCATGACATAAGGGTCCAGCTCGTCGAGGTCCAGGCGGTTGGCGAACACCGCACGTTTGTAGTCCAGGCTCAGGCAGCGCACTTCGGGGTGCTCGCTGGCGTAGACCTCGGTCAGCAGCAGCTTGAGCAGCGATTTGTAGGGCGAGTCGATGCCCTTGAACAGTTGCCACAGCCCGGCGCCGACGAACTCACCCGGCGGGATGTGCGCGAGGTGGCCGAGGTCGAGGTCGTCCTGGGCGCGAATGAAGCGCTTGGACAGCAGCGTCTGGGTGTAAGCCTGGTAGTTGTGCTCTTCGTAGACCGGCACCAGCCACCACAGCGGCGTGCGTCCGGCCAGCCAGATCGCCGTGCGATAGAACTCGTCGAGCAGCAGGTAATGCTGGGTGGTGCCGCAGTCGTCGGAGCTGAGCTGGCTGTCGCGTTCGCCCTGGACAAAGCCCTGGGGCTCGATCAGGAAGAAATGCGCCTCGGCGCCTTGGGTAGCGGCCCAGGCCTCGAGCAACTGGCATTTGCGCCGCAGCTCGGCCAGGGCGCCCTCGCCAATCCCCGGCGCATGGCAGACCCACAGGTCCATGTCGCTTTGCTCGGCCTGGGCCAGGGTGCCCAGACTGCCCATGAGGAACAGCCCGTGAATCGGCCGTGGCGGGTTGCCGTGGCGGGCCTTGTAGGTGAAGGAGCGGGTCAGGCGCTGGGCCTCGGCCAACAGATCGGCGTCCGGCTCGAAGCCCGAGACGCCCGCTGGCGTGCTGCCCGACACATAGCCCGGCAGCAGCGGATGATTGACGTGGAAGAACAGCGGCAGCAGCGTCAGTACCTGCTGCTGGCGGCTGGACAGTCCTTCCATGGCCCGCTCGAGGCGCCCCTGGTTCAGCTGGAGAAAACGCCCGCGCAGGGTCGACAGCACCTTGCGGTCGATACCGTCGTGCAGATCGGGGCGAATTTCATGGGGGTGGTTCATGACGCACTCAGACAGGCCGGGGGAGCACCGGCGAGTTTAGCCTGAGTGGCGAGGGCGGATAAGAGGGTGAGTGGCATTTTGACGCCATTTTTCCAGCGTCTGAGAAAGTGCGATGTCTTTATGGGCCTCATCGCGGGACAAGCCCGCTCCCACAGATCCAACCAGACCCTTGAAAACGGTGCTGCACCTGTGGGAGCGGGCTTGTCCCGCGATGAGGCCGGCGCAGTTATGCAGGCTGTGGGTTTTTCAGGACATTCAGCAGCAACTGCACGCTCTCCACCGCATCGTGTCCCAGGCTGGTCAGGTAACCGCCGTCTGGCTGATCGGTCAGTTGCTTGTCATGCAGGCGTTTGGCCGCAGCGACCAGGGCTGGCGAGGCATTGGCGTGAATCTTGATCCCTTCCTGGCTGCTGTCGAGGTTGAACAGCGCAAGGACTTCCAGTTCGGCGATCAATTCGGGGGTGAAGGACATGGGCGACTCCTGACTTCCAGACGAGGATGGAAGTCAGGAGTGTAGTCAGGCTTCGTCGTCGTCGCCTTGATTTGCCTCAGGTGGCAATTCGGGCAGGGCACGCAGGGCATTTTCGTACCACTCGGTATCGAATGCGCGGTCCTCGGTGAGCAGCGCGTCGATCTCGATGGCCAGCACGTGGGCCATGAGGTTGAGGATGTCTTCGCGTTCGTAGCCGACCAGGGTCAGCTTGTTGAAGGTGGCCTTGGCGGCAGGCGGATTGCCGCTCTCGATCTGGTTCTCGATGGCCTGGGTCAGCGTCGCCTCGGCGAATTCTTCGTCGTCGTTTTCGATGTCGGTGGGTTCGCTCATGGCGCTACTCCTGTGATGAAAGCGACAGTGTGCCATGCCTGTGTCGGCAATGCCCGGTCATCGACGCGCGCCATGATGCTGGTCAGGGGGTGGCCAGGCGGCTATAACAGCCAGGCCAACCCCTTACGGCCTGGAGGCTGTCGTTCATGCTCAAGCTCTACGGATTCGCGGTCAGCAACTACTACAACATGGTCAAGCTGGCCCTGCTCGAAAAAGGCGTGCCCTTCGAGGAAGTGCCGTTCGTTTCCGGGCAGACGCCCGAGGTGCTGGCCATCAGCCCGCGTGGCAAGGTTCCGGTGCTGGGAACCGAACACGGCTTTCTCAGTGAGACAAACGTGATCCTCGACTACATCGAGCAGACCCACCCCGAGCATCCGCTGCTGCCCAGTGATGCATTCGGGCAGGCCAAGGTGCGTGAGCTGCTCAAGGAGATCGAGCTGTACATCGAGCTGCCAGCACGTACCTGCTACGCCGAAGCGTTCTTCGGTACGGCGGTGGAGCCGCTGATCAAGGAGCGGGCGCGCAGCGAGCTGCTGGCAGGTTTCGCCACGCTCAAGCGCAACGGCAAGTTCGCGCCTTATGTCGCTGGCGAAAAGCTGACCCTGGCTGACCTGATGTTCTGCTTCTCGGTCGACCTGGCGTGTGCGGTAGGCAAGAAGGTGCTGGGGATCGATTTCCTGGCGGACTTCCCACAGGCAGCGGCGCTGTTGGGGAAGCTGCGCGAGCATCCGCACATGGCGCGGATCGTGGCGGACAAGGAGGCGGCGATGCCAAGGTTCATGGAGATGGTGCAGAACAAGCGGTGATGGGAAGAAGGGCCGCTGTGCGGCCCATCACGGCACAAGGCCGCTTCACAGGGTTCGAGGTGTCCTGTGGCAGCGGCCTTGTGTGGTGACTCGAGGGCGAGGCCCTCGGTACGCGCTTAGCGGGAAGCCAGCAGCGCCTTGCCGCGCGCCACCGCTGCACGCACTTGTGCCGGCGCGGTGCCGCCGATGTGGTTGCGCGCGTTCACCGAGCCTTCCAGGGTGAGTACGGCAAACACGTCCTGCTCGATCTGATCGCTGAACTGACGCAGCTCGTCCAGGCTCATCTCGGCCAGGTCCTTGCCGGTGTCGACGCCGTACTTCACGGCGTGCCCGACAATCTCGTGGCAGTCGCGGAATGGCAGGCCGCGGCGCACCAGGTAGTCGGCAAGGTCGGTGGCGGTGGAGAAACCACGCAGCGCCGCTTCACGCATGATTGCGTGCTTGGGCTTGATCGCCGGGATCATGTCGGCAAAGGCACGCAGCGAGTCGCGCAGGGTGTCGGCGGCGTCGAACAGCGGTTCCTTGTCTTCCTGGTTATCCTTGTTATAGGCCAGCGGCTGGCCTTTCATCAGCGTGAGCAGGCCGGTCAGGGCGCCGAACACGCGGCCGGTCTTGCCACGCACCAGCTCCGGGACGTCCGGGTTCTTCTTCTGCGGCATGATCGAGCTACCGGTGCAGAAGCGATCAGGCAGGTCGATGAACTGGAACTGCGCACTGGTCCACAGCACCAGCTCTTCGGAGAAGCGCGACAGGTGCATCATCGCCACGCTGGCGGCCGCACAGAATTCGATGGCGAAGTCACGGTCCGAGACGCCGTCCAGCGAGTTGCCGGCCACGGCTTCGAAGCCCAGCAGCTTGCAGGTCAGTTCACGGTCGATCGGGTAGGTGGTGCCGGCCAGCGCCGCGCTGCCCAGCGGCATGCGGTTGGCGCGCTTGCGGCAGTCGACCAGGCGCTCGTAGTCGCGGCTGAGCATTTCGAACCAGGCCAGCAGATGGTGGCCGAAGGTCACCGGCTGGGCGGTCTGCAGGTGGGTGAAGCCGGGCATGACGGTTTCGGCTTCGCGCTCGGCCTGCTCCAGCAGACCCTGTTGCAGGCGGGTGATCTCGTCCAGGATCAGGTCGATCTCGTCACGCAGCCACAGGCGGATGTCGGTGGCGACCTGGTCGTTGCGGCTACGGCCGGTGTGCAGTTTCTTGCCAGTGATACCGATGCGGTCGGTCAGGCGCGCCTCGATGTTCATGTGCACGTCTTCGAGGTCGACACGCCAGTCGAACTGACCCGCTTCGATTTCACCCTGGATGGTTTGCAGGCCATCAATGATGGTGTCGCGCTCGGCGTCGGAGAGTACGCCGACCTGCGCCAGCATGGTGGCGTGGGCGATCGAACCCATGATGTCGTGACGGTACAGGCGCTTGTCGAAATCGACCGAGGCGGTGAAACGGGCGACGAAGGCGTCGACGGGCTCACTGAAGCGGCCGCCCCAGGACTGGTTGGTCTTGTCGGTGCTCATGGATCCACTCATAGAAGGCGTGAATGAAAAAGTGGCGCCGATCATAGCAGGGTTGGGCTTCGCTAAGCAGGGCGCCGGTCGCGAGAAATTGCCGGTGTACGCCGGGTGGCGGGCGCCACAGGATATTCAACGATTGAACGGCAGTGTTCCACGGACCGTCTACAGTTGGACAGAGGACTGGCAGCGATTCTGCCAGACCAGTGAATCTTTGGCCTTCGCATGGGTCTGTAGCGTGACCGTTACAACGGTCACCGACTCCTGTCTACGCTTGTACCCACTGCGAGACTCACTCAGGAATCCAGCGCAATTATGAATGTCCTGATCGTTGATGATGAACCCCAGGCCCGCGAGCGCCTGAGCCGACTGCTTGGTGAGCTCGAGGGCTATACGGTGCTTGAGCCCAGTGCCACCAATGGCGAGGAGGCCCTGGCGCTGATCGATAGCCTCAAACCCGATGTCGTCCTGCTGGACACCCGCATGCCGGGCCTCGATGGCCTGCAGGTGGCGGCGCGTCTGTGCGAACGCGAGGCGCCACCGGCGCTGGTGTTCTGCCTCGATGACGACGAGCAGGAGGCATTCAGCCAGAGCGCCCTCAGCCATGTAGGTCGCACGACCCAGCCCCAGGCCCTGCGCGATGCCCTGCGCAAGGCGGAAAAACCCAACCGCACCCAGCTCGCCGCCCTGACCCGCCCGTCCACCGAAAGCGGAGGCGGCCCGCGTAGCCATATCAGTGCGCGAACGCGCAAGGGTATCGAGCTGATTCCCCTGCCCCAGGTGATCTACTTCATTGCCGACCACAAGTACGTGACCCTGCGCCACGAGTCTGGCGAAGTGCTGCTGGACGAGCCGCTGAAATCGCTGGAAGACGAATTCGGCGAGCGCTTCGTGCGTATCCATCGCAACGCCCTGGTGGCCCGCGAGCGTATCGAGCGCCTGCAGCGCACACCGCTGGGGCATTTCCAGCTGTTTCTCAAAGGCCTCGACGGCGATGCCCTGACTGTCAGCCGCCGGCATGTGGCCGGTGTGCGCAAGATGATGCAGACGCTCTGACCGAGGTGAATGCCGGCCGCTGCCAGGGATGGCGGGCCAGGTGATGACCTGGATCTGCTAGCGAGGCTGGCGGAGCTGTTATCATCGGCGGCATTTCTCTGCTTCGGGGCGTTACATGTCCACTCGCGAAATCCGCATTGCCACCCGTAAAAGTGCCCTGGCCCTGTGGCAGGCCGACTATGTCAAAGCTCGCCTTGAGCAGGCCCATCCGGGCCTGGTCGTGACCCTGGTGCCGATGGTCAGCCGCGGCGACAAGCTGCTCGACTCGCCCCTGGCGAAAATCGGCGGCAAGGGCCTGTTCGTCAAGGAGCTGGAAACCGCCCTGCTCGACAACGAAGCCGATATCGCCGTGCATTCGATGAAGGATGTGCCCATGGACTTCCCCGAAGGCCTGGGCCTGTACTGCATCTGCGAGCGCGAAGACCCGCGCGACGCCTTCGTTTCCAACACGTTCGACAGCCTTGAGGCGCTGCCGGCCGGCAGCGTCGTCGGCACCTCCAGCCTGCGCCGCCAGGCCCAGTTGCTGGCGCGCCGCCCTGATCTGGAAATCCGCTTTCTGCGCGGCAACGTCAATACCCGCCTGGCCAAGCTCGACGCCGGTGAGTACGACGCCATCATCCTGGCTGCCGCAGGCTTGATCCGCCTGGGCTTCGAAGACCGCATCACCTCCAGCATCAGTGTCGATGACAGCCTGCCGGCCGGTGGCCAGGGGGCTGTCGGTATCGAGTGTCGCAGCGCCGACCGCGAGATCCACGCCCTGCTGGCGCCGCTCAACCACCCCGATACCGCTGACCGCGTGAAGGCCGAGCGGGCGATGAACAAGCACCTCAACGGTGGCTGCCAGGTACCGATCGCCTGCTATGCCGTGCTTGAAGGCGATCAATTGTGGCTGCGTGGCCTGGTCGGCCAGCCCAGTGGCGGGACGTTACTGATGGCAGATGCCCGCGCCCCGCGTGCCGACGCCGAAACCCTGGGCGTGCAGGTGGCCGAAGACCTGCTGGGGCAGGGCGCCGAGGCGATCCTCAAGGAAGTCTACGGCGAGGCCGGCCATCCGTGAGCGGCTGGCGCCTGCTGCTGACCCGCCCCGAAGAGGAGTGCGCGGCTTTGGCGCAGAGCCTGGCTGCTGTCGGAATCGCCAGCAGCCGCTTGCCCTTGCTGGCGATCGACCCGCTGACCCTGGATCAAACGGCCCAGGCGCGACTGGCCGACATCGGCCAGTACCAGGCGATCATCGTGGTGAGCAAACCCGCAGCGCGCCTGCTGCTCGAGCGGCTCGCCGACGAGGGCATCGCGGCGCCGCTTCAGGGCTGGTTCACTGTGGGGGAGGCGACGGCACGCATTCTCCAGGCTGCCGATCTGCAGGTGACTTTCCCTACAGCGGGTGATGACAGTGAGGCCTTGCTCGGTCTATCTGTCCTGCGAGAGGCTGTCGCAGTTCCTACAGCACGCGTCCTGATTGTCCGCGGTGTCGGTGGTCGTGAATGGCTGGCCGAGCGTCTTGGTGAGCAAGGTGCTAGTGTCGATTATCTGGAACTGTATGAACGTCGCCTGCCGGATTATCCCCCAGGCAGCCTGATGCGCCGGATCCAAGCGGAACGCCTGAACGGGCTGGTGGTCAGCAGTGGGCAGGGTTTCGAACACCTGCTCCAGCTGGCCGGTGCGGATTGGCCGCGTCTGGCGGGGCTTGCGCTGTTCGTGCCAAGCCCGCGCGTGGCCGAACAGGCCAGGGCGGCAGGCGCCCAACAGGTTGTGGATTGCCGTGGCGCGAGCGCCGCGGCCTTGCTGGCAGCCGTGCAGCGCAGCGCTGCACCTGCCTCCTAAGGCGTCGAGCGGATTGCGACGACGCCCCCATGCAAAGGATGGATACGTGAGCGAGACTGTCTTGTCCAACAACGAACAACCTTCGGCGATCGATGCGCCGCAGACTCCCGTCGAGCAACCGGCCAAGCGCGCCGGCAATGGCCTGGCCCTGCTGGCGCTGTTGATCGGCGCCGCCGGTGTGGCCGTCGGTGGTTGGGGCGCATGGCAGGTGCGCCAGCTGCAAGGCAGCGAGCAGGGGCAGGGCGAGCATATCGAGGCGCTGAACCAGCGCGCCGAAGCGCTGCAACAACGCCAGCAGCAATTCGGCTCGCAACTCGCGACCTTGCCCGCAGCCAGCGAACTCGAAGACCGCCGCCGCCTGGTGGCACAGTTGCAGAGTGACCAGCAAAGGCTCAGCCAGCGCCTGGAAACCGTGCTTGGCGAAAGCCGCAAGGAGTGGCGTCTGGCCGAGGCCGAGCATCTGTTGCGCCTGGCCACCCTGCGCCTGTCGGCGCTGCAGGATATCGCCAGTGCCAAGGCGTTGGTCGAAGGTGCCGACGAGATCCTGCGCGAGCAGAGCGACCCGGGCGCCTTCGCGGCGCGCGAGCAACTGGCGCGCAGCCTGGCGACGCTCAACAGCACCCAGCAACCCGACCGTACCGGATTGTTCCTCAAGCTCGCCGCCCAGCGCGAGCAGGTACAGCAACTGAGTGCCCAGTCGCCTGAATTCAACAGCGATGCCGATGCCCTTGGTGCGCTGACCGCCGACGGCGATGGTGCAAGCCGCCTGTCCCGGTGGTGGGCAGAGATTTCCAAGTACTTCCAGATCGATTTCGACGCCGACCAGAACGTACGCCCGTTGCTGGCCGGGCAATCGCTCAACCAGCTGCGTCTCGCGCTGAGCCTTACCATCGAGCAAGCCCAGTGGGCGGCGCTCAATGGGCAGGCCAAGGTCTACAGCCAGGCGCTGGACGATGCGCGCAGCGTGCTGCTGGCCAACTTCAACCCGGACAACCCGCAAAGCAAGGCCATGCTCGACAGCCTCAACGCACTGGCCGAGCAGCCCGTCTCGGTGGTCGTGCCTGACCTGAGCGAAAGCCTCGCCGCCGTGCAGGCCTATATCCAGCGGCGCCATCTGCCGGCCGAAGGCGAAGGGGGCAAGCCATGAAGCGTGTCTACCTGCTGGCGGTGGTGGCGATCGTCATCGCCGCGGCCTTGGGCGTTGCCATCGCCAAGCACAGTGGCTACGTGCTGATCGCCTATGGCGGCTTCCGTTACCAGTCTGGGCTGTGGGCGGCGCTCGCGGCACTGGTGGTGCTGGTGCTGGCGCTGCTGTTGCTGCGTTACCTGGTCGGCCTGGTGCTGGCCTCCAGCGGGGTGGTCAACCCTTGGTCGCGACGCAATCGCAGCCGACGTGTGCGTATCGCCATCGAGCAGGGCCAACTGGACCTCGCCGAAGGTCGTTGGGCCAGCGCTCAGCGCCACCTGCACCGCGCCGCCGAAGCCGAGCGTCAACCCTTGCTGTACTATCTCGGCGCCGCCCGCGCGGCCAACGAGCAGGGGCGCACCGAAGACAGCGACAACCTGCTCGAGCGCGCCTTGGAGCGTCAGCCCCAGGCGGAGCTGGGTATCGCCCTGACCCATGCGCAGCTGCAGATGGACCGCGGCGACAGTGGCGGTGCCCTGGAAACCCTGCTGGCGATGCAGGCACGGCATCCGCACAACGCCCAGGTGCTGCGTTTGCTGCAGCGGTTGCACCGCGAGCGCGGTGACTGGCCGGCGTTGATCCGCCTGCTGCCGGACCTGCGCAAGGGCAAGGTGCTGCCGGGCAACGAGCTGGCCGAGCTGGAGCAGCGTGCCTGGGGCCAGAACCTGACGCTGGCCGCAACCCGGGGCGAGGACTCTCAAGCCGCCCGCCAGTCGCTGGAGCGCGCCTGGCAACAGCTCACCTCGGCCCAGCGCCAGGAGCCGCAACTGGTGCTGGCCTATGCCGAGCAACTGCGCCAGGTCGACGCCCAGGGTGAAGCCGAGCAGGTGCTGCGTACCGCGCTGAAGCGTCAGTTCGAAAGCCACCTGGCGCGCCTTTATGGCCTGGTGCGCGGCGATGACCCGGCGCGCCAATTGCAGACCGCCGAAGGCTGGCTCAAGGATCATCCCCAAGACCCTAGCTTGCTGCTTACCCTGGGTCGCCTGAGCCTGCAGAACCGCCTATGGGGCAAGGCGCGCGACTACCTCGAAAGCAGCCTGCGCATGGAGCGTAACCCGGAAACCTGCGCCGAGCTTGCGCGGTTGTTGGCTGGGTTGGGCGAAACCGAGCGCAGCAACCAGCTGTTCCAGGAGGGCCTTGGCCTACTGGACGAGCGCTTGCTGGCCTTGCCGTTGCCTGAGGGTGTGCACGCTTCCTGAGCTCGCCTTGGCCACTGCGTAGCCCGATCGCAACACCAGGCAGCACCTGCTGCCTGGTGTTGCGATCGGGCACATCCAATGGGCTATTTCCCGTGGCAGTGGTAGGACGGAGTTTGCCCAGTGGCCAAGCTTCGGATATCTCCTACCAAGATCCGAAAACTTTCCCTTTGAATCAGCGACTTGTCCCAGCTGTAGTAACTTGAAACAGTGATCCTCTTTCCTCTACCGTTTCAAGCCCCTACTGCTCTTCCGGGATTTCCATCACTCATGTCGCTGGCTCGCTCGCGCTCCTTGTTCTTTGCAGCCTTCTTCGCCTCGCTCGCCACCTTGAGCGGGGCGAGTTTGCTTGAGAACTGGCTCGGCCTGGTTCCGTGCCCCCTGTGCCTGACCCAGCGCCTGTTGCTGGGGCTCTACGCCCTGGTCTGCCTGTGCGCCATGCTGCATGCCCCGGGTGCAGCCGGCATGCGTGTCTATGCGTGGCTGGCAGGTGGTTTTTCCTGTGCCGGTGTCGCGCTGGCGTCACGACAGGTGTGGCTGCAAGGTGAGTGGCTTGCGGTTACCCCCGAACCTTTCGCGCATACACTCCAGCGCTCCTGGCCAGAGGCGTTGGAGCGTCTGCTGATCGGCGGCTCCGAATGTGTTTCGATCAGCTGGAGCTTCCTCGACCTCACGCTCCCCGAATGGAGCCTGATGGCCTTCCTGCTGCTGACGGCGCTGCCCTTGTACTACCTGCTGGCGTATCGTTTCCGCAACCCTGGCGGCAGTTGACCCAGCGCAATTGCGCGACCAATGGTCCCGTGCATGGGCATCAAACGCTTGTATGAACTTAGTCCACTGCGTACCTTGATGGTCAGCACGCGCGGGAATAATCTCCCCTGCACGCACATTGAAAACATACGGTTCGATGCCGCTCTGCGGATGTCACCTTTGTGTCGCGCAGTTGTGACGCGAGGTGCAGCGGCATCTGCCCAGCTAGGGATGAGACTGCCATGCTCGATAGTTGCCAGAACGCCCAGGAACGATGGGGTGGGGTTCACAAGCTGATCGACCGTTGGCTGGAGGAGCGTCATGAACTGGTGCAGGCCTTCCGCGCACTGCGCGATGCCAAGCCAGCCTTCGCCGACAAGGACAAGAACCGCGACTTCTGCGCGATCCTGGTCGACTACGTGTCGGCCTGGCATTTCGAGGTCAGCGAGCAATTGGTCACTGAAGCAAAGGCTTTCGGCGACGAGCAGGCGCTCAAGCTGGCCGAGGAAATCAACCCCCGGATCAATGACATCACCCAGATCGCTCTGGCTTTCAATGACCATTGCGAGAAAGGCGAATGCACGGATACCGAGCGTTTCGCCGATAAGCTCGGCAAGCTGGGCAGCCTGTTGCATGAACGCTTCGAGCTCGAAGACTGCCTGATCGAAGTGCTGCACAACGCGCACAAGGAAGAGGATGCGGTACAGGCCTGACGGCCTGTCTCAGTCGCCAACTGCCAGCAGTTCGATCTCGAACACCAGCGGGGTATAGGGCGCGATCAGGTCGCCCGCCCCATCGGCGCCATAAGCCTGCGCCGACGGAATCACCAGTCGCCACTTGGCGCCTGTCTTCATGTGTGGCAATGCCACCTGCCATCCTTCGATCACCGAGCCCAGGCTGAACCACTGCGGTTGCTGGCTCTGGTCGAACACCGAGCCGTCCGGCAGCTTGCCGACATACCGAACCTGCACTTTCCCACCCGCCTTGGGTTGCGCGCCGCTGCCGCTGGCCAGCTCGCTGTAGAGCACACCCTCGGGCAGTTCGTGCACGCCGTTGCGGGCGCGCTCGTTGGCCATGAAGCGTTTTTCTGCGACCAGCAGCTTGTCGACCTGCGCCTGCTGTGCGGCAGCGTTGGCTTGCTCGTCATGCTGTTGGAGGATCGCCTGCATGCGCGTCTTGTCGATGCGCGGCGGCTGGCCTTGGTAGGCCTGGCGCAGACCCTCGACCAGCTCATCTAGCTGCAGGTCGGGCATCTCCTGGCGCAGGCGTTCGCCAAGGCTTGCGCCGAGGCTGTAGGCCAGGTCCTGGTCATTGGCGGGGGGCGTTCGAGGGGCGGCCAGGGCAGAGGCTGCCAACAGGCTCAAGCCGAGAATCAGATAACGAGGCACGGGCAACTCCTGCGGCGATGAAGGCGAAGTATGCCAGCCTTTGTTGTCGGCCAATGTGTAAATGTCAGCAATCATTTAATCGACTACTACACTTGCACCGAGCTGCAAGATAACAACTTTGCCCAGGCATGCAACGCGGCGCAAACAATACTGTCAACATGCCCTAGCGGCGGTAGCAGCAGAAGCATAGTATGAGCCGCAATCTCGTCAGCCAGGAGGTAAGCCATGTCGGCCAAAAAGAAGCCCGTCAGTACGCCGTTGCATCTGCTCCAGCAACTTTCCGGTAGCCTGCTCGAACATCTGGAAGAGGCTTGCTCGCAAGCGCTGGCGGATGCAGAGAAACTGCTCGCCAAGTTGGAAAAACAACGCGGCAAGGCGCAGGAGAAACTGCACAATGCCCGCCTGAAGTTGCAGGACTCTGCCAAGGCCGGCAAGGCCAAGGCACAAAGCAAGGCCCAAGGGGCAGTCGGTGAACTTGAAGCACTTCTCGATTCGCTGAAAGATCGCCAGACGCAGACGCGTACCTATATTCAGCAACTCAAGCGTGATGCCCAGGAGAGCCTGAAACTGGCCCAGGGTGTTGGCAAGGTGCGTGAAGCCGCTGGCAAGGCACTCGGCCTGCGTGCGGCAGCCAAGCCTGCGACCAAGGCTGCTGCAAAACCTGCTGCAAAACCTGCCACCAAGGTCGCGGCCGCCAAGCCTGCCACCAAGGCTACTGCTGCCAAGCCCGCCGCCAAGGCACCCGTGAAAACCGCCGCTGCCAAGCCTGCTGCTAAAGTCGCCGCCAAACCGGCCGCTGCCAAGGCTCCGGCCAAAGCGGTAGCCGCCAAGCCTGCTGCGAAAACCGCTGCGGCCAAACCTGCTGCTACCAAATCTGCTGCCAAACCTGCTGCTGCCAAGGCCCCGGCCAAGCCAGCAGCCAAAGCAGCTGCGGCCAAACCTGCGACCAAGCCAGCTGCTGCCAAGCCGGTTGCCGCCAAACCGGCAGCCAAACCGGCAGCCGCTAAACCTGCTGCCAAGCCCGCTGCTGCCAAAGCTCCAGCCAAAGCCGCCGCCAAGCCGGTTGCAGCCAAGCCTGCAGCGGCTGCCAAACCAGCAGCTAAACCAGCAGCCAAGCCAGCGGCAGCCAAACCTGCCGTGAAGCCAGCAGCGGCAAAACCGGCTGCGAAACCAGCAGCCAAACCCGCTGCGAAACCTGCCGCCAAGCCAGCTGCCACCAAGGCTCCTGCCAAGCCTGTCGAAGCCAAGCCCGCAGCTCCTGCTGCCAGCAGCACTCCGGCTTCTCCAGCGCCATCGGCTCCGGCCAGCACCCCGGCTCAGTCGCCGTCTTCGGCGTCCTGAAGCGCTCTGGCCGCGGCGCGCAGCTGATGCAGCGCGTCGTGGTCACGGGCCTGGTCCGGCGCTAGCCGCTCCAGCCAATCGTCGGCGTGTCCGTCCGGGCTCGCCGACCACTTTGCGGCGCACGTCTGCAACCGCGCCAGCAAGGCTCGCTCCGCCTCTAGTTCCAACCCTTTCACCTGCTCCCGTAATGCCGCCAGGTGCGGATCGCCTTGTGCCTGTGCACGCCACGCCTGACGCAGCGTGCGCAAGGGTGTAACCACCTCTTGCTGCCAGGGGCCGGCTACTTGCCGTAGTGCTTCCACTCGCCGCGC
Organism: Pseudomonas sp. A014; assembly: GCF_052378495.1. Taxonomy (NCBI): domain Bacteria; kingdom Pseudomonadati; phylum Pseudomonadota; class Gammaproteobacteria; order Pseudomonadales; family Pseudomonadaceae; genus Pseudomonas; species Pseudomonas sp. A014. The sequence continues at coordinate 220,852 of NZ_CP199001.1, forward strand.
ATCGGGGGCTACCCGCCGTGCCTGCAGCCAGGTGCCGCACAGCAGCAGGCAGACATCGCCGCCCAAGGCCTGCAAGGTCAGGCAGGCATTCTCGACCCCTGGACGGCCGTAGAGGGCCAGGGCGTGGTTCCACAATTCGCTGTGCATGATTCGACTCGCGCCAATGATCGAGTGGCCTGTGTGGGCCACCCGGAAGCTGATAGACTCCGCGACCATCATGATCAGACTATCCAACCTCACTTTACAGCGTGGTCCTCAGCGCTTGCTAGAAGGCGCCGAGATGACCCTGCACACCGGTCACAAGGCCGGCCTCATCGGCGCCAACGGCGCCGGCAAATCCAGCCTGTTCGCCCTGCTGCGCGGTGAGTTGTCGCCCGACGCCGGCGATTGCCAGATCCCCGCCGATTGGCGCATCGCTCACATGCGCCAGGAGGTCGACACCCTCGATCGCCTCGCGGTGGACTATGTGCTCGACGGCGACCTGCGCCTGCGCAAGGTTCAGGCTGACCTGGCCGCTGCCGAGCAGGCCCATGACGGCACGGCGCTGGCGCGCCTGCACAGTGAGCTGGACAGTGCCGATGGCTACACCGCCGACGCCCGCGCCCGCAAGCTGCTGGCCGGGCTGGGCTTCACCGCCGAGCAGATGGACCGCCGCGTCGGCGACTTCTCCGGTGGCTGGCGGATGCGCCTGAACCTGGCCCAGGCGCTGATGTGCCCGTCCGACCTGCTGTTGCTCGACGAGCCCACCAACCACTTGGACCTCGACGCGATCCTCTGGCTCGAAGACTGGCTCAAGGGTTATCCGGGCACGCTGCTGCTGATCTCCCACGACCGCGACTTCCTCGATGCCGTGGTCGACCATGTGCTGCATGTCGAACAGCGCAAGCTCAATCTCTACAAGGGCGGCTACAGCGCCTTCGAGCGCACCCGCGCCGAGCGTCTGGCGCAGCAGCAACAGGCTTACGAGAAGCAGCAGGCGCAGCGCGCGCACATGGAAAAGTACATCGCCCGCTTCAAGGCCCAGGCCACCAAGGCCCGCCAGGCGCAGAGCCGGATCAAGGCCCTGGAGCGCATGGAGGAGCTGTCGGCGGCGCACGTCGATTCGCCGTTCGACTTCGTCTTCCGCGAAGCTCACAAGATCTCCAGTCCCCTGCTCGACCTCGCCGAGGGACGCCTGGGTTATGGCGACAAGACCATTCTCGAGAAGGTCAAGCTGCAACTCACCCCCGGTGCGCGCATCGGCCTGCTCGGCCCGAACGGTGCCGGCAAGTCCACCTTGATCAAGAACCTGGCCGGCGAACTCGAACCGCTGTCCGGGCGCCTGGCGCGTGGCGAGAACCTCGCTGTCGGCTACTTCGCCCAGCATCAGCTCGACTCGCTGGACGACAAGGCCAGCCCGCTGCTGCATCTGCAGCGCCTCGCCCCGGCAGAGCGCGAGCAGACCCTGCGCGACTTCCTCGGCGGCTTCGACTTCCGTGGCGATCGCATCGACGAGCCGGTGGTCAACTTCTCCGGTGGCGAGAAGGCCCGCCTGGCCCTGGCACTGATCGCCTGGGAGCGGCCGAACCTGCTGCTGCTCGACGAACCGACCAACCACCTCGATCTGGAGATGCGCCTGGCCCTGACCATGGCGTTGCAGGAGTTCGCCGGTGCCGTGGTGGTCGTGTCCCACGACCGTCACCTGCTCAAGAGCACCACCAACGACTTCCTGCTGGTGGCCGATGGCAAGGTCGACACCTTCGATGGCGACCTGGACGACTACAGCCGCTGGCTGATCGACTACCGCCAGCGCACCGCCCCGGTCAGCAACACGCCGGTCAACCCGGACAAGACCGACAAGAAGGCCCAGCGCCAGGCCGCCGCCGCCCTGCGTCAGCAACTGGCACCGCACAAGAAGGCCGCCGACAAGCTGGAGAACGAACTGGGCCAGGTGCACGCGCAACTGGCCGAGATCGAGACCGCGCTGGGCGACAGCGGCCTTTACGACGCCGCCCGCAAGGATGAGCTGCGCGACCTGTTGGCCCGCCAGACCAAGCTCAAGCAGCGCGAAGGCGAGCTTGAAGAGGCCTGGATGGAGGCGCTGGAAACGCTGGAAAGCATGCAGGCCGAGCTGGAGGCGCTGTCCTGATGGAGGAGCTGCGCTCGCTGTTGCCGGGGCAATGGATGGATGCGTTCTGGCTGGGCTTGCAGATCCTGCTGATCCTGGCGCTGGCCTTCGTGCTGCAGCGCGTTGTCGCCCGCACCTTGAGCCGTCTTGGCCAGCGCTACCCGCTGCCGCCGGAGCTGCTGGTGCCGGTGCGCGGCGGTTTACGCTGGCTGATCATGGGCAGTGCGCTGCTGTTCGTGCTGGAGCGCATGGGGGTGTCGGCCACGGTGTTGTGGACGGCGCTGTCGGGCTTCGTCGCGGTGGCGGCGGTGGCGTTCTTCGCGATCTGGAGCGTGCTGTCGAACCTGCTGTGCGCGGTGCTGATCTTCACCGTCGGGCCGTTTCGCATTGGCGACGTGGTCGAGCTGGTCGATACCCTCGACAAGCCGGGGGTGAAGGGACGGGTGATCGCCATCAACCTGCTGTACACCACGCTGATGGAAACGCCGGAGGCGGGTGGGGCGCTGGTGCAGGTGCCCAACAGTCAGTTCTTCCAGAAGTCGGTGCGGCGCTGGCGGGGGACTGAGGTGCAGGGCGCCAACAACGGTACATCGGCCGAGACTGATTGAACCTCTGCCGACCCTGTCGCGGGGCCGGCCAAGGCACAGAAAAAACCAAGGCCTCGCCACAAATTCCACTGGTTATTTTTTCACCAAAACCTTAGCTTAACGTTTTGCAACATTCGTTCGAGCGAGGTGTGTGATGTCGATGGAAACCTGGTTGGCCTTCTTTGCCGCGTGCTGGGTCATCAGCCTGTCGCCAGGGGCCGGGGCCATCGCCTCGATGTCCAGCGGCCTGCAATACGGTTTCTGGCGTGGCTACTGGAACGCCCTGGGCCTGCAACTGGGCCTGATCGTGCAGATCGCCATCATCGCCGCCGGTGTCGGCGCGATCCTCGCCGCATCGGCTACTGCCTTCCAGATCATCAAGTGGTTCGGTGTCGCCTACCTCGTGTACCTGGCGTACCGGCAATGGCGTGCGCTGCCGATGGACATGAGCGAAGAGTCTGCCGTGCGCCCTATCGGCAAGCCATTGAGCCTGGTGTTCCGGGGCTTTCTGGTCAACGTCAGCAACCCCAAGGCGCTGGTGTTCATGCTCGCGGTGTTGCCGCAGTTCATCGACCCGCACCAGCCACTGCTGGCGCAATACCTGGCGATCACCGCGACCATGATCAGCGTCGACATGCTGGTGATGGCAGGTTACACCGGCTTGGCCTCGCGGGTGCTGCGCCTGTTGCGCACGCCGAAACAGCAGAAGCGCCTGAACCGTACCTTCGCGGGGCTGTTCATCGGTGCGGCGACCTTCCTCGCCACCTTGCGTCGCGCGCCGATCTGATCGTCCGGTCATGCCATGAAGGGGCCCACAGCGGCCCCTTTTTTCATGGTGCAGCGCATTCGATCGAGTCAGGGTGGGGTCTACGCTGTCTAGTGGTAGGCAATTCAAACCAGGCCAAGCCGGAGGCATGCACCATGGACGCACCGATTCATCCGTTCTCTGAAATCTTCAAGCAACTGGGCCTTGATGACGACCCGGTCGAGATCGACCGTTTCATCACTACCCACTCGCCGCTGGACGATGGCGTGAAACTGGTGGATGCGCCGTTCTGGAACGATTCCCAGCGCGCGTTCCTCAAGGAAAACTACATCGCCGATTCCGATTGGATAGTCATGATCGATCAACTGAACGAGGCGCTGCACCCACGCAAGCAATAAAGCGCCGAGCGGCACCTGATGGTTGATTTCAGCGTTGCTATGCTCAGGAAAACAAAAAGGGGATAGCGCGATGAAAGATCCCTACGCACCAGGCTTCTGGTGCACCGTGATGATCCTGGGCACCCTGACGGCTGGCTACTTCTACGGTATCCGGCACACCCATCAGATGAACCAGGCGGTGCAGTTTCTGTATGCCGCCGCTGCGGTCACCGCGGCGGTGGCCCTCTGCGGCCTGGCGTGGATCGCCTGGCAGCAGTTGCACCTGAACAAGCGTGAAGTGGCCCAGGGCCGAACGCTGGTGGCCATCTGGAACACCAAGGTCGCCCTGCGTCGGGTCGAAACGGTGTTCGACCGCTATTTCTGGGGCAGCTACTGGCATTCCGGACGCACCTTCGAGGAGGTCATGGGCGAGCTCAAGGGCACGCCGCTGGATCAGTGCCTTGATGCGCTCAAGCGCCAATGTCGAGCGCTGGACCGGGAGGTGCACGATCACCATCACCACTGGCTGGCCAATGCCCGTGACCTGTCGAGTGTGGCCACGGCCATGGCGCGCGAGCGGTATCAGCTCGACCTGTGCGACCCGCAGGGGCGTGACGGTGGTAATACCGCGGTGCTCAATCGTGACCTGGAGGTGTTGGTGTACACCTGGTCGGCGCGTCTGCGCAGCTTCGACCATCAGCTGGACGAGCTGGAGCGCGCCTACCACTGAACCGGCGGCTCATTCGCCGCGGATGTACTGTTCCAGTTGCAGGATCAGGTTGGCCTGTTCGGCAATGGTTTCCTTGACCAGGTCGCCGATCGACAGCAGGCCCAGCAGTTGGCCATTGTCGACCACCGGCAGGTGGCGCAGGTGACGGTTGGTCATCAGGTTCATGCAGTACTCGAGGTTCTGCTTGGGATCGACGGTGACCACCGGCGAACTCATGATCTCGCGTACGGGCGTGGCTGCCGACGAGCGGCCCTTGAGCACCAGCTTGCGCGCATAGTCGCGTTCGCTGACGATGCCCACCACTTGTTTGTTCTCCACCACGGGCAGCGCGCCGATGTTCTTTTCTGCCAGCAGCTTCAGCGCCTCGAGCACCGAGTCGTCAGGCCCTATGGTGTAGACGGTCTGGTGCTGGGACTTGGTCTTGAGAATCTGTTCGACGTTCTTCATGGGGGCCTCGTGGGTGGAAAAAGCGCTGTCCTGGATTAATAAAAGCATCCGGGACCGCGCTCTGCACGGCAATGCAGGAAACGGCATCGAGGCGATTGAAAAACGTCATTGGTCGCAGCGCACGAGGGCCGACGGGCGGCCCTCGCCGGGATTCGCTCAGAGCTTGGGCATCTGCCCGATCCGCGCGACCATTTCGCTGATCACCTGCAGGTCGAGCATGAACTGCTCCACGGTCTTGAACTCGTTGTCGTTGTGGCCGGTGTACTTCACGCCGGGCATCGACAGGCCGAACTGTACGCCGTTGGGCAAGTCGTGCACCGAGGTGGCGCCAGCAGAGGTGCCGAACTCATGGGGCAGGCCGAGGTTCTCGGTGGCCACATCCAGCAGCGCCTTGACCCACTCGCCTTCGGGGTTGCGGTACATCGGCTCGTCCAGGGTGTACTCGAAGGCCACCGAGGTGTGGCTGGTACGCGCCCAATCACCGAGCTTGTCAGCCAACTCGTCCTTGATCGTGTCGATCGGCTTGCCTTTGGGGATGCGCAGGTTCACCGCCAGCTTCAGGGCTTTCTGGTCCAGGCCGACGTAGGTCAGCGAGGCGGTCAGCGGCCCCATGAAATCGTCCTTGAAGCCGACCCCCAGTTTGGTGCCCAGGTAGTCCAGCCCCCAGTTGTCGGCGGCGTAGCGTGCGGCATCGGTGATGTGGTTGTGCTTGAGCGGCACGCGATCGCCCAGGCCGTTGAGGAAGTCGAGCATGCGTGCCACCGGGTTGACCCCTGACTGTGGCGAGGAGGAGTGCGCGGAGACGCCGGTCACGGTCAGGATCACCTGCTTGCCGGAGACCACGGTGTCGATCTTGAAGTCCTTGCCGTTGGCCTTGCGGTACTCGTTGCCAGCCTTTTTCAGACGCCGGGCCAGATCGGCCGGATGGTCACCGATCAGCGTCGCCACCGAGGTGGTGGGGATCTGGTTGGTGGCCAGGCCGCCAGTGAGGTTGATCACCTCGGCGCCCTTGCCTTCACCCGCGCGCTTGCTGAAGCTGGCCATGACGGTGCCATAGCCCTTCTCGGCGATCACCACCGGGTAGCCGCCATCCAGCGCCAGGTTGTAGTCCGGTGTGGCGTTGCGGGCGAAGTAGTAGGGAATGGCGTCGCCGGAGGTTTCTTCGGTAGTATCCACCAACAGCTTGAACTGACGCGCCAGTGGCAGCTTCTCGTCCTTGGCGACCTTCAGTGCGTAGAGCGCGACGACGATGCCGTTCTTGTCATCCTCGGTGCCACGGCCGTACATGCGATCACCCACCAGGGTGACCTTGAACGGATCGAGGCGCGTGCCGTCTTCCAGCTTCCAGTTGTCCGGATTGACCGGCACCACGTCGGCGTGAGCATGGATGCCAATCACTTCCTTGCCTTCGCCGAGGGTGATCTCGTAGACGCGGTTGTCGATGTTGCGGAACTCAAGGCCGAAGCTTTCGGCCAGTGCCTTGATCTTGTCGGCGATCTTGTGGAATTCAGGGTTCTCGTGCTGTGGCAGGCCCTCGACCTGGAAGGTCGGGATCTCTACCAGCTCGCGCAGGGTCTCGGTGGCGGCCTTGCCGTACTTGATGCGGGTGTACAGGCCCAGCAGGCGGTTGATTTCGTTCTGCTGCTCGGCGCCGAGCGGTTTGCCTGCCAGATAGGCCTTGAGGGTTTCGTCGAGCTTGTCGGCCTTGGCCAGGTCGCTGTTGGCCAGCTTGCCGATGAATTGCTTGAAGTCGGCCGGGTCGCTGCCGTCGTAGGCCTTGAGGATGGCGGCGGACTGTTGCGGGCTGAGATTGGCGTGGGCTGGAACGGCGAACAGCGCAAGGCTGGCGAGCATCAGGGAGACGGCAGAAAGCTTGGGCAAGGGCATGGGTACACGCATTCCTTCGCGAAGGGTTTAAAGGGGATGTCCATTTGTAGGAAACATTCCCACGCTAACACCAATGGGCGGTGTCGGGGGAGAGGCGGGACGCCACCTGGCGCACAAACGAAAAAGCCCCGGGAGATTTCCCAGGGCTTTCGGAGATGGCGCACTCGGCGGGATTCGAACCCACGACCCCTGCCTTCGGAGGGCAGTACTCTATCCAGCTGAGCTACGAGTGCAACGCGGCGCAATGATACCCATCTGCGCCGGTGGCGTCCATCGCCTTGATCTGTGGCTGTTTTTCCCTGGGATTTGGGCCTGTAGTGACCTCTTCGCCGCTGCGACTTGTGCGCGAAGAGGTCACCAGAGTACTGGATGGCTCAATGCACGCTGTTGCGCGCAATCTCCAGATCATTCATCAACCCCTTGGCCAGGGCGCTGAGGTAGTGCAGTGCCGTTACTGCGGCAGGGCGCGCGTCTTCCTGGTCGCTCAGGTCACGGATGCAGCCGAGCACGACCGAGACTTCCTCCAGCACCCGCTCCAGCGGTACGCCGGGCTGCACCCTGAACATGTCCAGGAATGTGGCGATGCCGGCAGTGGTGTAGTGATTCGATTGATCGTCCATGGACATTCCCTCAGATCCGGTTCAAGGCATGTTCAGCCAGTGCCCGCGCGGTTTCGGCGCTTTGGGCAGCGTTGGCCAGCATGTTCAGGCCGGGCGCTCCGGCGCAGGCGCGGCAATGCTCGTCGATGGTTTCGGCAACGCCGAGCAGCAGTGCGCTGGCGTGGACCAGGGCGTCGGGGGCGATCATGTCGGTTTGGATGGAGAAGGCGGGATTGGTGATGAGGGTGAGGCGGGGTGGGTCGGGAACGCGTTTTTTCATGGCTACAGCTCCGTCTTGTTAGAGCTGCCGCAGACCCGTGGCTAAACGAATAGGTGGCAGCTGTACGCGGGTTAGCCAACCGGGAAGACGGCACCCGGCGCACCCAAGGGTGCCCCACGCACAGCCGCCATGAAGCACCCGAGCAACGCTCTGGAATGTGCAGGCGAGGTGCGACCGTCTTTGATCCGAGTGGCTAAACCCGATCGTTGATTTGGCAACGACCGGGCGAGCCTAGAGGGCGCCGCACGCCTCTCGCAATGGCTTGAGTGCGGCAAAAGTGTCTTTGGGAAATGGACTACGCGCAATGGGGAAAATCTGATGTAGGACTTGCCCAGGGCCAGGCTTCATTGTCGAAAAATGCAAAAGAAAGCTCGAAATTCCTTCTCGGATGACCGATTATCGCAGTACTACTCAGCCTCGTACGCAGCGATTAAGTTCGCTGGCCGTTGAGGTGAAAAAACCGGCCTCGAGCCGGTTTTTTCGTTTCTGGGGTGGAAATTTGCGTGAGTCTTTCCAGCACATCACGATCCAAACTATCCATATGCCATATCGATATTTCCCCAACCCCGCTTATACCCCTATCCTCTGGTCACAACTTGTTATAACAAGTCAGCCGACTAGCGAAGAGACCCATGGCCGAACTGCTCCCCCTGTCCCCGGTACCGCTCTACACCCAGCTCAAGGAACTGCTGCGCGAGCGCATCCTCGATGGCACCTACCCGCCGCACAGCCGCATGCCGTCGGAAAGCGAGCTGGGCAAGGCGTTCGGGGTCAGTCGTATCACCGTGCGCCAGGCGCTGGGTGATCTGCAGAAAGAGGGGCTTATCTTCAAGATCCATGGCAAGGGCACCTTCGTCGCCAAGCCCAAGGCGTTCCAGAACGTCAGCACCCTGCAGGGCCTGGCCGAGTCGATGACGCAGATGGGCTACGAAGTGCTCAACCGCCTGCGCAGCTTTCGCCATGTGCCGGCCACTGCGCTGGTGGCGGCGCGCTTGCAGGTCGAGGAGGGCAGCCTGGTGACCGAGATTCGCCGGGTGCGGCTGATCAACCGCGAGCCGGTCTCGCTGGAGCTGACCTGGTTGCCCAAGCATGTCGGCGAGAAGCTGGAAAAGGCCGACCTGGTCACCCGCGACATCTTCCTGCTGCTGGAAAACGACTGTGGAATCGCCCTGGGCCATGCCGACCTTGCCATCGACGCGGTACTCGCCGACAGCGACCTGACCCAGGCGCTGGAAGTGGAAGAGGGCTCGCCGATCATGCGCATCGAGCGCCTGACCCACGCCGCCGATGGCACGCCGCTGGACTTCGAACACCTCTATTACCGCGGCGATGCCTTCCAGTACCGCCTGCGCATCGACCGCCAGAAAGGGGGCAAGGCATGAGCATCCAGACCCAGGACTACGACATCATCGTCATCGGCGGCGGCACCGCCGGGCCGATGGCGGCGATCAAGGCCAAAGAGCACGACAAGCGCTTGCGCGTGCTGTTGCTCGACAAGGCCAACGTCAAGCGCAGTGGCGCCATCAGCATGGGCATGGATGGCCTGAACAACGCGATCATCCCCGGACACGCCACCCCTGAGCAGTACACCAAGGAAATCACCGTCGCCAACGATGGCATCGTCAACCAGGCCACGGTGCACGCCTACGCCACCAAGAGCTTCGAGACCATCGAGCAGCTCGACCGCTGGGGCGTGAAGTTCGAGAAGGACGAGACCGGCGACTACGCGGTGAAGAAGGTCCATCACATGGGCGCCTACGTGCTGCCGATGCCCGAGGGCCACGACATCAAGAAGGTGCTGTACCGCCAGCTCAAGCGCGCCCGCGTGGAGATCAGCAACCGCATGGTCTGCACCCGCGTGCTGCTTGACGCTGAAGGCGCTGCCGCCGGGGTGCTGGGCTTCGATTGCCGCAGCGGTGAATTCCGCGTGGTCCGTGCCAAGGCGGTGATCCTCGCCTGCGGCGCGGCCGGGCGCCTCGGGCTGCCCTCGTCGGGCTACCTGATGGGCACCTACGAGAACCCGACCAACGCCGGCGACGGCTATGCCATGGCCTATCACGCGGGTGCAGAGCTGGCGAATCTCGAGTGCTTCCAGATCAACCCGCTGATCAAGGACTACAACGGCCCTGCCTGCGCCTACGTCACCGGCCCCCTGGGCGGCTACACCGCCAACAGCAAGGGCGAGCGCTTCATCGAGTGCGACTACTGGAGCGGGCAGATGATGTGGGAGTTCCACCAGGAGCTCGAAGGTGGTAACGGCCCGGTGTTCCTCAAGCTCGATCACCTGGCCGAGGAAACCATCCAGAACATCGAAGAGATCCTGCACAGCAACGAGCGCCCCAGCCGTGGCCAGTTCCACGCCGGGCGCGGCACCGACTATCGCCAGCACATGGTGGAGATGCACATCTCCGAAATCGGTTTCTGCTCCGGGCATTCGGCCTCGGGGGTGTGGGTCAACGAGAAGGCCGAGACCAGCGTCAAGGGCCTGTATGCCGCCGGTGACATGGCAGCGGTGCCGCACAACTACATGCTCGGTGCCTTCACCTACGGCTGGTTCGCCGGGATCAATGCCGCGCGTTACGTCGCCGGGCGCGAGCTGGCCGAGGTCGATGTGGCCCAGGTCGAGCGCGAGCAGGCGCGGGTGTTCGCGCCGCTGCAGCGCGAGCACGGCCTGCCGCCGGCGCAGGTCGAGTACAAGCTGCGGCGCATGGTCAACGACTACCTGCAGCCGCCGAAAGTGACCAAGAAAATGGAGATCGGCCTGACCCGTTTCGCCGAGATCGAGCGCGACCTCGAGCAGATGAAGGCCAGCAACCCCCATGAACTGATGCGAGCCATGGAAGTGAGCGTGATCCGCGACTGCGCCGAGATGGCGGCGCGGGCCTCGTTGTTCCGCCAGGAGAGCCGCTGGGGGCTGTACCACCACCGGGTCGATTTCCCCGAGCGCAACGATGCCGAGTGGTTCTGCCACTGCCATCTGAAGAAGGGTGAGGACGGCGAGATGACCAGCTTCAAGAAGCCGGTGGAGCCGTACCTGATTGCCCTGGATGCCGAGGAGCAGAGTGCCTACGACCGACTGCGGGTGAAGGCCGACGCGGCCTGAGCAGCGCCGCGACCTGTTGGAACCACATTCACTCTGTGGGAGCGGGTTTACCCGCGAAGACAACACCGCGGTGCATGGCCAGGGCTTTGCCCTGGTTCGCGGGTAAACCCGCTCCCACAGGGGCGCGCGCACCCTTATAGAAACGAGGGCCAAAGGCCCCGAGGACCCCGTGAAATGGCCTACCAACCCCAGGAAATCTTCTTTCGCAGCAGCGCCCCGGTCACCATCGACGAAGACAAGTGCATCGCCGAAAAAGGCTGCACCGTCTGCGTCGAGGTGTGCCCGATGGACCTCTTGGCCATCAACCCAGCCACGCAGAAGGCCTACATGGCCTTCGACGAGTGCTGGTACTGCATGCCCTGCGAGAAAGACTGCCCGACCGGCGCCGTGAAGGTGGATATCCCCTACCTGCTGCGCTGAAAACACCCCCGCCATCCGGCGAACCACCGGACGCCCACACCGCAAGCCCCTCGTTTCCCACCACCCAAGCCTGGTGGCGGAGACGATTCCAATACCTAGACGATTCGAGGGGAAACACCCATGCGCCTTGCAGCAACCGTGGCCGGCCTCGCGCTGGCGATCACTGGCCTGAACGCCAGCGCCGAAACCATCCGTGTGGCCATCGGCACCCAGGACACCACCATCAACTGCGCCACTGGCGGCCTGCTGATCCGTGAGCTGGGCCTGTTGGAGAAGTACCTGCCCCACGACGGCAAGTACAAGGACGCGTCCTACCAGGTGGAGTGGAAGAACTTCACCAGCGGCGCGCCGCTGACCAACGAAATGGTCGCCGGCAAGCTCGACTTCGGCGCCATGGCCGACTTCCCCGGCTCGTTCAACGGTGTCGCCCACCTCGATGCCGGCAAGCGCAGCCTGTTCATCAGCGTGCTGTCGGGCAGCGTGCATGGCAGCGGCAACGGCATCGTGGTGCCCGCCGCCTCCAGCGTGCAGTCGCTGGCCGAACTCAAGGGCCAGACCATCTCCGTGCCATTCGCCTCCACCGCCCACGGCATGCTGCTGCGCGCCATCGCCGCCCAGGGTTGGGACCCGCAGAAGGATGTGCGGATCATCGCCCAGGCCCCGGAAATTGCAGGTTCTGCCCTGCGCAGCAACCGCATCGAGGCCCACGCCGATTTCGTGCCCTTCGCCGAGCTGTTCCCCAACCGTGGCTTCGCTCGCAAGATCTACGACGGCTCCCAGGCCAACGCGCCGACCTTCCACGGCGCACTGGTCGATGCGGACTATGCGAAGAAATACCCGGAGGTGGTCACCGCCTACCTGCGCGCCAGCCTTGAAGCCGATCGCCTGATCGCGGCCGAACCTGAAAAGTACAGCGAGCTGATCGAGAAGGTCACCGGCATCGAGGCCGAGGTCAATTACCTGTTCCACGGCCCCCTCGGCCTGCAGACCCGCGATCTGACCTGGAAGCCCGAGTATCGCCAGGCCGTCAACACCTCGATCGACACCCTCAAGCTGCTGAAAAAGACCGATCGCGGCCTGGACACCGACCGCTTCATCGACGACCAGTACATCCGCGCAGCCTTCAAGCAGGCTGGCCTGGACTACGACAAGGCACTCAAGAACTACGCCCCATCGCCGCTGAATGCCAATGACGCCTTGACCGGCAAGCCGATCACCGACTTCAGCCGCCTGGCGCAGATCTGGGTGCGCGGCGAAGACAAGGTCCGTCATTACGCCTCGCCGGAAGCCGCCCTTAGCGCCCTCGCCCAGCTCGAGCAGGAGGGCAAGGATATCCGCGCGATCTACGCCCAGGCCGCCGACAGCGGCATCAAGCTGCTGGCCAACCAGGCGTGGTTCGTGCGCAACGCCAAGGGCGAGCTGTCAGCCTTCCTGCTCAAGGACCAGGCTGAGCAGTACGCCAAGGCCCACGGCGGCGAAGCGCTGGACTTCGGCGACGCCAACCGCAAGCTCATCGCTCAGCGCTGAGTGAATGGAGCCGGGAGAATCCACATGAGCCGTTCCCTCGCGCGCTGGCCGTTGCGCCTGGCTTCGTTGCTGGCCTGCCTGCTGTTCTGGCAGGTGGCGGCCAGCCACAAGCTGAACTTCGGCCTGTTCACCTTCACCTATGTGCCGACGCCCGGCGCGGTGCTCGATGCGGCCTGGCAGCTGCTGGCCTCCAATGCGCTGCTGGCGCACCTGGGCAGCAGCCTGTCGCGGGTATTCGCCGGCTATCTGGCTGCAGCAGTGCTGGGGGTGGTGTTGGGGCTGTTGATCGGTCGCTCGAAATGGGCCGAAGACACCCTGCTACCGCCGCTGGAAGTGCTGCGGCCGATCCCGGCGGTGGCGTGGATTCCCCTGGCGATCCTGATGTTTCCGTCCTCGGAGCTGTCGATGGTGTTCATCACCTTCACCGGCGCGTTGTTCCCGATCCTGCTCAACACCGTGCATGGCGTCGAGGCGGTCGACCCACGGCTGGTCGCCTCGGCGCGCAGCCTGGGGGCAGGGCGCTGGGCGATCCTGCGGGAAGTGGTGCTGCCTGGTGCATTGCCAAGCATCGTCACGGGCCTGGCCATCGGCATGGGCACCTCGTGGTTCTGCCTGGTGACCGCCGAGATGATCTCCGGGCAGTTCGGCATTGGCTACTACACCTGGGAGTCCTACACCTTGCAGAACTACCCGGACATCATCGTCGGGATGTTGCTGATCGGCCTGTTGGGCATGGGCAGTAGTGCCCTGGTCAAGCGCCTCGGTGCGCTGGCCACGCCCTGGTACCGCGCGCGGAGGAGTTCGTGATGGGCCGTTATCAGCAGGCGCCAACGCCGGGGCGTATCGAGGCGCAGGGCGTGTCGATACGTCTGGGGCAGGGCCGCGAGGCGTTCGAGGCCGTGCAGGCGCTGGACTTTGCCATCGCCCCGGGCGAATTCGTGTGCATCCTTGGCCCCTCCGGGTGTGGCAAGTCCACCCTGCTCGGTGCCCTGGCCGGCCACCTGATGCCGGCCGGCGGCCAGTTGCACGTCGATGGCCAGCCCATCGACGGCCCGTCGCCCGAGCGCGGCATGGTGTTCCAGCACCATACCCTGCTGCCCTGGCGCAGCGTGCTCGACAACGTCGCTTTCGGCCTGAAGATGCAGGGGGTGGCCAAGCCCGAACGCCAGCGCCGCGCCCATGAAATGCTTCAACTCGTGGGGCTTGCCGACTTCGCCGAGCGTTGGCCCAGCCAGTTGTCTGGCGGCATGCAGCAACGGGCCGAGATCGCCCGGGTGCTGATCAACCATCCGCGCCTGCTGTTGATGGACGAACCCTTCGGTGCCCTCGACGCACAGACCCGCTCGCGCATGCAGGAGTTGCTGCTGGATATCTGGACGCGCATCCGCACCACCGTGGTGTTCGTCACCCACGATATCGACGAAGCGCTGTTCCTGGCCGACCGCATCCTGGTGATGAGCCCGCGCCCCGGGCGATTCATCGAAGACCTGCGGCTGGACTTCGCCCGCCCGCGTCGCGCGAGCCTGCTGACCAGCCCGGCGTTCACCCACCTCAAGCGTCACTGCCTGGCGCTGCTGCGCCATGAAGAAGGCCGCGAACTGCCGCGCCTGACACCGTTGGGCCTGCCCGACACCGACCCTCCTGCGCTACGGATCGCCCTATGACTGATCGAATCACCGACAACCCCGATATCCTCGACCTGCTGCCACGCTTGGGCGATGGCGACGCTGGCGTACGGCGCATCGCGCTGATCGAGCTGGCCGATCTCGAAGACCCCGAAAGCCTGCCTTGGCTGACCGATGCGCTGCTGGTCGACACCCACGCCGAAGTGCGCGCCGAGGCCGCGCGCCTGCTGGAGGCCTGGGAGGACCCCGAAGTGGTGCAGGCCCTGTGTGCGGCGTTGGCCGATGCCGCCGAACCCGTGCGCCTGGCGGCGGCGCAGAGCCTGAGTGAGCTTAAGAGCTTGGAGGCAGGGCTGTTGATCTTGCCGTGGGTCAACCACGCCGAGCCTTTCGTGCGTGCCAGTGCCCTGCGCGCCCTGCGCGAGTTGCGCCTGGAAGAAGCCGCCGCACCTGCGCTGCTGGCGCTGGGCGATGGCGAGGCAGCGGTGCGCCGTGAGGCGGTGGGGATTCTTGGCTGGCTCAAGCATGAGCCGGCATTGCCCGCGTTGGCGCGTCTGGCCGGTGAAGAGGTGGATACCGACGTGCGCCGCGCGGCCATTGGCGCACTGGGCCTGGCCCGCGACGGCAGTGTATTGCCGGCGTTGATTGCCGCGCTGGGCGACCCCGCCTGGCAGGTGCGCGAAGAAGCCGCCACGACCTTGGGCAAGGTGGGCGAGGCGGAGGCGGGCAATGCACTGATTGCCGCGTTGAATGACAGCTATTGGCAAGTGCGTCTGCGGGCCGCCCGGGCGCTTGGCCGCCTGCGCCACCGCCCAGCGCTGGACGGCTTGGCCGTGCTGCTCGGCCATGGCATCGCCAACCTGCGCAAGGAGGCTGCCCTGGCCCTGGGCGAGCTGGGCGATGCGCGGGCTTTGGCGGTGCTGCGGGGGGCCGAAGACGACAGCGACCCCGAAGTGCGCAAGGCAATACGTATCGCCCTGGCGCAGTTGCAGGGTGTGGCGTGATGGATGTGCCCAGTGGCGTGTCGAACCAGCGCAGCGAGGGCGAGCTGGCGCTGCAGTGGGGCGAGGTGCGCCAGGTGATCAGCCATGCTCGCCTGCGCGGTGCTTGCCCTTGCTCGCAGTGCCGTGCGGCCAGGTTGCGTGGCGGGATCAGCCTGGTGGCGGAAGATGTGCGGATAGAGCGCATCGAGCTGCAGGGATATGGCCTGCAACTGATGTTCAGCGATGGGCATGATCGAGGGATCTATCCCTGGGCGTATTTGCGCGAGCTGCAGTGACCTGGCAGGCTGCGTCGCGGGCAAGCCCGCTCCCACAGAAGTTGCATGCGAACCCAAGCCTCCAAGAGCAGGCTTACCCGCGAAGCACTCACAGCGCAATCAGTTCCGGCCGCAATCCTTCCACCCGGCTCGGCGCAGGCCTCAGGTGGTCACCCGCCCCGGTGATCTGCTGCAGCACCTTTTCGCGCAGGCCGTGCAAGGCCACGCCCGTGCGCAAGCGCGGATGCGGCAGCTCGATCTCGACCACCGCCTTGATCCGCCCTGGCCGTGGCTCCAGCACCACCACTCGGTCGGCCAGATACGTGGCTTCTTCGGCATCATGGGTGACCAGCAAGATGGTCACCCCCGACCGTTCGCGAATCGCCAGCAATTCGTCCTGCAACTGCTGCCGGGTCAAGGCATCCAGTGCGCCGAAGGGCTCGTCCAGCAGCAGGATGCGCGGGCTTGCCACCAGCCCGCGGGCGATCGCCACGCGCTGTGCCATGCCCCCGGAAAGCTGGTGCGGATAGGCTGACTCGAACCCCGTCAGCCCCACCAGTTGCACGAACTCATGCACCTTGCGCGCTCGCTCGCCCTGGGTGAGCGGGTCGTTGACCAGGCCCAGGGCGATGTTCTGCTCGACCGTCAGCCAAGGGAACAGGCGATGCTCCTGGAACACGATGCCGCGTTCACCACCGATGCCGGTCACCGGCTGGCCGTCGATACGGATGCTGCCGTTGAAGTCGTTGTCCAGCCCCACCAGCAGGCGCAACAGGGTGGACTTGCCGCAGCCCGAGGCGCCCACGATGGCGATGAATTCACCTTCGTTGATCGACAGGTCGAAGCCGCGAATGGCCTCGAACGGTTGGCCGTCGACGCTGAAGGTCTTACCGACGTTTTCGAAGCTGACCAGCGGCGGGGTGGCGTCGGGTTGATTGGCGGCGTGCAGGGCCGAGGTGTTGAAGGCGTTCATGCGGTTCTCCAGCGCGTGGCGCGCGATTCGAGGCGTTGTCCGAGGTTGCCGAGCAGGGCACCGACCAGGCCGATCAGCACC
Source organism: Pseudomonas sp. A014 (assembly GCF_052378495.1). Classification (NCBI taxonomy): domain Bacteria; kingdom Pseudomonadati; phylum Pseudomonadota; class Gammaproteobacteria; order Pseudomonadales; family Pseudomonadaceae; genus Pseudomonas; species Pseudomonas sp. A014. The sequence continues at coordinate 237,616 of NZ_CP199001.1, forward strand.
ATCGCGGCCATCACCTGGTCCATGCGAAACAGCTGTTGAGCGCCCAGCATCAGGCTGGCGATACCGCCGTCCGAAGGCATGAAGTATTCCGCGCCGATGGTGCCCAGCCAGGCGTAGATCAACGACAGGCGCAGGCCGGCGAAAATAGCCGGGGCGGCGCCGGGCAACACCAGCAGGCGCAGGCGATGGGGCAGGTCCAGCCGCAGTGTGCGTGCCGCTTCCCCAAGCTGCGGCGACAGGCTGGCGATGCCACGCTGGGTGGCGATCAGCAACGGGAAGAACGCTGCCAGCCCGACGAACACCAGCTTCGACCCTTCACCCAGGCCGAACCAGGCGGTCAGCAGCGGCACCCAGGCGAACAGCGCGACCTGGCGCAGCGCCGACAGGCTTGGCCCGAACAGGCGCTCGCCGGTGCGCGACAATCCCAGCACCAGGCCCACGGCAAAGCCTGCGCCACCGCCGAGCAGCAGGCCGAGCAGGGTGCGCTGCAGGCTGCGCGCCATGGCGTCGGGGAGCGAGCCATCGAACAGGCCGCCAATCAGGCTGCGCAGCACCTCGAGCGGTGAGGTGAGGATATTGCCGTCGACCCAACCGAAACTGTTGCTGGCCTGCCACAACGCCAGCAACGCCAGCGGCAGCAGCCATCCCTGCCAGGCGCGCGAGGTATCACGCTGGCGTTGTTCGCCGGTCGCCGACTGCGGCCAGTACAGCAGCCGGCGCTCCAGGCGCGAGAAGCCGTGTTCCATGCCGGCCCCGACCACACCGATCAGCAGGATGCAGAGAAACACCAGGTCGAGCATGAACAACTGCCGGCCCCAGACCATCAGGTATCCGATGCCTTCGCTGGAGGCCAGCAGTTCCACTGCCAGCAAAGAGGTCCAGCCGGTTGCCAGGCCCAGGCGCACGCCGGCCAGGAACGCGGGCAGGGCGGCGGGCAGCAGCAGGCGCAGGAACAACAGGTGTGGCGGCAGGCGCAGCACGGCGGCGGCCTCGCGCAGCCGGGGCTGGGCGTCGCGTATACCGATCAGTGTGTGCAGGGTGACCGGTACCACCACGGCCTTGACCAGCACCACCAGCTTGAGCCATTCGCCGATGCCGAAGAACAGCATGAACAGCGGGATCCAGGCCAGTGTCGGGATCTGCGCGAGGGCGATGAAGGTTGGTAGCACCAGGGTTTGGGCGCGGCGAGAGCTGCCCAGCCAGGTGCCGAGCAACAGGCCGCTGACGATCCCGGCGAGCAGACCCCAGAGCAGGCGCTGCAGGCTTATCCACAGGTGGCCCCAGAGCTCGCCCGAGCCGTACTCCAGAGCCGTCTGCCAGACCAATGACGGAGCCGGCAGGATCTGCTCGCTCATCCAGTGCCGCTGGCTGGCCACCCACCACAAAAGCGCCACGGCGACCGGGATCACCCAAGGGATCGCCTTGTCTGCCCAGCCGCGCCTCGCGAAGGATACCCGCCAACCGCCCTGGCTCAACGCTGTCGTGCTCTCGCTCATCGATCCCTCTCTTGAAGCGTTTCAAGCTTATGCGCTAAAGGAATAAAAAATATTCAATGCCAATATCAAAGAAATAAGAGCATGCATCCTGTGCATCGGGAAGCCCCCGGACATTGCGTTTTGCTCATATTTGCGATGCGTCCTGCGCAAGCCGGGCGCAGAGCCGCGTCTTTGCTCATTTATAGCTTTCGGTTACTTGAGCATGAGTTTTCGGTCTTTGCCGGTTCTAAGCGGGGCGGCCTAGCGTTTGGCCAACGCGCCGGTCATCGCCGGCGGCAGCCTGCCAAGGAGCCATGCCATGAAAACCCCGTTCCGCCACCTATTGCTCGCCGCGCTGTGCAGCGTCCTGCCGCTGGCCGCTCAGGCCGCTCAGGCCGCTGACAGCGCCAAGCCCGAGGTCATCCGTATCGCCGTGCCTGACCTGAGCGCTGGCAGCAAACCCAGCGCCGGGGGCGTGGTCGATGTGCTGCGTGATCAGCAACTGTTGGAAAAAGCCTTCGCCCAGGATGGCATCCGCATCGACTGGCGCTTCTTCAAGGGTGCCGGGCCTGCAGTCAACGAAGCTCTGGCCAACGGCCAGGCAGACTTCGCCTACCTGGGCGACCTGGCCGCGATCATCGGCAAGTCCAGCGGCCTGGACACTCATGTGCTGGCGGCCGGGGTGCGTGGGGTGAAGAGCTACCTGGGGGTGGTGCCGGGCTCCGGCATCCACAGCCTGGCGGATCTGAAGGGCAAGCGCGTGGCGGTGTTCCGTGGCACCGCCAACCAGCTGTCGTTTGCCAGCGCCCTGGCCAGCCAGGGCCTCTCGGAGCGCGACCTGAAAGTCATCAACCTGGACTTCAACGCGTCCAACGCGGCGCTCGCCGCCAAGCAGATCGACGCCACCTGGGGCCTGTCGAACCTGCTGTCGCTGCGTGACCGCGGGCTGGTCGAGCTGCCGGTCAACTCGCGCGACCTCAAAGGCGCTGGCAGTACCCAGTCGGTACTCGTAGGCACGGGCGAGTTCATCCGCAAGCACCCGGACCTGGTCCAGCGCCTGGTCAGCACCCAGCAGCAGGCGGTGAACTGGCTGCGTGACGAGCGCAACCGCGAGGCGTACCTGGATCTGGTGTCGAGCACCGCCAACTGGCCGCGCAGCGTGCTCAGCGATGACCTGGCCCAGGAAAACCTCGCCCACTACTTCGATCCGCGCCTGGACGGCGAATTCGTCGGCCTGCTGCAGCAGGGCGTCGACCTGGCCGCCAAGGAGCGCCTGATTCGCCGCAGCTTCCAGGTATCCGACTGGATCGACCCTCGTTTCATCGATACCGCCCTGCAACAGGAACAGGCCGTCCAGGCCGCCCGCTGAATCCATCGTAAGGAGCACGACATGAGCAACGCCGCATTGGCCGCCGCGCCACAAGCCCTGGAACTCGATATCCATCCGGTCGCCGGCCGCATCGGTGCCGAGATCCGCAACCTGAAGCTGTCCGCTGACCTGGACACTGCCACCGTCGACGCCCTCCAGGCGGCGCTGGTGCGGTACAAGGTGATCTTCTTCCGTAACCAGACCCACCTCGACGACCAGGGCCAGGAAGCTTTCGCCAAGCGGCTCGGCGAGCCAATCGCCCACCCCACCGTGCCGGTGGTCGATGGCACCCGCTACCTGTTGCAGCTCGACGGTGCCGAGGGCCAGCGCGCCAACTCCTGGCACACCGACGTGACCTTCGTCGACGCCTACCCCAAGGCGTCGATCCTGCGCAGCGTGGTGGCGCCAGCCTCCGGTGGCGACACGGTCTGGGCCAACACCGCGAGCGCCTATCAAGAGCTGCCTGAACCGCTGCGCGAGCTGGCCGACAAGCTCTGGGCCGTGCACAGCAACGAGTACGACTATGCCGGCGCCAAGCCGGATGTGGACCCCGAGCGGCTGGAGCGCTACCGCAAGGTGTTCACCTCGACCGTGTACGAGACCGAGCATCCGCTGGTGCGCGTGCACCCGATCAGCGGTGAACGGGTGTTGCAGCTTGGGCACTTCGTCAAGCGCATCAAGGGGTATTCACAGGCGGATTCGAACCACCTGTTCAACTTGCTGCAGGGGCATGTGACGCGTCTGGAGAACACCGTGCGCTGGCGCTGGCAGGCGGGGGACGTGGCGATCTGGGATAACCGCGCGACGCAGCACTATGCGGTGGACGATTACGGTACCCAGCCGCGGATCGTGCGGCGGGTGACCCTGGCCGGTGAGGTGCCGGTGGGGGTGGATGGGCAGTTGAGTCGGACCACACGCAAGGGGTGATCCTGTAGCGGGTGTGTCGGCTTCTTCGCGGGCAAGTCCGCTCCCTGTGGGAGCGCGCTTGCCCGCGAAAAGTCCACGACCGATCCCTAACCTTCCCCATCACAAGCAATCAACTGCCGCACCAACCCCTGCGCCAATGGGGACAACCCATAGCCCACCCGGCTGACGATGCCGTAGCGGGTATGGCAAGCCTCTTCCTGTTCCGCCGTCAGGTCCACCAGCTCCAGCGCCACCAGCCGCTCTTCATCCTGATAAGGCCGCAAGTTGCCCCGGCAGGCGATGCCGATGGTGTCTGACTGCATCACCACGTTGAGCAGCGCATAGCCATGCTCGCACTCCACGTTGGGCAGGAAGTCCTGGCGGCCGCTCATCTCGCTGAGCACCTTGCGGATGTTCGGCGGGCGCAAGGTGGTGGCCATCGGGTAGTCGAACAGGTCACGCGCGCGCACCTCGTTGCGCTCGGTCAGCGGATGCCCGGCGCGGCAACAGAAGTACCAGCGTTGCGGCGTGAGTTTGTGCACCCGGTAGTCCGGGTCGGCTTCGAACTGACGGGTGTCGGCGACGAAGAACTCGATCTCCTCGGCCATCAGCCTGCGGTTCAACGCCTGCCAGTTATCCACCTGGAAGCAGGTGCGCGCCGCCGGAAACTCGGTCACGAAGCGCGCCACCGCGCGCGGCACCAGCCCACCGGCAGGCGCCGGCCCCGAACCGAAGCGCACCATGCCGGTCGTCGCGCCATTGAACTGGTTGATCTCGTTGACCAGGTTGTGCGCGCCATGCACCAGGCGCCGCGAATGCTCCAGTACCAACTGGCCCTGGCGGGTCGGTGCCAGCTCCTTGCTGGCGCGGTCGACCAGGCGACAGCCGATGTTGTGCTCCAGCGTCTGGATGCTGCGGCTGAAGGCCGATTGCGACAAGTTCACGGCCGCGGCGGCGGCGACGAAGCTGCGGTGCTCGACCAGGGCGATGAAGTGGCGAAGCTGACGGAGATCGATATGCATTTTCTACATGAAAACTTTCGGTGAAATGCAATTGCTGACAAGGGTTGTGAACCTTATAAATGCAGTTACTTATTCCACAAAATATGAAATGCAAATATTTATATCTCTTAAAAGAATATAAGCCCCTCTGACTGCGATTCGGTTCCGTCAACGGAAATGCTCGCCAGGGCCCATGCCTCAAGGAGCATCTGCATGTCGCGAGTTTTCCGTTGGCCGACGCGTGCGTCGCTGTTCACCCTGCAACCCCTGGCCGCTGGTGTGCTGTTGGCGACCGCCGGTCATGTCCTCGCCGAGCCGGCGCCTGCCGACGCTGCGCCCACCGTCGAACAGGACGCCAAGCTTGGCACCGTCACAGTCAATGCCCGGCGCCGCGAGGAAACCTCGCAGAGCGTGCCCACGCCCATCAGCGTGCTGGGCAGCGAAACCCTGGAAACCCAGCGTATCTACCGAGTGCAGGACCTGCAGCAACTGGTGCCCAGCACCAATGTCGCCTACGTCCATGCGCGCCAGTCGAGCATCTCGATCCGCGGCCTGGGCAACAACCCGGCCAGCGATGGCCTCGAAGGCAGCGTCGGGGTGTATCTGGACAACGTCTATCTGGGGCGCCCCGGCATGGCCGTGTTCGACCTGCTCGACGTCGAGCAGCTCGAAGTGCTGCGTGGCCCGCAGGGCACGCTGTTCGGCAAGAACACCACGGCCGGGGTACTCAACATCACCACACGCAAGCCAACCTTCCAGCGCGAGGGCAGCGTGCAATCGTCGCTGGGCGAGGACGGCTACTGGCAAACGCAAGGCAGTTTCTCCGGCCCGATCACCGACACCCTCGCCGGGCGCATCAGCGCTTACCGCACCGAGGACGACGGCTATGTGAAAAACCTCTACAACGGCGACGATCTCAACGGTGGCAAGCGCCAGGGTTTTCGCACCCAGTTGCTGTTCAAGCCCAGCGATACCTTCAACCTGCGCTGGATCGGCGAGTACAACGAAGAGGACTCCAACAACGGCATCCTCAGCCTCTACAGCACCGGCCCGACCATCAACGGCGTCAACCGCTACGAAAGCCTGGCCAGCCAGGCTGGCGCTACCTTGGTGTCGGGCAAGAAGCGCAAGGTCAACTTCGATGCCGACCAGATGGTCAAGGTGTTCCAGGGCGGCACTTCGGTTGAGGCCAACTGGACGCTGCCCAACGACTTCACCCTGACCTCGATCACCGCCTACCGCTGGTGGGATTTCACGCCACGCAACGACGACGGCCTCAACGTGCCCGCCGCCTACAACGCGGGCGTGTCGGTGCGCGACAAGCAGTACTCGCAGGAACTGCGTCTGGCCTCGCCCACCGGCGGCTTCTTCGACTACGTGCTGGGGGCCTACTACTTCAAGCAGGACCTGGACAACAAGTCGTTCACCTATTACGGCCCCCAGGCCGACATCTGGAACGCCACCCCGGCCGGTGCCTTGGCCAACGTCACTACCCTCGGCAACGGCCATATCGATACCGACAGCTACGCGTTGTTCGCCCAGGGCACCTGGCACCTGACCGAGCGCCTGGACTTCACCGCAGGCGTGCGCGGCACCTATGAAGAGAAGAATGCCTGGGTGACCCGCGACGATCCCTTTGGCGGTGCCGCGGTCACCGGTGCAGCCGCGACAGCACGCCAGGGCCGCGTGGGGGCCTACGATTCGGGCGACCTCAGCCAGTACAGTTTCGCGCCGTCGGGGCTGCTGAGCCTGAGTTACCGCTTCAACGACGAGGTGCTTGGCTACGCCAGCCTTTCGCACGGCGAAAAGTCGGGTGGCGTGAACCTGACCGTCGGCGCCGCCCCGCGCCTGGGCACCGACTCGCTGCAGGTCGGCACCGAGCGGGTCAACAACGCCGAGCTCGGGGTCAAGAGCACGCTGCTCGACAACCGCCTGCAACTCAATGCCAACCTGTTCTGGGCGCAAGTACATGGCTACCAGGCCAACGTCTACGACCAGGTCAATCGCGTGCAGTACCTGGCCAACGCCGGCAGCGTGCGCTCGCGTGGTTTCGAATTCGAGGCCACGGCCGTGCCATTGCGCGGCCTGACCTTGAACTTCAACGGTTCGTGGAACGACGTGCGCTACACCGAGTACAAGGACGCCCCGTGCCCGCCGGAGGTCAGCCTGGTCAACGCCGCCGCGACTTGCGACTTGTCCGGCCACCAGGTGGTCGGTGCCTCCAAGTACATCGCCAACCTCAACGCCCAGTACAAGTGGCAACTGGCCGAGCGCATCGAGCCCTATGTCACCGCCAGCTACGCCTTCCGCTCTCGCGCAGTGGGCACCATCGACGACTCGGACTACGGCCAGATCCCCAGCTACGCCATCGTCAACCTCTCCACCGGCGTGCGCCTGGACCAGGGCGACGGCGTGCTCGACCTGTCGCTGTGGGTGAAGAACGCCGGCGACAAGACCTATTTCACCAGCCTGTGGAATTCCGCCAACGGCGGCTATGCCGGCGTGCTCGGCACGCCGCGCACCGTGGGCGCCACCGCCCGCTACGACTTCTGAGGACAAGGAGCTTTGTCATGAACGCCAAGACCGAAACCCCCGCCCTGCCCGAGGGCGCCTGCATCACCGCCAAAGTGCCCACTGACGACCAGGCGCTGCTCGGGGACATCGTCGTCAACCCTTACCGCCTGGCGCCGCTGACCGCGATCATCCGCGACGGCGGGCGCACCATCGGTAACGCCCATGTGCGTGTGCTGGGCCGTGGCGAGCGGGGTGTGGACATTGCCTACGACGTCTCGAACCGCTCGCTGTGGACTTACGGCGGCATCCCGGTGTTCGGGCTCTACCCGGACCACGTCAACCAGGTCGAGGTCAGCTACAAGCTCGACGGTGAGCGCGTGCGCGAGCGTTATGAAATCTACGCCCCGGCCGTGCGCCTGCCGGTAGTGGCAAAACAGACGGCGGCGCTGCCGCTGGTCGAACCGATCAAGGTGGCGCCGGGCTTCGAGAAACGTCTCTACCTGTTCAACCACCTGCTGGGCGAGATCCCCGGTGGCCGTGCCTTCAGGTGGAACGGCCTGGGCGGTGCTGCCGAGTGGGATCAGGTCGGCAACAACTGGATCGCCGACAGCAATGGCGATGTGCGCTGGTACCTGGATATCGAGCAGATCCACGACTCCAACCGCCGCGATGGCCTGGGGGGGACCATGGGCTTCCAGCAGACCCGCGACGGCAAGCTGATCTGGGGCCAGGGCCAGACCTACTCCAAGTTCGACCTGCTGGGGCGGCGTGTCTGGCAGCGCAACCTGCCGGACAAGTTCGCCGACTTCTCCCACGAGATCCGCGAAACGGCACAGGGCACCTACCTGCTGCGGGTGGGCACCAGCGACTACCGGCGACCGGACGGCAAGCGCGTGCGCTCGATCCGCGACCACATCATCGAGGTTGACGAGGCGGGGGATGTCCTGGACTTCTGGGACCTCAACCAGATCCTCGACCCCTACCGCGGCGACCTGCTGGAAACCCTCGGCAAGGCGGCGATCCAGTTGCCGGCGGGCGTGCACAAGCAGGACAAGCGCCTGGCCAACGAGCTGGCCGAAGGCGATCTGCCGTTCGGCGACACTCCCGGCGTCGGCACCGGGCGCAACTGGGCGCATGTCAATGCCATCGACTACGACGCCGATGACGACAGCATCATCGTTTCAGCGCGCCATCAAGGGGTGGTGAAGATCGGGCGTGACAAGCAGGTGAAGTGGATCCTCGCCTCGCCCCAGGGCTGGCCCGCGCGGCTGAAGGCCAAGGTGCTGACGCCAGTTGGCGGCGATGGCTTCGACTGGTCGTGGACGCAGCACACCGCCTGGCTCACCGGCAAGGGTACGCTGACCGTGTTCGACAACGGCTGGGGCCGCGATTTCGCCCCGACCAAGCTCAGCGGCAACTACAGCCGCGCGGTGGAGTACCGCATCGATGAGGCCAAGGGTACGGTCGAGCAGGTGTGGGAATACGGCAAAGAGCGAGGCGACGAGTGGTATAGCCCGATCACTTCGGTGGTGGCCTACCGTCCGGAGACCGATACCCAGTTCATCTATTCCGCCTCGGTGGGCTACCTGACGCCGGAGAAGCTCACCACTACGGTGCTCAATGAGGTGCGCCGGGGGACCCAGGAGGTGTTGGTGGAGTTGAAGGTGCACAGCCGTCAGCCGGGGAGTGTGGGGTATCGGGCTCTGGTGATCGAGTTGGACAAGGCCTTCTGATAGAGCGGCATCACATTTTCGTCAGCTCGATCGTCTAATCTTTGCTGGCCCTATCGCGGGACAAGCCCGCTCCCACAACCTGTGGGAGCGGGCTTGTCCCGCGATAGGGCCAGCGCTGTCTAAAGACCATTCGTTCTTTTTTTCGAACAGCCTATTGTCCAACACCCCAGCACCCGCTTAGCATTCGTTTGAGATTTCAAACGCTCGATGCCCAATATTGAACACTTGGCTCGTTTGGGTGCCAGAATTCCTGACGGCAGCCCCACCAGGGGCGCCTTTCAACAATCAACAAGACGTTCCGTGCCAGCGCGGCGCGGTCAAGGGAAGCCGACATGCAGCTCAAAGACGCTCAGTTGTTCCGCCAGCAAGCCTTCATCAACGGTGAATGGCTGGATGCGGACAGCGGTCAGACCATCAAGGTGACCAACCCGGCCACCGGCGAAGTCATCGGTACCGTGCCGAAGATGGGGGCTGCGGAAACCCGCCGCGCCATCGAAGCCGCCGACAAGGCCCTGCCGGCCTGGCGTGCCCTGACCGCCAAGGAGCGTTCGAACAAGCTGCGCCGCTGGTTCGAGCTGATGATCGAGAACCAGGACGACCTGGCTCGCCTGATGACCACCGAGCAGGGCAAGCCGCTGGCCGAAGCCAAGGGCGAAATCGCCTATGCCGCCTCGTTCATCGAGTGGTTCGCCGAGGAAGCCAAGCGCGTCTACGGCGACACCATCCCGGGTCACCAGCCAGACAAGCGCCTGATCGTCATCAAGCAGCCGATCGGTGTCACCGCGGCCATCACCCCGTGGAACTTCCCGGCGGCGATGATCACCCGTAAAGCCGGCCCGGCCCTGGCCGCTGGCTGCACCATGGTGCTCAAGCCTGCTTCGCAGACCCCATACTCCGCCCTGGCCCTGGTCGAGCTGGCCACCCGCGCCGGTATCCCGGCTGGCGTGCTGAGCGTTGTTACCGGCAGCGCCGGCGAAGTCGGCGGCGAGCTGACTGGCAACTCCCTGGTACGCAAACTGTCCTTCACCGGCTCGACCGAAATCGGTCGCCAGCTGATGGAAGAATGCGCCAAGGACATCAAGAAGGTTTCCCTGGAGCTGGGCGGCAACGCTCCGTTCATCGTGTTCGACGACGCCGACCTGGACAAGGCGGTCGAGGGCGCGATCATCTCCAAGTATCGCAACAACGGCCAGACCTGCGTCTGCGCCAACCGTATCTACGTGCAGGACGGCGTCTACGACGCGTTCGCCGAGAAGCTCAAGGCTGCCGTTGGCAAGCTGAAGATCGGTAACGGCCTGGAAGAAGGCACCACCACTGGCCCGCTGATCGACAACAAGGCGGTCGCCAAGGTCCAGGAGCACATCGAGGACGCCGTCTCCAAGGGCGCCAAGGTGCTGTCCGGCGGCAAGCTGATCGAAGGCAACTTCTTCGAGCCGACCATCCTGGTCGACGTACCGAAGACTGCCGCCGTCGCCAAGGAAGAGACCTTCGGCCCGCTCGCGCCGCTGTTCCGCTTCAAGGACGAGGCCGAAGTCATCGCCATGTCCAACGACACCGAGTTCGGCCTGGCCTCGTACTTCTATGCTCGCGACATGAGCCGCGTGTTCCGCGTCGCCGAGGCCCTGGAATACGGCATGGTCGGCATCAACACCGGCCTGATCTCCAACGAAGTCGCGCCGTTCGGCGGTATCAAGGCCTCGGGCCTGGGCCGCGAAGGTTCCAAGTACGGCATCGAGGACTACCTCGAAATCAAATACCTGTGCATCAGCGTCTGATGCGCTAAGGGCTTTACCTCTGCCAGCGGGGCGCGAGAGCGACGTCTCGCTGGTTTTTTTGACATGCAGTACCTGGTGGCCAGGGCGCCGGTGACAGTCGATCAACGAATACTGTTCGCAGGCACACCCAGCCACCCCCGAATAACAGCGCCGTCAGAGTCGGCGCGAATGAGGGCATTATGAGCAAGACCAACGAATCCTTGATGCAACGCCGTGTCGCCGCCGTCCCACGTGGCGTCGGCCAGATCCACCCGATCTTCGTCGAGTCGGCGAAGAACTCCACGGTGATCGACGTTGAAGGCCGCGAACTGATCGACTTCGCCGGCGGCATCGCAGTACTGAACACCGGCCACCTGCACCCGAAAGTGGTCGCTGCCGTTCAAGAGCAGCTGACCAAGGTCAGCCACACCTGCTTCCAGGTGCTGGCCTACGAGCCTTATGTCGAGCTGTGCGAAAAGATCAACAAGCTGGTTCCGGGTAACTTCGACAAGAAGACCCTGCTGGTTTCCACCGGCTCCGAAGCCGTTGAAAACGCCGTGAAGATCGCCCGTGCCGCCACTGGCCGTGCCGGTGTGATCGCCTTCACCGGTGGCTACCACGGTCGTACCATGATGACCCTGGGCCTGACCGGCAAGGTCGTGCCGTACTCCGCAGGCATGGGCCTGATGCCAGGCGGCGTGTTCCGTGCCCTGTTCCCGAGCGAGCTGCACGGCGTGAGCGTCGATGACGCCATCGCGTCGGTCGAGCGCATCTTCAAGAACGACGCCGAGCCACGCGACATCGCTGCGATCATCCTCGAGCCAGTACAAGGCGAAGGTGGTTTCCTGCCAGCGCCGAAAGAGCTGATGCAGCGCCTGCGCGCCCTGTGCGACCAGCACGGCATCCTGCTGATCGCCGACGAAGTGCAGACCGGCGCTGGCCGTACCGGCACCTTCTTCGCCATGGAGCAGATGGGCGTCGCGCCTGACCTGACCACCTTCGCCAAGTCCATCGCTGGCGGCTTCCCGCTGGCCGGTGTGTGCGGCAAGGCCGAATACATGGACGCCATCGCCCCAGGTGGCCTGGGCGGCACCTACGCCGGTTCGCCGATCGCCTGCGCCGCGGCCCTGGCCGTCATCCAGGTGTTCGAAGAAGAGAAACTGCTGGACCGCAGCAAGGCCGTTGGCGAGCGCCTGACCGCCGGCCTGCGTGAAATCCAGAAGAAGCACTCGATCATCGGTGACGTCCGTGGTCTGGGTTCGATGATCGCCGTGGAAGTGTTCGAGAAGGGCACCCACACCCCGAACGCTGCCGCCGTGGCCCAAGTGGTCGCCAAGGCCCGTGACAAGGGTCTGATCCTGCTGTCCTGCGGCACCTACGGCAACGTTCTGCGGATCCTGGTTCCGCTGACCGCCGAAGACGCCCTGCTGGACAAAGGCCTGGCCATCATCGAAGAGTGCTTCGCTGAATTGGCTTGATTGCCGATCCGCGTAGCCGATAAAAAACGCCCAGGCATTGCCTGGGCGTTTTTTTTCAACCTGAGGATCAGGTGCTCGAAGGGCTGGGAGGTGTCCAGTCGGCAGCAGGGAAGAAGCGTTCGACCAGGTCGTCGTTCTTGAGCATGGCGGCGTACTCGTCGCGCTTGAACGGGTTGCCAGTGCGCAGATCGTATACCGGGTGCACCACGGGCGCTGTGCTCGGGATCTCCTTGAGCTTCACATTGACGAAGCGGAAGTCGTCACCCACGACCTCGCCGATGTCTTCGATCTCGAAACGGCACCCTGGCGGGAACAGGGTTTCCGCCTCTGTTTTTGTCCATGACAGGGGTGCTATGGGCACCCCGCTCTGGTATTGGCCCGCGGGTATCTCGAAAACCACCGATGTGTCGTCGAACGTGCCCTTCACGATGTCCGGCGAGGACAGCTCATCGCTGGCGAAGGCGCGTATCACGTAGGGATTCTCGGTAAAGGACGTCAGGTCCGAGTTGACCAACACATCGCCCTTCTTGAGTTTTCCGCTGCGAAAGTGCGCGCCCGATGTGCTTCTCGTTCCGTTGCCTCCGCGGTAGAGAGCGACCGTGTTGCTCTTGGGCAGGGTTTCCAGCGAGTCCACCAGCTTGTCGACGAAAGTGTCCGAATCGCAGAACGGGAACTCATGCACCCCGCGGCGCAGGTAGCTGTTGATTTGCGAGTTTTCATCCGTGTAGTTGCCGATGAGGCGGTTTACGTAGTCTTCGTCTTCCTTGTAGGTGTAGGTGATGCCTTCGTCGGTTTGCAGGCACTCGAAATCATGTTCGTCCATGTGCGCATCTTCGCCATCCTCCAGGCGGGCGATGTCGGTGTCGTCCAACAGCGCGCGATGACGGGCCTGGGCCTGGTTCGAGAGCAGTTCGCTTTGCGCCGCGTCCTCTTTCATGTGGATATCCCAGAAGCTCGAGCGGTCGCTGGGCAGGCTCACGACGTTGTCGCCACCCGCCACAGGTGGGGTTACGGTTTCAGGCGGGGGTACCAGGTTGTTATCGCCAGGGTTCCCACCCCGCAACCCGCCACTGTCGACGCGCTTCCAGGTACCGTCCGCCTGGCGCGCCAATGGCTGGCGTCCGAAGAAGGCGAAGGGATTGTCCGGATCGATGATCGACCATTGCGCGGTTTGCGCATCGAATTGCACCTGGAACACCTGGTCATCGATCTGCACGTAGTGGCGGCCATTGACCAGGGTGACACCTTGCGCATGTGTGCCAGTTGCCGGTGTGCCACCTTCCAGCGAGATGGCGACGGCGTGCTTGTCGGGGACTGGCTGGCCGATAGTGTTTTCCGCGTGCTCCACCGGGGTCCAGTCACCCAGCTTGTCCTGCCGGGCGTAACGTCCGGTGTCGATCAGTTCACCGCTTGCGTTACGCCTGGCTATCCGCGCCAATCCCTGTGCGGAAGGGGGGCCGAGCAGCACCGACTGGCCCTTCAGCTCGACGGGCTTGAGCTCACGCTCGGTGAGACCGAGCACTGCCGTTTTCGTGTCTGCCCAGCGCCGTGGTTGGCTGGGCAGCCGCTCGGCATTGCGTAGCAGGCTGCCAAAACCTTTCATGCCGTGCGCCAGGTCACCATAGGCGCCTGCGCCGTTGAGCAGCGAAGACAACAGGTACAGGCTCGCGGTGCCGGCATCGCGATTGATGAATGCGCTCAGTGCGCCGACATAGTCGCGCAGGGCAAGTGCGGCGCCCACTGTGAAGGCGGCAGGCGGGAAGGGCAGCGTCACGATCTGGACCACCGTTTCCAGCGTGTTCCAGACGATGCTCGCGATCATGTCGGCGCGACCCTTGGTGACATCGCGCACATCGACGATGCGCTGGCGCAGCCCATCGTCGTAGCACAGGATGCGCAGGTCGTCCGTGGGGGCTTCGGGCACGCTTGGCACCGGGCTCGCTCCGCCCTCGCGCAGGTCCTTGAACAGGAAGGCCAGCAGTTGCCCGGCTTGCCTGCGACTGCGGTCCTTGTAGTAGTCGATCATGCCTGGGGTGGCGAGCGACTGGACGAAGCTGCTGAAGGGCCGAAAGTCGATGCCGTCTGCAGCCGCGGGAGTGTAGAGCAACGTCTGCGAGGGGTGTCCTTCCGGCGACTTGAGCAGGTAGCAACCGAGGATGACTTCTTCGCGGTAGGGCGGGGTCTTGCCCATGATCCGGTACAGCGCGTTGAACAACTTGCCGATTGCCGGCTCGTCGGCCAGGAACTCGTTGTCGATACGCACCACCAATCGGTAGAACGCATGACGCTCACGCTCCGTGTCGGCAGTCCGGTGCATGCTCTGGATGCTCGCCAGCACCCAGGTGTACTGGTCGGCATCCAGATGCCCTTGCAGGAGGCTGCGCAGCGCCGCCAGTTGCATCTGCAGTTGTACGATCAACACGCTCTGCCGACGACGCCAGGCGTAGCCGGTGTGTATGGGTGAGAGCAGGGTCTCCTCGATCAGGCTGACGTAGCGGTCGGATACCCACTGACCGCGTACGGAGCCTGTGACCGACTGCGGCGTCAACGCCGAAAGATCAACCCCGTCGGGGCCTTCGAGGGTTGCCGTGGTATCCGCTGTGGCCGTGAACAAGCCCAGGCTGTCGTCATAGCCGTTGCGCAGCAATTGGGTGTAGGTAAGGGTCTCCCTGGGTGACTTGATGATCACGCTGTCCGGATCGATGCTGTCGTCACGGTTGCCGAGCAACTGCTTGAGCTTGTCACGGGCCTGGGCGTGGACATACGCCTCGAAATCCGGCAGTTGCGCATGCTTGGCCTCGGCATACTGCTGCTCTGCAGCCTGGATCTGGTCTTCCAGGCGCGTCAGCTGGCCACGCTGGGAGGCACTGGCCGCCTGCAACCAGGCTGGCGTGCGCGCAGCTGTGTTGGCCTCGGCAACCTCGATGCGGTTTTGGGTCAGGGCTTTGACCCCTTCCTGGCCCGTGAAGCGCACCAGTGTCATGAACTGCTCGTAGAGCTTTTCCGGGGTAGGGATCTGCTGACGCTGCCTGCGGATATCCAGGTACCAGGTGTCCCAGACCTGCATCTCGGTGCTGGCGGGCTGTTGCTGTGTCTGCGGGAATGGCTTGTTGGCGATCTGACTGATCAGGGCGGCGAACGAGGTGCGCTGCTGGGCTATCACGTTCTGCAGCAGGTAGGCCTGGGTGTCCGCTTCTGCGAACCAGCCCACCACCTCGACGAGCAACTGCCGTTCGCTGTCGAAACCCAGCACCGGCTTGTGCGGATGTTGCGGGCAGCAGAGCAACAGACGCTGCAGGCCTCCCTCGGCGTCTTCCTGGCGCACCAGCAGGGCATCGCTGAGCAGGTACTGGTCCGCCAGGAGCAGGTTGGCACTGGACAACCTGTCGTAGCCCGTGCCGCTTCCGGCGGCGAAGGTTGCCAGCGTCTGCTGGTCATCGGGCGTGATCTGGCCTTGCAGGCGTGCGCACCAGGCTTGGGCCGCGATCTGCTGCAAGAGGGCGGCGTTCATCAGCGACCGGCTGCTGTCCTGCTTGTGTGCGGCTCTCTGTGCGGGGGCGAACTTGCCGTGCAGCGCCAGTGTTTCGATCAGCTTGCAGACATAAGCGGGCGTGAGTGTGGCGTACGCCTCAGGCAGTGGCCGGTCTTGTTGCTCGAAGCGCGTGGCGGTGATGAATTCCGAGGCCGGTTGGTCGTCGCCGTCGTGCAGGCCCTGCAACGCCAGGTGCACAAGGCTGCGCCGGATCTCGTAGGGGGCGGCGGTTTCGGGCAGCGTACGCTTGGTCACCAGCATGATCTGCTCGGGGTCCAGGTCCAGGCCCAGGTCGTTGGCGATACTGCTGCGCAGATGGGTCGCGGCGAAGCTTTCGATACTGTCGCAGGCGCCCAGCGCACTGAGCATGGCGGCACGCGCGTGGTCGTATTCCTGGAGTGCCTTCAGGCATTGACTGGCCTGGTCCTCAGGCGCGTATCGCAGCCAATCGGGTGCTTTGGGCGGTGTCTTGAGCGCTTCGTCGAGGGTGGCGTCGAGCGCGCTGCCTGGCCCGAGGGCAAGCGGCAGGCGCAGGGCATCCTCGACGCGCCCGGAACGGGATTCACCAGGCGCCAGCCCGGCCTGCAAGGCGTGCTTGATATCGTGCAGTTGCAGGCTGCGCAGTTGTCGATGCAGCTCGGCAAAGGCCTTGCGCGGTGCGGGCCTGATCACCCAGTGGCGCTGTTCGTAGGTTTGCACTGCCGATGGCTGGGTCATCGCGAGGCGCTGCGTGCGGGGCAGGGTATCGGTGATGCTGGCCCTGGCCACCGGCTGGTTCACCAGCGCGGTCAGCGCTGCGATTGCCAGGTCGCGCGTGGCGAAAGCGGCCCATTGCCGGCCTGCGAGCCACACGAGGGTCGGGCCGCTGTCCAGGCTGAACATGAGGCAGCCATGCAGTGTGGCTGTGCGGCTTGCCTCGAGCTTGAGGCTCAGGGTGCTGATGCTCAGGTCATTCTGATCGAGCGAAGCGGGCAGGCAGGTGGCATAGATCGGATGGATCCTGCCGGCGGCGATCTGGACATCGAGCAATTGGCGCAGCGTGGCCTCGATATCTTCGATGTGACACTGGCGCCTCGTCATGGCGGGCTTTTCGAGCGACTCCCAGTAGTCGTGCAGGGTGCTCCTGATCGTCAGCTCGATGCTCGTAGCTTCTGCGTCTGTCAGAGCCTGGTCCAGATTGACCAGCCCCATGCGCTCAAGCGAGGGGTGCTCTTCAAGGCGTTGGTCGATGCGGGTGCGCAGGGTCGAAAGGGCGTGTTGGGTGATGGATGAAAGGTTGAGCGTCATGAGCTCCTCGCTGGCCGTGCGTGTTGTACGGCTTTGTGATGGGGGCATCACTAGAGCCAGGCGGGCGCTGGGCGAGGTGGTAGTTAATGCATGCACGGATGCTGCGACGAAGATGAACAAACTGTGAACTGCATGCCATCGCGGGTTTTTTTATGCCAATTCGCGGCAGGTGGCGCTATGGTTAACCGATGGACGTGTTTGGAAGCCGCGATGGACTGCGTGTCAGGATTATTCAGGAGTTGCCCATGAGCGCTGCAGACCCCCTCCCACCCCGCGTGCTGATCGCCGAGAGCGATCCCTGGGTGCGCGACATGCTTCGCGAGATGCTGCTCAGCGTGCGCTGCGATGCCCGGCTGGAGGTTTGTGCCGATGGCTCCCAGGCCCTGACGGCGCTGTCGAGCAAGCCCGACCTGATCATCGCCGCCCGAGAGCTGTCCGGTGTCGATGGCCTCGACCTGTTGCGCAAGGTGCGCGCCAAGAGCGACAAGCCTGGGCTGCCGTTCATCCTCATGAGCGAACGCACTGACAGCGCCAGTGTGAAAGAAGCGCTGCCGCTGCATCCCACCGCCTACCTGAGCAAACCGCTGAACCTGGACAACCTGCGCAAACGCCTGGAAAACCTGTTGCTCGAAGTCGGCGAGCAGATCGCCTGCCCCGTGCCGCCCCTTCAGCCGGGTGCCAGCTTGCCGGCCTACCTCGAGCAGCGCCGCGCTACTGCCGATGGCGGCCCGCTGTTTGCCGATGTACAGGTGGCGATCAAGCGCGCCCTCAACCCGCAGGGGCTGAACCTGCGTGTGCTGGAAGAGGAGGTGCGCAATGACCCGCAGATCACCGGCGTGCTCATCGCCGCGGCCAACAGTGCCGCCATGCATAGCGATGCGCCGGTGCAGACCCTGCTGCAGGCGCTGAACAAGCTGGGCAGCACCCAGAGCATGAACCTGATCCTGGGCCTCACGCTGAAGCGCAGCGCACGCTTGAGCGATCCGCTGCTGGCGCAGCATGCCGCGCGCTTCTGGAACATCTCGCTGCATACCGCCGAATTCGCGCGTACCTTGGCACGCATGCTCGAGCTGGACCAGGAGCGCTGCTACTGCGCGGGCCTGCTGCATTGCCTGGGTGACCTGGCCGTGTTGCGTACCCTGCAGGAGTGGCGTCTGGCCGGTGGCGAGCTGGACGAAGACCAGGTGCAGTTGTCGCTCAATGAGTTTGGCGCGCCATTCGGTTCGGCCCTGCGCACCCGCTGGCGCCTGCCGCTGAACCTGCGCGAGCTGATCGCTGCGATCTATCAGCTGGGTGGTGGCGTGTATTCGCGAGAGATTCTGGCGATGAACCTGGCCGGCCAGTTGTCGCGGGCACTACCGACCCAGGGCAACGAGAAGATCGCCAGCAGCAAGACTGCACGCTTGCTCAAGCTCGGCCTGCCTGAGCTCAACCGCCTGCGCGAGCCACCCGCGCCGCCGGCGGTGATCACAACGCCTGAGGTCGAAGCCGCGAACGTTGAAGCTGAGGTTGTGGAAGAGGTGCCTCAGGCCCAGGACACCGACGAAGACAGCGCCACGGAAAAACCGTGAGCGCTACCGCTCATCCGCGCACGATCTGGTTCTTGCCCTGGCGCTTGGCCTGGTACATCGCCGCGTCGGCGCGACCGAACAGGTTGTCCAGGTCGGTATCCTGATCGCTCAGCTCGGTCAGCCCCTGGCTCACGGTCACGCCGTAGGTCTGCTGGCCGTAGGTGAAGCTCAGGCGCTGGATTTCTCGCTGCAAGCGCTCGGCGATCTGCTCGGCGACCTGTGCCGTGCAGCCTGGGAATACCGCCGCGAATTCCTCGCCGCCAATACGGCCGAACAGATCGCCCCGGCGCAGCACTGCCTTGCCGCTGTCGGCGATGCGCTGTAGCACCTGGTCGCCTTCCGGATGCCCGTAGCTGTCGTTGATGTGCTTGAAGTCGTCGATGTCCAGGAGCAGGAATGCCATTGGCGTGCCGTCTTCTCGGGCGCGGTCGAACGCTTGCTGGGCGCATTCGAAGAAGTGCCGACGATTGCTGCTCTGGGTCAGGACGTCGGTGGTGGCAAGGCGCTGCAATTCGCCTTCGAGCTGTTTCTTCTCGGTGATGTCCTCGGCAATGCCGACGATGATCACCCGCTCGCCTTCGCGCTGTTGGTTGATGTAGCACTTGTCGCTGAGCCAGCGCACTTCGCCTGCGCCGTTGATGATGCGGTATTCGCGGTCCTCGACGGTGCCCTGGAGCAGTACCTGGGCCAGGCTGCGCTCGGCGTAGTCGAGGTCGTCGGGGTGGATTGCATCGCGCCATTCGTTGTAGTCGGCCATCACCAGGCTGGCCGGGCGGCCAAAAATACGTTCGTAGGCGGGGCTGACGTACAGCACCTGGCGGGTTTCCCAGTCGAAGGCCCAGAGCACGGCGTTGACGCTGTCGAGCAGCGAGCTGTAGAGCTGCTCGCGCTCGCTCAGGCGCGCCACTTCACCCTGGGCATGCAGCAGGGCGAGCAGGGTCTGGGCAGCTTCGGGGCGGGGCGGACCGGTCTGGATCGAGGGGTGACGTTCTTTGGCCATGTGCACGGATCGGATCTCGACGAATGTGCGTGCGGCCACGACCCGGCCCGCCACGCGGGCGATATGCCGATTTTGAGTCGAGCAGGGGGGGGAAGTTCCGGTCGGCATGCCCTCGGGCGGGGCATGCCGATCAACGGCAGTCAGGCGCCGGTAGGGCGTAGGGAGTAGGTCTTGAGCTGTGCGGCGAAGTCGCGCAGCGACTGGATACCGCTGGCTTCGGCCTCGTGTACCCAGTCTTTCATGGCCGCCAGCATGTCGTGGCCGTTGGCGCTGGTGCGTGCCCAGATCTGTTGCAGCGCCAGACGCTTCTCGTAGATGGTCTTGAGCGTCTGACTGTGCGTCAGCATCGATTCGATACGTACGTGGTGGCGATCCTGCAGCAGGCTGGTCTCGCGTGACAGCAGGCGCTTGGCACGGCGGAAGTGGTGGCGCACCGAGGTGTCGACCTTTTCCAGCTCCTGCTTGACCAGCGGGCCGATCACCAGCTTGCGGTACTGGGCCATGATCTGGAAGCGGTTGTTGAGGATCGCCATGGCGGTGTCCATGTCCAGCGAGGCCTTGCCTTCCACCCGGTGGGCGATTGGCGCCACGCGCTGCACCTTGGCCAGGCGCAGCAGGCACAGCAGCCGAATCCACATCCAGCCCATGTCGAACTCCCAGCGGCGCACCGACAGCTTGGCCGAATTGGGGTAGGTGTGGTGGTTGTTGTGCAGCTCTTCGCCGCCGATGATGATGCCCCAGGGCACCAGGTTGGTGGCCGCGTCGCGGCACTCGAAGTTGCGATAGCCGACTGCATGGCCCAGACCGTTGACCACACCGGCTGCCCAGAATGGAATCCACATCATCTGGATCGCCCAGATGGTGATGCCGATGGTGCCGAACAGCAGCAGGTCGAGCACGGCCATCAGGGCGATGCCGCCCATTTTGTAGCGCGAGTAGAGGTTGCGTTCGATCCAGTCATCCGGGCAGTTCTTGCCGTAGATGCGCAGGGTTTCCTCGTTGCGCGCCTCTTCCCGGTACAGCTCCGCGCCTTTGCGCAGGACCGTGCCCAGGCCCTTGTACACCGGGCTGTGCGGGTCGTCGGGGGTTTCGCACTTGGCGTGGTGCTTGCGATGGACCGCTGTCCATTCACGCGTGTTCTGCGCCGTGGTCAGCCACAGCCAGAAGCGGAAGAAATGCTTGAGCCCGGCATTGAGCTCCAGGGAGCGGTGCGCCGAGTAGCGATGCAGGTAGATCGTGACGCTGACGATGGTCACGTGGGTCATCAGCAGGGTGACCGCGACCAGTTGCCAGGCCGACAGGTCGAGCAGACCGTTGTACCACATAGTTGGAAAGACCCTCGGGAAAACAGGGGAAACAACGGGCGCATTATCCCTTGACGGGGAAATAAAACCAGTCGTGCTTTCGCCGGGATCGTCACCGCCGGTCACCTTGCCGTCGGCGAGGGGGTCGCCAAGGCAGGCTGGACGGGCCAGGGCGGCGGGAACCGCGACTTATTTATGAGCCGGGATTTAAAGTCACGGCATGTTTCAACCTTTATACTGCGCCATTATTTTCCATGGACTGATGCACCCGACATGTCTGTTTCTGTTCGCGACGCCTTGCGCATGGCTGCGCTCTACGTTGTGTTGTCGTTCCTCTGGCTGGTGCTGTCGGAGTGGGTGCTGCGTGGCATGACCGACAACGACCTGGCGCTGACCGTCGGGCGGCAGATCAACGTGGTGGTCTGGGTGCTGCTCAGCGCCTTGCTGATCTTCGTGTCACGGGCCCGGCTGCTCAACTTCATCGGCGTGGGTGCGCGTCTGCGCAGCGAGGATCGCGAACGCCTGCGCATGGCGGCAGCGGTCTTCGACAGCACCTTGGAAGGTGTACTGGTGACCGATCGCAACGGCCTGATCGTGCATGTGAACCGCGCCTTCATGCGCATCACCGGTTATCACCAGGACGAAGTGCTGGGCCAGCGCCCGAGCAAGTTCAAGTCGGGACGCCATGGGGCGCCTTTCTACCAGCAGATCTACGCGACCTTGGCCGAAAAAGGCGAGTGGAGCGGGGAAATCTGGAATCGCCGCAAGAGTGGCGAGATCTATCCGCAATGGCAGACGATCTGCGCGATTCGCGACGACAGCGGTGAGCTGAGCCACTACGTTGCGGTGTTCAGCGACATCAGTGCGATCAAGCATTCCGAGCAAGAGCTGGCCTACCTCGCCCATCACGACCCCTTGACCGGCCTGCCCAACCGCCTGCTGTTCAGCGACCGTGCCGAGCAGGCGTTGGCGGCGGCGCAGGCGAACAAGCGTGGCTGCGCCTTGCTGCTGCTCGACCTCGACCACTTCCAGAGCATCAACGACAGCCTGGGGCACACCATTGGCGACCAGTTGCTCAAGCTGGTGGGCGAGCGTTTGCAGGAGCAGCTGGGTAGCGGCGTGACCCTGGCGCGCCTGGGCGGCGACGAGTTCGCGGTACTGCTCGAGGGGTGCCAGCAGGTCGCCCAGGCGGCGACCACTGCACAGGGCATCCTCGAACGCCTTCGCCAGCCGTTCGCGTTCGAAGGGCAGCAGCTGTTCATCGGTGCGAGCATCGGTATCAGCCTGTTCCCCAGCGACGCGCTGAGCGCCGAGCAACTGTTGCGCAATGCCGACTCGGCGCTGTTCAAGGCCAAGAGCAATGGTCGCGCCTGCTATGCGCTGTACACCGAAGAACTTACCGCCCACGCCCAGCATCGCGTCGAGACCGCCGGTGAACTGCGCCGGGCCCTGGCCCAGGAAGAGCTGCGCGTGTTCTACCAGCCGGTGCACGACCTGTTCACCGGGAGCATGGTCGGGGTCGAGGCGCTGGTGCGCTGGCAGCATCCCGAGCGCGGCCTGGTGCCGCCGGGCGAGTTCATCCCGATCGCCGAGCGCACCGGGCTGATCGTCGATATCGATGCCTGGGTGCTGCGCCAGGCCTGTCGGCAGATGGTGCAGTGGCAAGCCGAGGGGCGAGTGCTGGACTTCGTCGCGGTGAACCTGTCGAGTCGCCTGTTCGGCCAGCGTGGCCTGTATCGGCAAGTGGCCGAGGTGCTGGACGAGACCGGCCTGGACCCGGCGCTGCTGGAGCTGGAAGTGACCGAGAGTGCGGTGATGGAGGACCCGGAGGTGGCGCTGGAGCAGTTGCACCGTCTGCGCGAACTGGGCTTGCGCCTGGCGATCGACGATTTCGGCACCGGCTATTCGTCACTGTTGCGGCTCAAGCGCCTGCCGGTGCAGAAGCTGAAGATCGACCAGGGCTTCGTCGCCGGATTGCCCAATGACGAAGACGACATCGCCATCGTGCGGGTGATCATCGCCCTGGCGCGGAGCATGGGTATGCAGGTGCATGCCGAGGGGATCGAGCAGGCCGAGCAGGCGCGACTGCTGCTGGAGCAGCAGTGCGACCTGGGGCAGGGCTACTGGTTCGGACGGCCCGTGGCGGCCGAGAACCTGCGCTGGTCGTAGGAACTCGATTTCAGCTCAGCGCTTGTTCAAGCCTTTGGCCAACCGATCTCCGCCCAACTGGATCACCGCCACCAAGGCCACCAGCATGACGATCACCGTCAGCATGATCTGGCTGTCGAAGCGTTGGTACCCATAGCGGTAGGCGATATCGCCCAGACCGCCGGCACCGATCGCGCCGGCCATGGCCGAGGAGTTGATCATGGTCACCAGGGTGATGGTGAAGCCGCCGACGATCCCTGGCAGCGCTTCGGGCAGCAGCACATGCCAGATGATGTGCCAGCGTCGGCAGCCCATGGCCTGCGCCGCTTCGATCAGGCCTTGGTCGACCTCGCGCAGGCTGACTTCGGCGATTCGGGCGAAGAATGGCGTGGCAGCGATGGTCAACGGCACCACCGCCGCCCAGACGCCATAGGTGGTACCGACGATCAGCCGGGTAAACGGGATCAGTGCCACCATCAGGATCAGGAAGGGGATCGAGCGGAACAGGTTGACGAAGGCGCCGAGCACGCGGTTGAGCAGCGGCGCTTCGTAGATGCCGCCCTTGCCGCTGGTGACCAGCAGCACCGCCATCGGAATCCCCACCAGCAGCGCGATCAACGAAGACACCCCCACCATCAGCAGGGTATCGATCAGGCCTTGCAGCAGGCGTTCAGTCCACATAACCCAGTACCTCCACATCAGCAGCCCAGCGCCGGGCGCGTTCGAGCAGTTGATGAGCGCCGAGCGCCGAGCCGCGCACGGCCAGGACCAGTTGGCCCAAGGCGTGCTCGCCAATGGTCTCGACACCCCCCTGGAGCAGGCGCACACGGCCACCGAGATCAGTGAACAATGCCGACAACTCCGGCTCGCCAACCAGTTGCAGGCGCAACACCACGGCAGCGTCCTGGCTGACCGGTTGAGCTCGCAAACTGGCCTGCAAGGCTGCGGGCAGCTTGGTCTGCAAGGGGGCGAGCAAGGTGCGGGTCACTTCGTGGCGCGGCGCGCCGAATACCTGCCAGACCTCGCCCTGCTCGACTACTTCGCCACGTTCGAGCACCACCACGCGCTGGCAGATGTCGCGGATCACCGCCATCTCGTGAGTGATCAGTACGATGGTCAGGCCAAGGCGCTGGTTGATATCGCGCAGCAGGTCGAGGATCGAGGCGGTGGTTTCAGGGTCCAGTGCCGAGGTCGCTTCGTCGCACAACAGGATCTGCGGATCGTGCACCAGCGCGCGGGCGATGCCGACACGCTGCTTCTGACCGCCGGACAACTGCGCCGGATAGACATGGTGTTTCTGTTCCAGGCCTACCAGCTCCAGCAACTCGCGCACTTTACGCTGACGCTCGGCCTTGGCCACGCCGGCGACCTTCAAGGGGAGCTCGACGTTCTGCCACACGGTCTTGGCCGACATCAGGTTGAAGTGCTGGAAGATCATGCCGATGCGTCGGCGCAGCGACACCAGGCGATCCTCGTCGAACGGAGCGATGTCGACCTGGTCGATCAGCACGCGCCCTTCGCTGGGTTGCTCCAGGCGGTTGATGGTGCGCAGCAGTGACGACTTGCCGGCGCCGCTGCGGCCGATGATGCCGAAGATCTCGCCGCGGCGGATGTTCAGGTCGATGCCGTGCAGGGCAGGGTGAGCTTGCCCGGGGTAGGTCTTGCCCAACCCGATGAAGCGTACATGGGCCTCGTTCACCTCCGGGCGCAATACCTGCTCGCGCGCCGGGGCCGGCGTGGCGTGGGGGACGGGCGCCCTGAGGGCGCTGGCGCTACTCATCTCAGCCCTCCCAGCCGGCCTGGTACAGGCTGCCGTGGGCCTTGTTCAGGGCTTCACGCACGGCCGGCGAATGCTGGTAGATATCGACGAACTTGGCCAGGCGCGGGTCGTCCTTGCTTTGCGGGCGGATCACGAACTGGATCACGTACTCCTTGTTCTCCAGGCCGTCGAACAGCAACGCCGAGGTGGCATCGAAGCTGTTGGCCAGGCGAATGTAGGCCGGGTAGCCCTGCACCAGGTCGGCATCGTCGTAGGCCCGCACCAGTTGCACGGCCTCGACCTGAAGAATCTTGAGCTTCTTCGGGTTGGCGACGATGTCATCTTCGGTGGCCTTGTAACCCACGCCAGGCTTGAGCGTGATCAGCCCGGCCTTGGCCAGCAACTGCAGGCCGCGCCCGCTGTTGATCGGGTCGTTGGCGATGGCCACGCTGGCGCCTTCGGGCAGTTCGGCGAAGCTCTTGTACTTCTTCGAATACAGGCCGACGTTATTGATGATCCCCGGTGCATAGGGCACCAGGTTGAAGCCTGCTGCGGCCTTGGCGTTTTCCAGGAAAGGAATGTGCTGGAAGTAGTTCACGTCGATGTCGCCGCTGTTGAGGCTGACGTTGGGGGCGATCCAGTCGCTGAACTCGATCAGCTTCACCTCCAGGCCTTGCTTGTGCGCTTCTGCCACGGCCGCTTCGAGCGGAATGGCGAAGGCGGCCGTGGTACCGATCTTCAGGGGTTCGGCTGCCAGCGCGGCGCCGGCAAGGCCCAGGGACAGCAGGGCGGCCGCGACGGGCCGATAGAGTTTCTCAAGCATGATGCGCGGCTCCGGTGGGGGCGTTGGTCGGGGTGCGGTAGGTGCTGCCGGGATGGTCGGCGGGCAGATGTGCGCTGGGGCTGGCGAACAGCTTCTGGCGCAGGCTGCCCTCGGCGTAGGCGGTCTTGTAGCGGCCTCGGCGTTGCAGTTCGGGGACCACCAGGTCGATGAAGTCTTCGTAGCTTTCCGGGGTGACGGTGCGTGCCAGGTTGAAGCCGTCCAGGCCGGTCTCGTCGATCCAGCCGATCAGTTGCTCGGCGACCTGGTCAGGCGCACCGACCAGGGTCACGTAGCGTCCGCCCAGGGCGTGTTGTTCCAGCAGGCGGCGGCGGGTCCAGGCGTTGTCCTGCAAGAGCTTGGTGGCGGACTGGATCGCATTGCCCTGGCCTGCGTTGATCGGCTCGTCGAGGTCGAAGGCGGCGAAGTCGATGCCGGTGGAGGCGGCAAAGTGCGCCACACCGGCTTCGGCGCTGGCGTGGCGCAAATACTCGGCGTGCTTGGCGCGGGCCTGCTCCTCGGTCGGTGCGACGATCACGGTGATGCCCATGAACACCTTGATCGCCTGAGGGTCGCGGCCGGCGGCGAGGGCGGCTGCGCGCACCTTGTCGACCTGGGCACGGGTGCCTGAGTGGGTCTGGCCGCCGATGAACACGCACTCGGCGTGGCTGCCGGCAAATGCCAGGCCGCGTGCCGAGCTGCCCGCCTGGAACAGCACCGGTGTGCGCTGCGGCGAGGGTTCGCACAGGTGATAGCCCTCGACCTTGTAGAACTCGCCTCGGTGCTCGACCTTGCGCACTTTGTCGGGCCGGGCATAGACGCGCTGCTTGCGGTCTTCGACCACGGCATCGTCCGCCCAACTGCCTTCGAGCAGCTTGTACAGCACCTGCAGGTATTCGTCGGCCTGGTCGTAGCGCCGGTCGTGCTCGGGCTGTTGTTCCAGGCCCATGGCACGGGCCGCGCTGTCGAGGTAGCCGGTGACGATGTTCCAGCCGACCCTGCCCTTGCTCAGGTGGTCGAGGGTCGAGAGCCTGCGGGCGAACAGATACGGCGGCTCGTAGGTGAGGTTGGCGGTCAGGCCGAACCCCAGGTTGCGGGTCACCGCGGCCATGGCCGAGACCAGCAGCAGCGGGTCGTTGACCGGCAGCTGGATCGACTCCTTGAGCGTGACGTCGACCGAGTCGCCGTAGATGTCGTAGGTGCCGACGATGTCGGCGATGAACAGCCCGTCGAACAGCCCGCGCTCCAGCAGGCGCGCGAGGTCGGTCCAGTACTCGATATCCTTGTAGCGGGTCGAGGTGTCGCGCGGATGGGTCCACAGGCCGTGGTTGATATGGCCAATGCAGTTCATGTTGAAAGCGTTGAGCAGGATCTGCTTGCTCATCAGATGGTCCCTCGCAGCGGTGGGTTTTCGCCGTTGAGGTAGTAGTTGCCGATGGCGTGGTACTTCCAGCGCACCGGGTCGTGCAGGGTGTGGACCCGGGCGTTGCGCCAGTGGCGGTCGAGGTTGTGTTCGGCCAGGGTGGCGCGGCTGCCGGCCAGCTCGAACAGAGTGCTGCCGGCGGCCAGGGAAATCTCGGTGCTGATCGCGCGGGCCTCGGCGACGGCGATGGAGGCGGCGGCCACGCTGCTGGCGTTGCTGTCGCGCTGGGCCTGGTCGAGGATTTCGCCGGCCCGCTCAAGCAGTGCTTCGGCGGCATGCAGGCGGATGCTCAGGCGACCGAAGCTGTTGAGTGTCAGTGGATCGGCCGAGGCCTGGTCGACACCTGCGTCGATCCATGGGCGGCTGTGGTTGCGCACGAAGTGCAGGGCGTCTTCGACGGCGGCGCGAGCGATGCCGGTGTCGATGGCGGCGTGGAGAATCTGGGCCAATGGGCCGACTGTGGTCGGGCGTTCGAACGCGGCCTGGAAGGGCACCAGGTCGGTAGCCTCGACACGGACATTGTCGAACAGCACCGAACCGCTGCCGGTGGTGCGCTGGCCGAAGCCGCTCCAGTCGTCGATCACCTGCACACCGGGGCTGTCGGCGGGTACGAACGCCAGTTGCTGCACGCCCTCGTCATCGACCACCGAGGTGGGGATGCGCTGGGCGTAGATCGCGCCGGTGGCGTAGAACTTGCGGCCGTTGATGCGGTAGCCGCCGCCGTCGCGGGTCAGGCGGGTAGTACGGTCGCTGGAGGTCCTGGTGCCGAGTTCGGCCAGGGCGTTACCGAAGCGCTTGCCGGCCAGCACCTCGGCGTAGAGACGCTGTTGCTGTTCGAGGTTGCCGTTCACGCGCAGCACTTCGAGGGCGTAGAAGTGGTTCTGCGGAATCTGCCCGAGCGAGGCGTCGGCCTGGGCGATGCGGGCGATGACCTTGGCCAGGGTGACGTTCGATACTTCGGCGCCGCCGAAGGCCTTGGGTACGCTGATCGCCCACAGGCCGGAGCGGGTGAACAGTTCCAGTTCGGCGTGCGGCAGACGGCGCTCACGGTCGCGCAGGGCGCTGTCGCGGTGCAGTTGCCGGGCGATGTCTTCAGCGACGGCCAGGGCTTGGGCGTCGCTGGTGATCACGGATGTGGTCATGTTGTTCTCCGGGGCGTTTCGCGGGCAAGCCCGCTCCTACAGAGGATCGCGATCACCTGTAGGAGCGGGCTTGCCCGCGAAAGGCCCTCAAGTCAAATCCAGGAATGCCGCGCAGGCAGCGTGCCGTTGAGGTAGTAGGCGCCGACCGCGTGGTACTTCCAGCGCACCGGATCGTGCAGCGTGTGCACCCGGGCGTTGCGCCAGTGGCGGTCGAGGTTGAATTCGGCGAGGGTGGCGCGGCTGCCGGCGAGCTCGAGCAGCTTCTCGCTGGCCTGCAGCGAAATCTCGGTGGTGAGCACCTTGGCCTCGGCAACGGCAATCGAGGCGCGCGCCGCAGCAGCGGCATCGATAGGCGTTGCATTGACTTCATCCAGCACCTGCGCGGCCTTGCGTAGCAGGGCTTCGGCGGCATGCAACTCGAGCTTGAGGCGGCCGATGTCGGCGATCACATAGAGGTCGTCACTGGCACGCTCGACCTTGGCATCGATCCACGGCCGCGACTTGTCACGCACAAAGGCGATGGCGTCGTCGATGGCCGCTTCGGCGATCCCGGCGTCGATGGCAGCCTGAATCAGTTGCGAGACCGCGCCCTGGATATTGGGCTGGTCGGCCTGGCGCCAGTTGTCGATCACCAGGTCCGCGTCCACCGGCACCTGGTCGAGCAGCACCGTGCCGCTGGCGGTGGTGCGCTGGCCGAAGCCGGACCAGTCGTCGACGATGCGCAGCCCAGGGCTGCCACGGCGTACGAAGGCCAGGCGCTGGCGACCTTCGTCGTCCAGGGCCTTGACCGCCACCCAGTGGGCGAACAGGGCGCCGGTGGAGTAGAACTTCTCGCCGCTGATGCGGTAGGTGTCGCCGTCGCGGGTGATGCGGGCCTTGAGGGTCAAGGTGTCTTTGGTGCTGCGTTCGGGGCCGGCATTGCCGATGCGCCAGCCGTCCAGCACCGAGCGGAAGATCAGCGCCTGCTGCGCCTCGCTGGCGGTCAGGCGCAGCAGTTGCAACAGGCCGAACTGATTCTGCGGGATCTGCCCCAACGCCGGGTCGGCGGCGCTGATCAGGCGAAAGACTTCGGCGATGGTCGCGAACGACACATCCGGGCCGCCATGGGCCTTGGGCACGCTGATGCTGCCAAGCCCCGAGCGGGTGAACAGCTCGATCTCGGCCCACGGCAGCTTGCGTTGCTGGTCGCGGCGCGAGGCCTGCTGGCGCGCGACTTCGGCCAGTTCGCGGGCCGCTTGCAGGGCCTCGGCGTCATTGCGCAACACCTTGGCCGGCAGCAGCAGGGGCGAGCTGTCGATATCGCTGTGGAATTGGGTATTGGGTTGGCTGGACATCAGTGCCGCTCCTTGGCTGCACTCAATGCCCTGGCGTTACGCACTGGGGTGATTGTGTTCCTGACCATTCCTGAACCTCACGAAGTAGATGCGTCGCTACAGCTGGTCGCGACGGATGTGTGCGGGTCCGGTGGTCCGGTCTATATACCTTATGTGCTTATAAAAAGTTTATGAACTAACTCTTTGGAATATGAATAGAAGAGAGGCATTTGTCTGAGGTGCCGGACTCTTCGCGGGCAAGGCCCACACCCACAGAGAACCGCACAGGCTTCATCGCCGGTGCGGCTCCTGTGGAAGCGGGACTTGCCCGCGAAGATCCAGCCGAGCTTTTCAGTCTTGCGAAGCAGTGGTCCCGAGGAACTTGCGCAGGAACTGCCGGGTGCGTTCTTCCTTCGGATTGGCGAACAGCGCCTTGGCCTCGCCCTGCTCGACGATCACGCCCTTGTCGAAGAAGATCACCCGGTTCGCCACATCACGTGCAAAGCTCATCTCGTGGGTGACGATGATCATGGTGCGTTTCTCTTCGGCCAGGCCGCGGATGGTCGCTAGCACTTCGCCGACCAGCTCGGGGTCGAGCGCGGAGGTCGGTTCGTCGAAGAGGATCACTTCAGGCTCCATCGCCAGGGCACGGGCGATGGCCACGCGCTGCTGCTGGCCGCCGGAAAGGCGCCGTGGATAGGCGTCTTCCTTGCCGGCCAGGCCGACCTTGGCGAGCAGCTTGCGGCCCAGTTCCAGGGCCTGGTCGCGCGGGGTCTTCTTGACGATCACCGGCCCTTCGATGACGTTCTCCAGGGCGGTGCGGTGCGGGAACAGGTTGAAGTTCTGGAACACGAACCCGGCCTGCTGGCGCAGACGGCGGATCGCGCTCTGCTGGCCGCCGAGCGGGCGGTCGGCGTCGATGTCGATATCGCCGATGCGGATTTTCCCGGCATCGGGTGTTTCCAGCAGGTTCAGACAGCGCAGGAAGGTGGTCTTGCCCGAGCCGCTGGGGCCGATGATGGCGACGACTTCACCGGCCTCGACTGTCAGGTCGATGCTCTTGAGCACGGTCTGGCCCTTGAACTGCTTGGTCAGGCCTTCTACTACGATCATCTTCAGTGCTCCTGGTCATGCTGGTTGACCCGCGCTTCCATGCGGTTCTGGAAGTGCGCCAGGATACTGCAGAGAATCCAGTAGATGACGGCCACGGCCAGGTACATGGTGAAGACTTCGAAGGTCCGTGCGGTGATCAACTGCGCCTGGCGGAACAGCTCTGGCACCTGGATGGTCGCCGCCAGGGCGGTATCCTTGACCAGCGAGATGAAGCTGTTGCCCAGCGGCGGCAAGGCGGTGCGCATGGCCTGGGGCAGGATCGCCCGGCGCATGGCCTGGGTACGGGTCATGCCGATGCTGGCTGCGGCTTCCCACTGGCCGCGGTCGATCGAGGAGATCGCCGCGCGCAGGATTTCGCAGATGTACGCCGCCATGTTCAGCGACAGGCCGATCAGCGAGGCGGGGATCGGATCGAGTTCGATGCCGATCTGTGGCATGCCGAAGTAGATCACGAACAGTTGCACCAGCAGCGGCGTGCCGCGGAAGAACGACACGTAGATCCGCGCCAGCCAGTCCAGCGGCAGGATCTTCGACAGGCGCATCAGTGCCAGGGCAAAGCCCAGCACCAGGCCGAAGAACATGCCGCCGACACTGAGCAGTACCGTGTAACCCGCGCCCTTGAGCAGGAAGGGCGTAGAGTCGATAACGAGTTGCAGGCTTTCAGAGATCATTTGGTGACGTCGGCACCGAAGTATTTCTCGGACAGCTTGGCCAGGGTGCCGTCAGCCTTGAGCTTGTCCAGCGCCTTGTTCACTGCTGCGAGCAGCTCAGGTTCGCCCTTGCGCAGGGCAACGCCGCTTTCCAGGCGCGAGAAGGCTTCGCCGGCAAGTTGAGTGTCCTTGGCCTTCTGTGCGTATTCCAGGGCGGCCAGGCGGTCGATCAGGATGGCGTCGATACGGCCGTTGCGCAGGTCGGCGAACTTGCTCGGATCGTCTTCATAGGTACGCACGTCCGCCTTGGGTACGTCCTGCTTGACCCATTGCTCGTAGTTGGTGCCCAGGCCCACGCCGACCTTCTTGCCCGCCAGGTCCTGCGCGGTCTTGATGTTCAGCTGCTCGGCCTTCTTCTTCAGGATCAGCGCCTGGATGCCGGAGATGGTGTAGGGCTCGGAAAAGTCATACTTCTTCTTGCGCTCTTCGGAGATGGTGACCTGGTTGATCACCACGTCCAGGCGCTTGGATTCCAGCGCGGCGAGGATGCCGTCCCACTTGGTTGGCTGGACCTTGGCCTTGACGCCCAGCTCCTTGGCCAGCAGTTCGGAGAGTTCCACTTCGAAACCGGTCAGCTTGCCGTTTTCGTCGACGAAGCTGAAGGGTGGGTAGGTGCCTTCCAGGCCGACGTTGATCACGCCTTTTTCCTGGATGGTCTTGAGCTGCTCACCCGCAAAGGCGTGACTGAACAGGCCGGTGCCCAGCAGGATGGCCAGGCTGGCATTGAGAAGTGGTTTGGTGAATTTGGTCATGGCTGTCCCCGCGCTTTGTTTTAAGTAGTGGGTGGCGACTATAGGGTGGGCTGTATAGCTCAGGAAATAATAAAAAATTATCTATTATTCCTTTCTGTTATTTCGTCCCTGAAGGGCAGTTTTGAGGGTAGCCGTGAACCGGGTCCCCGTCATCGCTGCTTATGCCCGACTTAGTGCAGGATGGAATAAAGCGTTGTTTTTTCCAAGGGAAGAATTTGCCGTAGAGTAATTCCTACAAGTGGCGGCTCTACCTACCGACACCGTCGCAAGCCAGGAGAACACCGTGAGCGAACATCCATCGACCGGCCATTGGCAATTGCCGGGCATCGTCAGCGAACTGCGCCAGGCACGTGACCAGTGGCGCAGTCGCAATGGCCGTTGCAGCAACAAGCAGGGCGGGCGCGAACTGCCCTCGCGCGAGGCGATGCGCGAGATCCTCGAGCAATTATGTGGAGCGTTGTTTCCCATGCGCCTGGGGCCTGTGGACCTGCGTGAGGAGGGCGAGGATTTCTATGTCGGCCACACCCTGGATGCGGCGCTGACCGCACTGCTCGACCAGGCGCGCCTGGAACTGCGCTACGCCGCGCGGCACGGCAATACCGAGGTCGAGCCCAAGGACGTCGATGCCCACGCACTGGGTCTGATCCAAGGCTTTGCCAAAGCGCTGCCGGGGTTGCGTGTATTGCTCGACACCGACGTGCTGGCGGCCTACCACGGCGACCCCGCAGCGCGCAGCGTCGACGAGGTGTTGCTGTGCTATCCCGGCATCCTGGCGATCATCCACCATCGCCTGGCGCATCACCTATACCAGGCCGGGCTGCCGCTGCTGGCGCGAATCAGCTCGGAGCTGGCGCATTCGGCCACCGGCATCGACATTCACCCCGGCGCACAGATCGGCCAGAGCTTCTTCATCGACCACGGCACGGGCGTGGTCATCGGCGAGACAGCGATCATCGGCGAGCGCGTGCGTATCTACCAGGCCGTGACCCTTGGTGCCAAGCGCTTCCCATCGGACGAGTCGGGCACCTTGCACAAGGGCCTGGCGCGCCACCCGATCGTCGAGGATGACGTGGTCATCTATGCCGGTGCGACCATTCTGGGGCGCATCACCATCGGCAAGGGTTCGACCATTGGCGGCAATGTTTGGCTGACTCGCAGCGTGCCGGCCGAGAGCAACATCACCCAGGCGAACCTGCAACTCGATTGCCAGAACAAACAGTGAGGTAGGCCCGGCGGGCCCTATCGCGGGACAAGTCCGCTCCCACAGAGTGGAGCGGGCTTGTCCCGCGATAGGGCCGGAACTGCTGGCAAAGAGCAAAGGTCAATTGGTCGCCCGCCAGCGACCACAGGTCGCATTGAAATCCGATCCATGTTTAACTTGAACGCTTGTTCAAATTAAAACGCTGGTCCGCTGCCGGTGTTCAACAGGAGGATTCCCTTTGCTGAACCCGTTCAATACGAGCCTTTTCACTGCTGTAGAGGTGCCCGTTTCATGAGTGCACCGACGCCTTCCCTTGCCAATGGCAAGATCCGCATGAACCCCCCGGTGTTCTACTTCGCGGCAAGTTTCATCCTCATTTTCGGCCTGGTGGTCATCGCCAACCCGCAAGCGGCGGGCGACTGGTTGCTGGCTGCACAGAACTGGGCGGCCAACACGGTCGGCTGGTACTACATGCTGGCCATGACCCTGTACCTGGTGTTCGTGGTAGTCACTGCGGTGTCCGGCTACGGCAAGATCAAGCTCGGCGCCGACCATGACGAGCCCGAGTTCAGCTACCTGTCCTGGGCCGGCATGCTGTTCGCTGCCGGCATCAGCATCACGTTGTTCTTCTTCTGCGTCTCCGAGCCCCTGACCCACATGCTCCAGCCGCCCCAGGGCGAGGCGGGCACGGCCGAGGCCGGGCGCCAGGCGATGCAGATCCTGTTCCTGCACTGGGGGCTGCATGGTTGGGGCGTGTTCGCCTTCGTCGGCATGGCCCTGGCGTATTTCGCCTACCGCCACAACCTGCCATTGGCATTGCGCTCGGCGCTGTACCCGCTGATCGGCAAACGCATCAACGGGCCGATCGGCTACGCAGTGGACGGCTTCGGCATCATCGCCACGGTGTTCGGCCTGGGTGCGGACATGGGCTTTGGCGTGCTGCACCTCAACGCCGGCCTCGACTACCTGTTCGGCATCGACCACAGCCAGTGGGTGCAGGTGCTGCTGATCGCCCTGATGATGGGGGCAGCGGTGGCCGTTGCAGTTGCCGGGGTGGAGAAGGGCGTGCGGGTGATGAGCGACATCAACCTGTTCCTGGCCTGCGCGCTGCTGTTGTTCGTGCTCTTCGCCGGCCCCACGCAGCACCTGTTCAACACCCTGATCCAGAACCTTGGCGACTACCTCGGCGCCCTGCCGCGCAAGAGTTTCGACGTGTATGCCTATGGCGAGAATCGCGAGTGGCTGGGCGGCTGGACGGTGTTCTACTGGGCCTGGTGGATCGCCTGGGCGCCCTTCGTCGGGCTGTTCATCGCGCGCATCTCGCGTGGCCGCACCATTCGCGAATTCGTCTTCGGCGTGCTGCTGATCCCGCTGGGCTTCACCCTCGCGTGGATGTCGATCTTCGGCAACAGTGCGCTGGACCAGGTGATCAACCACGGCATGACCGCGCTGGGTCAGTCGGCGTTGGACAACCCGTCGATGAGCCTGTACCTGCTGCTGGAGACCTATCCATGGAGCAAGACGGTGATTGCCGTCACCGTGTTCATCAGCTTCGTGTTCTTCGTCACATCCGCCGACTCCGGCACCGTGGTGCTGTCGACGCTTTCTGCCAAAGGCGGCGACGCTGACGAGGACGGGCCGAACTGGCTGCGGATCTTCTGGGGCGCGATGACTGCGCTGGTCACCAGCGGCTTGCTGTTCGCTGGCAGCATTGATTCGCTGAAGTCGGCGGTGGTGCTGACGTCGCTGCCATTCTCGCTGATCTTGCTGTGCATGATGTGGGGCTTGCACAAGGCGTTCTACCTGGAGAGCCAGCGGCAGATCGCGCAGATGCACTCGCTGGCACCGTTCGCCCAGTCCCGCCGCGGACGCGGTGGCTGGCGCCAGCGCTTGAGTCAGGCCGTGCACTTCCCATCACGCGACGAGGTGTATCGCTTCATGGATGACGTGGTGCGCCCGGCGATTGCCGACGTGACCGAGGTCTTCGAGCAGAAGGGCCTGGCGCTGATCACCCAGGACGACCCGAGCCATGACAACGTCAGCCTGAAGATCGGCCACGGCGAGGAGCAGCCGTTCATCTACCAGGTGCAGATGCGTGGCTACTTCACGCCGTCGTTCGCGTTGGGTGGGCTGGGTACGCAGGAGCTGAAGAACCGCCGCTACTACCGCGCCGAGGTGCACCTGGCCGAAGGCAGCCAGAACTATGATCTGGTCGGCTACAGCAAGGAGCAGATCATCAACGACATCCTCGACCAGTACGAGCGGCACATGCAGTTCCTGCACCTGGTCAGGTAACGCGCGGCGCTTCCATTCGCGGGCAAGTCGGAGCGCCGAACCGCCGCTCCCACAGGTGCAACACAGTTGCTGACGACTGTGGTGCACCTGTGGGAGCGGCGGTTCGGCGCTCCGACTTGCCCGCGAATGGTTTCAGAACGGTGCGTCGCCGAGAATCGTCGCCCGGTGCATCACCCGCCGCTGCGGCCGGTAGTCGTCCACCGCGTAATGCTGGGTCACGCGGTTGTCCCAGAACGCCACGTCATTCTCCTGCCAACGCCAGCGAATGCTGAATTCCGGCCGTGTGGCATGGGCGAACAGCAGCTTGAGCAGCGCCTCGCTCTCGTGGTCGGCAAGCTCGTTGATCCGCGTGGTGAACCCTTCGTTGACGAACAACGCCTTGCGCCCGCTCACCGGATGGGTGCGCACCACCGGGTGCGACAGCGGTGGGTTGTTGCGGCGGGTGGCTTCCCAGCGCTCCAGGTCCTGCGCAGTGGTACCGAAGCGCTCGAGCGGGAACGACTTGGTGAAGTCGTGGGTGGCCGTGAGGCCGTCGAGCAGGGTGCGCAGGGGCGCCGACAAGGCTTCGAACGCAGCGATGCCGCTGGCCCACAAGGTGTCACCGCCGTAGGCGGGCAGTTGCTTGGCGCTGAGCACCGCGCCCAGTGCCGGGGTCGGCAGGAAGGTAACGTCGGTGTGCCAGACCGCGTTGTCGCGCACGTCGGTGACTGCGGTGTCGAGAATCAGCACCTGCGGGGTTTCCGGCACGTTGGGATAGATCGGATGGATGTGCAGGTCGCCGAAGCGCGCAGCGAAGCGAGCCTGCTGGGCGGGGTCGATCGATTGTTCGCGGAAGAACAGCACCTGGTGCTCGAGCAGCGCCTGCTCGATGGCGTCGCGCTGTGCATCGGTGATGTCGCGGGACAGGTCGACGCCGCTGATCTGCGCGCCGAGGGCCGGGCTGAGGGGGGTGATGGTCAGGCTCATGTCGGTCTCGAATGGGGGCGGTTGGCGGTGTCGTTGCGGGCCTTATCGCGGGGCAAGCCCGCTCCTGCAGGTAGCTCTGTGAACTTGTAGGAGCGGGCTTGCCCCGTGATGAGGCCGGAAAGGTCAGTGACTTTGTCCATGCCAAGGCACGAGGCGGCGCTGCAGGACGCGCAGGCCCATCTCCAGGGCAAAGGCGATCAGCGCGATCAGCAAGATGCCCAGCACCACCACATCGGTGACCAGGAACTGCGCGGCTGACTGGACCATGAAGCCCAGGCCGCTGGTAGCGGCGATCAGTTCGGCGGCGACCAGGGTCGACCAGCCGACCCCGAGGCCGATGCGAATGCCGGTGAGGATGTCGGGCAAGGCGCTGGGCAGGATCACATGGCGAATCAGTTGTACCTTGCTCGCTCCCAGCGACTGCGCGGCGCGCAGCTTGGCCGGGTCGACGGTGCGCACGCCGGTGGCGGTGGCGATGGCGATCGGGGCGAAGATCGCCAGGTAGATCAGCAGCACCTTCGACAACTCGCCGATCCCGCACCAGATCACGATCAGCGGCAGGTACGCCAGTGGCGGGATCGGCCGGTAGAACTCGATCAGTGGATCGAGGATGCCGCGGGCCACGCGGTTGTAGCCGATGGCGATGCCGACCGGAATCGCGGTCAGGGTTGCCGCCAGCAACGCCACGCCAATACGGCCCAGGCTCGCGCCCAGGTGCTGCCAGAGGCTGGCGTCCATATAGCCTTGGGTCAGCAGCACCCAAGCCTTGGCCAGGATGTCGCCGGGGGCGGGCAGGAACAGTGGCTCGACCCAGCCGACAGCGGTCACCAGCCACCAGATCAGCAGCAGGCTACCCAGGGTCAGGGCGCTGATCCAACGGGTCGGCAGCGGGCGGCGGGCCTTGATCGCCGATGCGGTGCGGGTGTCGGTTTTGCCGGCGACCGGCAGGTCCAGGCTGCTCATGCGGACTCCTCGCGGCGGGCGGCACGTTGGGAAAAGACTCGCGACAGCACATGCTCGCGGGTTTCGATGAAACGTGGATCGGACTTGATCGCCCGCGCCGGTTCGCCCGCGGCATAACGCTGGCCGAAGTCCAGTTGCAGGCGCTCGACCACGCGGCCCGGATTCGGTGCCAGCAACACCAGTTCGCTGGCCAGGAACACGGCTTCCTCGATGTCGTGGGTGATCAGGAACACCGGCTTTGCGGTGCGCTGCCAGACCTGCAGCAGCAACTCTTGCATCTGCTCGCGGGTGAAGGCATCGAGGGCGCCGAAGGGTTCGTCCATCAACAGTACGCGTGGGTCGGCAGCCAGGGCGCGGGCCAGGCCCACGCGTTGTTTCTGTCCGCCTGAAAGCTGCCAGATGCGCCGGTCGCCGAACCCGGCCAGATCGACCAGTGCCAGCATCTCACGCGCCTTGGCTTCACGCTGTGCGCGAGGTACGCCGGCCAGCTCCAGGCCGAAAGCGACATTGCCGAGCACGTCCTGCCAGGGCAGCAGGGCGTCATCCTGAAACACCACGCCGCGGTCGGCGCCTGGGCCTTGCACGGGCGCACCGTCAAGGGTGATGCGCCCGCCGCTGGGGGCGACGAAGCCGGCGATGAGATTGAGCAGCGAGGTCTTGCCGCTGCCGGAGGGCCCGAGGGCGACCAGCAGTTGGCGTGGCCCCAGCGTCAGGTTGATGTCATCCAGCACCGGGGTGGTGGCGCCGGGGTACTGTGCGCTGATGCGCTCCAGCTCGAGCAAGGCCATGATGGGCTCCGGTTCGGGGCGCAGGGCGCCCCTGGGTTCGATCGGTTGGGCAGGTGCTTCAGTTGGGCAGGAACTTGGCCGTTACGTACGGCGAGTAATCCGGCAGCACTGCCTCGACCTTGCCCTGCTCCTTGAGGAAGGTCGCGGTGTCGGTCAGTGCCTGGGTGGTAGGCGCGCCCAGTGCCGCGGTCTGGTCGGCGGCCAACGGGTAGACGTTGCCCTCCAGCAGGCCCGGGATATCGCCGGTCTTGGCGCCGGACAGCTTGGCGAGCTTGCTCACGTTGTCTGGATTGGCCAACCAGGCTTTCGGGTCCTTGCGGTAGTCGGCGTAGGCGTCAAGGGTGACCTTGGCGAACGACTTGACGATCTCCGGGTGCTTCTCGGCGAAGTCCTTGCGCACGATCCAGGCATCGAAAGTCGGGGCGCCTTTCTTTGCCAGTTCGCCAGAAGTGATCAGCACCTTGCCGTTTTCCTTGGCCACGCCCAGCGCTGGGTCCCAGACGTAGGTGGCGTCGATGTCGCCGCGTTTCCAGGCGGCGATGATCGCCGGTGGCGCGAGGTTGAGGATCTGCACCTTGGCCGGGTCGATGTTCCAGCTCTTGAGTGCCGCCAGCAGGCTGTAATGCCCGGTGGAGACGAAGGGCACGGCGACTTTCTTGCCGATCAGGTCCTGTGGACTCTTGATGCTGTCGCGGGCGACCAGTGCTTCACCGGCACCGATCTGGGTGGCGATGAGGAAGGTTTCCACCGGCACCTTGCGGGTGGTCGCGGCAGCCAGCGGGCTGGAGCCCAGGTAGCCGATCTGCACGTCGCCGGAGGCGACGGCGGCGATGATGTCGGCACCGTTGTCGAATTTGCGCCAGTCGATGCTGGCGTGGCTGGCTTTTTCGTAGCTGCCATCGGCCTGGGCCACCTTGGCCGGGTCCACGGTGGTCTGGTAGGCCACGGTCAGGTCGGCGGCCTGGGCGAACCAGCTGGCGCTGGCCAGGGTCAGCGCGGCGAACAGGCGCAGGGGGGCGTGGGGGATCATGATCGAACCTCTCGTCAGGCATCGGGTGATGAATGACGCGAAGACTAAATGATCTAAGAATTACAAAATAAATAACTTTTCAGAATTAGCTTAGGAGACAAAACGCTTAGTAACGGGCGCCGCCAGAAGAAGGGTTGTGAAATTTTTGTGAAAGACTACGCTTTCACAACTTTTCACGGAGCGCCCTCTGGCAAAGGGGTGCAGATAACCGGAAGCTATGAGCGAAGGACGTGCATACACCAAATGACGCTTAAGGTTCCGTAGTTATTCCGGAAAAATCTGACGATTTCATAAAACGGTCATTTTGGATTTATAGGATTGTCATTATCCTGTAGCGCAGGTGCATTAGACCAAAGTCGTGAAATCTCTGGTAACGATTGACTTACCAGTCACACTTTGGTGCTAAATCGCTTACCCGTGGCGAGGGGGGCAGCAGATCCCCCCGCCTTGAGAATACAAAAATTAGAATGTAGAGGAGCAAAGCATGTACAAGTCTAGCCTGGCTCTGGCCGTGGCACTGGGGGTTCTCGCCCAACAAGCGGGCGCCGCTGGCTTCATCGAAGACAGCAAGGTATCCATCAGCTCGCGCACCATGTACTTCAACAACGACGACCATGAAGTTCGCACGAACGCTCAGGGTCGTAACGGTGACCAGCGCGAAACCGCCCAAGGTTTCAAGCTCGACTACCTGTCCGGCTTCACCCAAGGCACCGTTGGTTTCGGTGTCGACGTTCAAGCTCTCTGGGGTATCCACCTCGATGGCGGCCGTGGCCGTCACCCGGATAACAACACCTTCTTCCCAAGCGACAGCGACGGCTCTGCCGTGAGCCAGTGGGCTCGCATCGGTGGTAACGCCAAGGCTCGCTTCTCCAAGACCGAAGTCCACTACGGCAGCGCCCTGGCGCCAAACCTGCCGATCCTGGTCTCCAACGACGGTCGTCTGCTGCCGCAAACCTTCGAGGGCGGTACCGTCCAGTCGAAGGAAATCGACAACGTTACCCTCAACGCGGGTCAGCTGACCCACGCCATGGGTCGTGCCTCGAGCAACCGCACCGGCCTGTCCGTTGGCGGCGCTTACCGCGACAGCAACAAGTTCCAGTTCGCCGGCGGCGACTGGAAGGTCACCAAAGACCTGACCCTGCAGTACTACTACTCGAACCTGGAAGACTTCTACAAGCAGCACTTCCTGGGTCTGACCCACGTCTACCAGATCGCCAACGATCAGTCGTTCAAGACCGACCTGCGCTGGTTCAAGAGCAGCAGCGACGGCAAGAACGGCGAAGCCGGCTACACCTTCAACAACAACGGTGGCTACGCCAAGAACGCAGGCGAGGTCGACAACAAGACCTGGTCCGCGATGTTCACCTACACCATCGGCGGCCACGCAATCATGCTGGGTCACCAACAGGTTGGCGACGACGGCGGTTTCGTCTGGCTGAACCAGGGTAACGTGCGCAAGGACGGCAGCACCTCGCCGCTGGAAGGCAACGGTGGCTCGAGCTTCTACCTGTTCACCGACAGCATGATCAACCAGTTCGCCCGTGCTGGCGAGAACACCACTTTCGGTCAGTACTCCTATGACTTCGCACGTCTGGGCGTACCGGGCCTGAAGGCATCCGTGGCCTACCTGCGCGGTGATGACATCAAGAACGCCCGCACCAGCGGCACCTACAGCGAGTGGGAACGCGACGCGCGTATCGACTACGTACTGCAGGAAGGCACCCTCAAGGGCCTGGGCGTCAGCCTGCGTC
The DNA here is from genome assembly GCF_052378495.1 of Pseudomonas sp. A014. Classification (NCBI taxonomy): domain Bacteria; kingdom Pseudomonadati; phylum Pseudomonadota; class Gammaproteobacteria; order Pseudomonadales; family Pseudomonadaceae; genus Pseudomonas; species Pseudomonas sp. A014. The sequence goes on from NZ_CP199001.1 coordinate 278,714, forward strand.
ACGGCACCTACCGTGGTGGCGGCGAGAGCATCAACGATGCCGATCAGACTCGTCTGATCTTCAACTACACTTACAACTTCATGTAAGTCGTAGCTGCAACGAAAGAGCCTCGCCTGGTGCGAGGCTTTTTTGTGCCTGCGAATCCGTATTCTTTCCGGTTATAAATAAATCAGTATTTATTCTTTTTGTTTTTAATCGGAAGCAGGCACATTGAATCCCACAAGGCCAGACACAGCACAGGAGCCGCTTCCATGAGCCTCAAACTCGGCGACATCGCCCCCGACTTCGAACAGGATTCCAGCGCCGGCAAGATCCGTTTCCATGAGTGGCTGGGCAACAGCTGGGGCGTGCTGTTCTCCCACCCGGCCGACTTTACCCCGGTGTGCACCACCGAACTGGGCCTGACCGCCAAGCTCAAGGATGAGTTCGCCAAGCGCGGCGTCAAGGCTATCGCACTGTCGGTGGACCCGGTCGACTCGCACCACAAGTGGATCGATGACATCAACGAGACCCAGAACACCGTGGTCAACTTCCCGATCATCGCCGATGCCGATCGCAAGGTGTCCGACCTGTACGACCTGATCCACCCCAACGCCAACGACACGCTCACCGTACGCTCGCTGTTCGTGATCGACCCGAACAAGAAGGTACGCCTGACCATCACCTATCCAGCCAGCACCGGGCGCAACTTCAACGAGATCCTGCGGGTGATCGATTCGTTGCAGCTGACCGACAACTACAAGGTCGCCACCCCGGGTAACTGGCAGGACGGCGACGAGGTAGTGATCGTGCCTTCGCTGAAGGATGAGGACGAGATCAAGCAGCGCTTCCCGAAAGGTTATCGGGCAGTCAAACCCTATCTGCGCCTCACCCCGCAACCCAATCGTTGAATCCTCGTTGCATTGTTCTTAGCCATAGCAGGGATTTCGGGCCGTTTCGACGGCCCTTTTTTATGCCTGCTCTTCGTGCGGGCAGGCTTGCCCGTGAAGCGAATGAGAGGGCGCGCTTCAGGGTGAAAAGCTATATCTCCATAACGAATAAACAAATGAAAAAATATGATTTCTAGATATATGTGGCGAGCTGCTAATGTCGGAGTCATTCACAGGGGCCACACCCCGGAACCGAATTGAAGGAAGCGCTGCAATGCTGGTTGTTTCGATAGGTGGTAGCCCCAGTACCCGTTCACGCTCCGGCGTGCTGCTCGAGCGTTCGCGCCAGTGGTTGCAGGATCGTGGTGTGGAGGTGGTGACCTTCCAGGTGCGCGAGTTTACGGCAGAGGACCTGCTCCACGCACGTTTCGACAGCCCGCAGGTGCAGCACTTCCAGCAACTGGTAGCCCAGGCTGATGGGCTGGTGGTGTCGACCCCGGTGTACAAGGCATCGTTCGCCGGGGCCCTGAAGACGTTGCTCGACCTGCTGCCCGAGCGCGCGCTGGAACACAAGGTGGTCCTGCCGATCGCGACCGGCGGCAGCATCGCCCACATGCTGGCGGTGGATTACGCATTGAAGCCTGTGCTGTCGGCACTCAAGGCGCAGGAGACCCTTCAAGGGATCTTCGCCGACGACAGCCAGGTCGCTTACGCCGAAGGCAATCGCCCGGCACAGTTGGCCGAGGCCCTGGAGGCCCGCCTGCTGGACTCGCTGGAAACCTTCCACAGTGCCCTGGCGCGTCGGCCCAAGCCGGTCGCTCCAGGTGTACTCAACGAACGCCTGATCAGTGCTCGCTGGAGCATCTGAACGACCCCGCACATGCGTCACCGTTTTTCCACCTTACTCGCCCGACAACGAGGCAAGCAGGTGCAACCCGAACCTCATTCGCACAGGAGAGCGCCATGCGCACAGTCTTCTTGCGTCGTGGTCTGGTCGCCCTGTTTGCGGCGGCTGTGTCCTTCGGCGCCATCACCCAAGCCCAGGCCGAGAGCCTGCGCATCGGTTACCAGAAATACGGCACCCTGGTGCTGCTCAAGGCCAAGGGCTCGCTGGAAAAGCGCCTCAAGGAACAGGGCATCGACGTGCAGTGGACCGAGTTCCCCGGTGGCCCGCAGCTGCTCGAAGGGCTGAACGTCGGCTCGATCGATTTCGGTGTCACCGGCGAAACGCCACCCGTCTTCGCCCAGGCCGCCGGTGCCGACCTGCTCTACGTGGCCTATGAGCCGCCTGCGCCGCACAGCGAGGCGATCCTCGTGCCCAAGGGCTCGACGATCCAGTCGGTGAAGGAGCTCAAAGGCAAGAAAGTCGCGCTGAACAAAGGCTCCAACGTGCACTACCTGCTGGTCCGCGCCCTTGAGGACGCCGGCCTGAAATACAGCGACATCCAGCCCGTGTACCTGCCGCCTGCCGATGCCCGCGCCGCCTTCGAGCGTGGCAGCGTCGATGCCTGGGTGATCTGGGACCCGTACCAGGCTGCCGCCGAACAGCAGTTGCAGGCCCGTACCCTGCGTGATGGCAAGGACCTGGTCGACAACCACCAGTTCTACCTGGCCACCCGCAGCTACGCGACCCAGCACCCGGCGGTGATCAGCGCCCTGATCGACGAGGTGCGCGCCGTGGGTGAGTGGTCCCAGGCCAACCCGCAGCAAGTGACCGACCAGGTCGCGCCGCTGCTCGGCCTGCCGGCCGACATCACCCTGACCTCGGTCAAGCGCCAGGGCTACGGCGCTGCGCCGCTGACGCCCGAAGTGATCGCCGCGCAACAGAAGATCGCCGACACCTTCCAGGCTCTGAAGCTGATTCCCAAGCCCTTGAGCATCAAGGACGTGATCTGGACCCCACCGGCCAAGGTCGCCAGCGCACCTTGAACGATTCGCCTGCGCCGCAGCATCGCTGCGGCTTGAGCCACCCTTGAGGAGACAACTCCAATGAGCCTTAACATTTTCTGGTTCCTCCCCACCCACGGTGACGGCAAGTACCTGGGTACCACCGAAGGCGCACGCGCCGTCGATCACGGCTACCTGACCCAGGTCGCCCAGGCGGCCGACCGCCTGGGTTTCGGTGGTGTGCTGATCCCTACCGGTCGCTCCTGCGAGGACTCCTGGCTGGTCGCGGCGTCACTGATTCCGGTGACCCAGAACCTGAAGTTCCTGGTTGCGCTGCGCCCGGGCATCATTTCGCCGACCGTGGCCGCTCGCCAGGCAGCGACCCTGGATCGCCTGTCCAATGGCCGTGCGCTGTTCAACCTGGTGACCGGTGGCGATCCGGACGAGCTGGCCGGTGATGGTCTGCACCTGAACCACCAGGAGCGCTACGAAGCTTCGGTCGAGTTCACCCGCATCTGGCGCAAGGTGCTGGAAGGCGAAGTGGTCGACTATGACGGCAAGCACATCCAGGTGAAGGGCGCCAAGCTGCTCTATCCGCCGATCCAGCAGCCGCGTCCGCCGCTGTATTTCGGCGGTTCGTCCGAGGCCGCACAGGATCTGGCCGCCGAGCAGGTCGAGCTGTACCTGACCTGGGGTGAACCACCGGCTGCCGTTGCGGAGAAGATCGCCGCAGTGCGCGAGAAAGCCGCTGCGCAAGGCCGCGAGGTGCGCTTCGGTATCCGCTTGCACGTGATCGTGCGGGAAACCAACGAAGAAGCCTGGGCTGCCGCCGATCGCCTGATTTCGCACCTGGACGACGACACCATCGCACGCGCCCAGGCTTCGCTGGCGCGCTTCGATTCGGTTGGCCAGCAACGTATGGCCGCCCTGCACAACGGCAACCGCGACAAGCTCGAAGTCAGCCCCAACCTGTGGGCGGGCGTCGGCCTGGTGCGAGGCGGCGCCGGTACCGCACTGGTGGGCGATGGCCCGACGGTCGCGGCACGCGTCAAGGAATACGCCGACCTGGGCATCGATACCTTCATCTTCTCCGGTTACCCACATCTGGAAGAGTCCTATCGCGTCGCCGAGCTGCTGTTCCCGCACCTGGACGTGCAGCGCCCGGAGCAGGCCAAGACCGGGGGCTATGTGAGCCCGTTCGGTGAAATGGTCGCCAACGACATCCTGCCCAAGTCCGTGTCGCAGAGCTGAGGGTCAGGCCATGAGTCGTGCAACTTCTTCCACCCTGACACAGCGCCTGGCGCCATGGGCCTTGCCCGTGCTGCTGCTGGCGGTGTGGCAGCTGGCGGTCAGCGCTGGATGGTTGTCCACGCGCATCCTGCCGGCACCGAGCGCGGTGGTCAGCGCCGGTGTCGAGCTGGTGCGCAGCGGCGAGATCTGGACGCACCTGGCGATCAGCGGCTGGCGCGCCGGTGTGGGCTTTCTGATTGGCGGCAGCATCGGCCTGTTGCTGGGGTTCATCACCGGCCTTTCGAACTGGGGCGAACGCCTGCTCGACAGCTCGGTACAGATGATCCGCAACGTGCCGCACCTGGCGCTGATCCCGCTGGTGATCCTGTGGTTCGGCATCGACGAGTCGGCGAAGATTTTCCTGGTCGCGCTGGGCACGCTGTTCCCGATCTACCTGAACACCTACCACGGCATCCGTAATGTCGACCCGGCGCTGGTGGAAATGGCACGCAGCTATGGCCTGTCCGGTTTCTCGCTGTTCCGCCAGGTGATCCTGCCCGGTGCGTTGCCGTCGATCCTGGTCGGTGTGCGCTTCGCCCTGGGCTTCATGTGGCTGACCCTGATCGTTGCCGAGACCATCTCGGCCAATGCCGGCATCGGTTACCTGGCGATGAACGCCCGTGAATTCCTGCAAACCGACGTGGTGGTGCTGGCCATCGTCATGTACGCCGTGCTCGGCAAGCTTGCCGACCTCGCCGCCCGTGGCCTGGAGCGTGTCTGGCTGCGCTGGCACCCCGCCTACCAGGTGGCGAAGAAGGAGGGCGCATGACCGTGCTCAAGGAACAACCGCCGCGCCTGCTGCGTGGCATCCCGCTGGCCGCCAACGGCCTGCGCAAGACGTTCGGCAAGCGTGAAGTGCTGCGCGGTATCGACCTGCACATCCCGGCCGGTCAGTTCGTCGCCATCGTCGGCCGCTCCGGCTGCGGCAAGAGCACCTTGCTGCGCTTGCTGGCCGGTCTGGACCAACCCAGTGCCGGTGATCTGCTGGCCGGTGCTGCGCCGCTGGTCGATGCGCGCGAGGAAACCCGCCTGATGTTCCAGGACGCCCGTCTGCTGCCCTGGAAGAAGGTTATCGACAACGTCGGCCTGGGCTTGTCCGGTGACTGGCGGCCGCGCGCGGTGCAAGCGCTGGAGGAGGTGGGCCTGGCCGATCGAGCCAACGAATGGCCTGCTGCGCTGTCCGGTGGACAAAAGCAGCGCGTGGCCCTGGCCCGAGCGCTGATCCACCAGCCGCGCCTGCTGCTGCTCGACGAGCCGCTGGGTGCGCTGGATGCCCTGACCCGGATCGAAATGCAGCAACTGATCGAGCGCCTGTGGCGCGAACACGGCTTCACCGTTCTGCTGGTCACCCACGACGTCAACGAAGCCGTCGCCGTGGCCGACCGGGTGATCCTGATCGAGGACGGCGAGGTCGGCCTGGATCTTACCGTCGACCTGGCAAGGCCGCGGGCGCGTGGTTCGCACCGCCTGGCTGCGCTGGAAAGCGAAGTGCTCAACCGTGTCCTGTCCGTCCCTGGCACCCCGCCCGAGCCGGAGCCTGTAGCCCCTTTGCCCACGCAACTGCGTTGGGCCCACTGAATCTGCGAAGCCAACCAAAGGAATCAAGCCATGACCATCAAAGCGATCAACGTCCGCAACCAGTTCAAAGGCACCGTCAAAGAAATCCTCGAAGGCCCGGTATTGTCGGAAATCGACGTGCAGACCGCCTCCGGCATCGTCACTTCGGTGATCACCACCCGTTCCGTGCGCGAGCTGGAACTGCAGGTTGGCAGTGAAGTGATTGCCTTCGTGAAATCGACCGAGGTGTCTATCGCCAAGCTGTGATGGCGTTCGACTCCCAGGCCCTTGTGGAGGCCTTCGCGGGCAAGCCCGCTCCCACGGTTCCCCGTAGGAGCGGGCTTGCCCGCGAAGGCGGTTTCAGCTTGGACGTCTGGCCAGGAAAGGTGGCAGGTAAAGCCCCAGATAAGCCTCGAACACCCGCATCCCTTCCTCCGCCATGCGCGGCGTGATCTGTTCGTGCAACTGCATCGACCGGGCATAGACCCGGTCGCTCAGTTCCATCGCCAGGGCAAACACATCCACGTCGGTGGGCATGCTGGGCAACTGGAAATGCCGGTCGAACAAGCTGTGCATCAGCTTGCCGAGTTCCAGATCGTGCTGGCGGTCGGCTTGCGCCACTTCACTTAGCCCATGCTGGGCAAGGATCAACTGCCGGGCGGCGGTGTCCTGGCGGTAGATCTCCAGCGTGCGCTGCTCGACCAGGCGTGACAAGCCCTGCCAGGTGCTGAAGGCGTGGGCGTCGATCGGCGCGCTCAGCGCCTCGCGAAAAGCGCGGTGCACATCTGCAGTCAGAGCTTCGAGCAACGCCGGAACGCTGGCGAAGAAGTGATAGACCGAGGACGGAGGGATCTGCGCCCGTTCGGCCACGCTGTAGATCGACAGCCCCGCCACGCCTTCGCCTGCCAGCAGCTCGCGAGCGGCCGCCAGGATCGCTTCGATCCTGGCCTGGCTACTGGCGCGGGGCTTGCGCGGCGAGGGGGTGCGGCTCATCAGTTGCTGATCGCCAGGATGCTGGCCTGGTAGGCACCGACGAACAGGTCGAAGTCGCCGACTTCCTGCTGCTCCAGGCGCGACTGTTCGGCCAGAGAGTCGCGGGCGAGGGTTTCGAAGGCTTGCTGGCGCTCGCCAGGCAGTGCTTGCTCGCGGAAGGTTTCGGCGTGCAGCTTGCTCTGGCGCAGCGAGAATGCGACGAAGCTTTCGTCGTGCTCGGTCATGCGCGCCAGGACCTGTGCAGAAGGTGTCAGCTCAGGGTCGTCGACCTTGGCTTGCTGCGCCTCCAGGGCCTTGGCGTGGTCGTTGCCACCTTGGGCCTGGTCAAGCAGTCCGGCCAGCTGGCCGATGCGGGCGATCAGCTCGCTGGCCCATTCGCGCAGTGTGACCGGCTGGCCATCGCGCTGCAGCTCCAGGCCTGGGCGGCGCCCCTCCTTGACCACGGTGAGGAAGTTGCTGGTGCACTGGCCGCATTCGCCGTTGTCCAGCGACGGGCTCTCATCAAGCGCGCAGAACAGCAGGAAGGCGTCGAGGAAGCGCGCCTCGGTGAGGTCGATGCCCACCGGCAGGAACGGGTTGATGTCCAGGCAACGCACCTCGACATACTGCACGCCGCGCGAGATCAAGGCCTGGATCGGGCGTTCGCCGGTGTAGGTCACGCGCTTGGGGCGAATGTTCGAGTAGTACTCGTTCTCGATCTGCAGGATGTTGGTGTTCAACTGCACCCATTCGCCGTCCTTGTGCGTACCCACTTCGACATAGGGTGGGTAAGGCGTGCCAACGGCCTTGCGCAGGCTGTCGGTGTAGCTGGACAGATTGTTGTAGCACGGCGTCAGGCCTGCCTGGGCGTTGCTCTGGTATCCCAGGTCGCTCATGCGCAGGCTGGTGGCGTAGGGCAGGTAGAGGGTGTCGGCGTCCAGCTCTTCGAGCTGGTGCGGGCGGCCGCGCAGGAAGCCTTTGTCCAGCGCTGGCGAGGCGCCGAACAGGTACATCAGCAGCCAGCTGTAGCGGCGGAAGTTGCGGATCAGCGCGATGTAGGCCGACGACTGATAGTCACGGTCGTCCTGTTCGCTGCCTTCGGCTTCACGCAGCAGGGGCCAGAGGGCCTCGGGCAACGAGAAGTTGTAGTGGATGCCGGCGATGCACTGCATGGTGCGGCCGTAGCGCAGGGCCAGGCCCTTGCGGTACACGTGCTTGAGCTTGCCGATGTTGGAGCTGCCGTACTCGGCGATCGGAATGTCTTCCTCGGCGGGCAGCGCGCACGGCATCGACGGGCTCCACAGGTATTCGTCGCCGAGCTTGGTGTAGACGAAGCGGTGGATCTCCTCGAGGTTCTCGAGCACCTTGGCCGGATCAGGCAGGGCCGGGGTGATGAACTCCAGCAGCGATTCGGAGTAATCGGTGGTGATCTGCTCGTTGGTCAGTGCCGAACCCAGGGCTTCGGGGTGTGGGGTCTGGGCCAGCCGACCTTCGTCGGTCACTCGCAGGCATTCGCGCTCAATGCCGTGCAGGCACTGCTTGAGCAGGGAGAGATTGGCGCCGAGCAAGCTCAGGCGGCGATTGAGGAGGTCGCTCAAGATGGATTCCTTCACGCGTCAGTCGCCCCAATATGGGGGTAGAAATGACGGTCTACAAGGGTAGGGACAAAGGAACTGGCGTTGTCGCCTGGTTTACGCGGTTCCGGTGCTGGTAGCGCAGATACTTCGGGGCCTTGCCGAACCCATCGCGTGACAAGCCCGCTCCCACAAAAGCACCGAGGCACCTGTGTGAGCGGGCTTGTCCCGCGATAGGGTCAGTGACAGCGCCCGACCAATACCGGCAAAAATACCGCAGTTATCACTCGGGCAGCTAGAGAACCGCGAAGGTTCCCTGTGCCTTGGCCACCAGCTTGTCGCCCTGGAGCACGTCGGCGTCGACCACCAGCGTGCGCCGCCCTGCGTGTATCACCCGGGCGGTGCACAGCACTTCGCCGTCGCTGACAGCGCGCATGTAGTTGATCTTGCATTCGATGGTCACGCTTTGCTGGTCGAAGCCATGGCTGGCCGAGCAGGCCAGGCCCATGGCGATGTCCACCAGGCTGAAGATCGCCCCGCCGTGCAGTTTCTGGCCACGGTTGCGCAGGTGTGGTTCCAGCGCCAGTGCCACCTCGGCAACGCCTGTGTCCAGGCGCTGCAGGCGGCAGCCCAGGAGCTGGCTGAAGGCGCTTTCGACGTATTCCTTAGGGACGTCCATCACTTCTTCTTCAACTGCTTGGCGTTGGCGAACAGCGCGGCCATGGCGTTGTTGGCCGGCGCGGCGGTGGCGGTTTCGCGCGGGCGTGGTGCCTGTTGCGAACGGTTGCCGCCGTTGCCGCGTGGGCCGCCACGGTTGCCTTCGACCTTCTCGCCTGGGGTATCGCTCATGCGCATGGACAGGCCGACACGCTTGCGCGGGATATCCACTTCCATGACCTTGACCTTGACCACGTCGCCGGCCTTGACCGCTTCGCGCGGATCCTTGACGAACTTCTCCGACAGCGCCGAGATGTGCACCAGGCCATCCTGGTGCACGCCGATGTCGACGAAGGCGCCGAAGTTGGTGACGTTGGTCACCACGCCTTCGAGGATCATGCCGGGCTCCAGGTCCTTGAGGTCCTCGACGCCATCCTGGAAGGTCGCGGTCTTGAACTCAGGGCGCGGGTCGCGGCCGGGCTTGTCCAGCTCCTGGAGGATGTCGGTGACGGTCGGCAGGCCGAAGGATTCGTCGGTGAATTTCTTCGGGTCGAGGCGCTTGAGGAAGCTGCTGTCGCCGATCAGCGAGCGGATATCGCGGCCGGTGTCGGCGGCGATGCGCTGTACCAGCGGATAGGCTTCGGGGTGCACGGCAGAGGCGTCCAGCGGGTTGTCACCGTTCATCACGCGCAGGAAGCCTGCGGCCTGCTCGAAGGTCTTCTCGCCGAGGCGGCTGACTTTCTTCAGTGCCGCCCGGGTGGCGAACGGGCCGTTGGCGTCGCGGTGGGCGACGATGTTCTGTGCCAGCGTCGCATTGAGGCCGGAGATGCGGGTCAGCAAGGCCACCGAGGCGGTGTTGACGTCCACGCCCACGGCGTTCACGCAGTCCTCGACCACAGCGTCCAGGCCGCGCGCCAATTTCACCTGCGACACATCGTGCTGGTACTGGCCTACCCCGATGGACTTCGGATCGATCTTCACCAGTTCGGCCAGCGGGTCCTGCAGGCGACGGGCAATCGACACCGCGCCGCGGATCGAGACGTCGAGATCGGGGAATTCGCGGGCAGCCAGTTCGGACGCTGAATACACCGAGGCGCCCGCCTCGGAGACCATGATCTTGGTGATCTGCAGTGCCGGGTATTTTTTCACCAGGTCAGCGATCAGTTTGTCGCTTTCGCGGCTGGCGGTGCCGTTGCCGATGGCGATCAGCTCCACCGAATGCTTGGCGCACAGGGCCGCCAGTACGGCGAGGGTGCGGTCCCAGTCGTTCTTCGGTGCATGCGGGTAGACGGTGGTGTAGTCCAGCAGCTTGCCGGTGGCATCGACTACCGCGACCTTGCAGCCAGTGCGCAGGCCCGGGTCGAAGCCCAGGGTCGCACGCGGGCCGGCGGGGGCGGCCAACAGCAGGTCGTGCAGGTTATGGGCGAAGACGTTGATCGCCTCGCTTTCGGCGTTGTCGCGCAGCTCGCCGAACAGGTCGGTTTCCAGGTGGGTGTAGAGCTTGACCTTCCAGGTCCAGCGCACCACCTCGCCCAGCCATTTGTCGGCCGGGCGGCCGCGGTTTTCGATACCAACGTGGCTGGCGATCATCAGCTCGCACGGGTGCAGGGTGCCCGGTAGTTCCTCGCCGACCTTGAGCGAGGCGCTCAGCACGCCTTCGTTGCGACCGCGGAAGATCGCCAGGGCGCGGTGCGACGGGGCGTTGCGCAGCAGTTCGTCGTGGGCGAAGTAGTCGCGGAACTTGGCACCTTCCTCTTCCTTGCCCGGCACCACGCGCGCAGTGAGCACCGCCTCCTGCTTGAGGAAACCGCGCAGTTTGTCGAGCAGGGCGGCGTCTTCGGCGAAGCGCTCCATGAGGATGTACTTGGCGCCTTCGAGGGCGGCCTTGACGTCGGCGACGCCTTTGTCGGCGTCGACGAAGCGCGCGGCTTCGCTTTCAGGGTCGCGCTGCGGGTCGTCGAACAGGCCGTCAGCCAGTTCGCCCAGGCCGGCTTCCAGGGCGATCTGGCCCTTGGTGCGGCGCTTTTGCTTGTAAGGCAGGTAAAGGTCTTCGAGGCGGGTCTTGGTGTCGGCGAGCTTGATCTCCCGGGCCAGTTCCGTGGTCAGCTTGCCCTGCTCCTCGATGCTGGCCAGGATGCTGGCGCGGCGCTCGTCGAGTTCACGCAGGTAACGCAGGCGCTCTTCCAGGTGGCGCAGTTGCGTATCGTCCAGGCTGCCGGTCACTTCCTTGCGGTAACGGGCGATGAAGGGCACCGTCGAGCCTTCGTCCAACAGGCCCACGGCCGCCTCGACCTGTTGTGGGCGCACGCCCAGTTCCTCGGCGATACGGCTGTTGATGCTGTCCATGAGAACCACCTGACAAATAGTGAATACTAAGGCCGCAGTGGGGGTTCAGGCCCGGCGGCACTGGATGAAAGCCGCGCATTATACCCATCGAGTCCGGCTTGCGGTGATGGCGCTGAGCCATGTGTGTCGAGCGAGAAGTGGCACCCGGGGAAAAATCTGCTAACAATGCACACGGCACGCGTCGCAATGGCTACGCCATAATGCGCGGCGATATCAGAGGAGTTATTGATGACCAGCACCGCAAACATTGCTGAAGGCGAAAAGATTCTCATCGTTGACGACGATCCGGGGCTGAGCAGCCTGCTGGAGCGTTTCTTCACCAGCAAGGGCTTCCGTGCCCGCGCCGTGCCGAACGTCGAGCAGATGGACCGCCTGCTGGCCCGTGAAGTGTTCAACCTGGTGGTGCTCGATCTCATGCTGCCGGGTGAAGACGGCCTCTCCGCCTGCCGCCGCCTGCGCGCGGCGAACAACCAGATCCCGATCATCATGCTCACCGCCAAGGGCGACGAGCTTAGCCGGATCAAGGGCCTTGAGCTGGGCGCTGACGATTATCTCGCCAAGCCGTTCAACCCCGACGAGCTGGTCGCGCGGGTCAAGGCCGTGCTGCGGCGCCAGGCTCCGAGCGTTCCTGGCGCCCCGGGCAGCGAGGAAGAAACCGTCACGTTCGGCGACTACGAGCTGTCGCTGGCGACCCGCGAACTCAAGCGCGGCGATGAAGTGCACATGCTCACCACCGGTGAATTCGCCGTGCTCAAGGCTCTGGTCATGCATGCTCGCGAACCGCTGACCCGCGACAAACTGATGAACCTGGCCCGCGGCCGTGAGTGGGATGCCCTGGAGCGCTCCATCGATGTGCAGATCTCGCGTCTGCGCCGCATGATCGAGCCCGATCCATCGAAGCCTCGCTACATCCAGACGGTCTGGGGTGTGGGTTATGTCTTCGTGCCGGACGGAAATGCCGGTAAATGAACCGCTGCCATGACACGGCAGGGCGGCCCGCAAGGGTCGCCCTGTTTTCGTCTGTGGTCCCCGCCTTGCTTGTTCCCGCCGTGCAGTAATCGTCGCCAATGAAAACGCCTCTCTGGTTTCCGCAAAGCTTCTTCGCCCGCACCCTGTGGCTGGTACTGATCGTCGTCCTGTTTTCCAAGGCGCTGACGCTGGTGTACCTGCTGATGAACGAGGACGTTCTGGTCGACCGCCAGTACAGCCACGGTGTGGCGCTGACCTTGCGTGCCTATTGGGCGGCCGATGAAGAGAACCGGGACCAGATCGCCGAGGCGGCCGGTCTGATCCGCGTGACCGGCTCGGGTGTGCCGGAGGGTGAGCAGCACTGGCCGTACAGCGAGATCTACCAGCGCCAGATGCAGGCTGAGCTGGGCGAGGATACCGAGGTACGCCTGCGCATCCATGCGCCGCCGGCACTGTGGGTCAATGCGCCGAGCCTGGGGCCGGGTTGGCTGAAGGTGCCGTTGTATCCGCACCCGTTGCGCGGGCAGAAAATCTGGAACGTGCTCGGTTGGTTCCTGGCCATCGGCCTGCTGTCCACCGCGTCGGCCTGGATCTTCGTGCGCCAGCTCAACCAGCCGCTCAAACGCCTGGTGTTCGCTGCCCGTCAGCTTGGGCAGGGGCGCAGCGTGCGCCTGCCCATCAGCGATACACCCAGCGAGATGACCGAGGTGTACCGTGCGTTCAACCAGATGGCCGAGGATGTCGAGCAGGCCGGGCGCGAGCGCGAGCTCATGCTGGCGGGGGTCTCCCACGACCTGCGTACGCCATTGACCCGGCTACGGCTGTCGCTGTCGCTGATGGGGAACGAAAGTGAGCTCAGCGACGACATGGTGCGCGACATCGAAGACATGGACGCCATTCTCGACCAGTTCCTGGCCTTCATTCGCGATGGCCGCGACGAGCCGGTGGAAGAAGTCGACCTGGGTGATCTGATTCGCGAGGTGGTGGCGCCCTATAACCAGCCCGAAGAGCGCGTGCGCCTGTGCCTGGAGCCTATTCCACCTTTCCCGCTACGGCGCGTATCGCTCAAGCGCATGCTGGGCAACCTGATCGGCAATGCCCTGCACCATGCGGGCAAGGGCGTCGAGGTGGCGGCTTATGTGTCAGGTGAGCAGGGGGCGCCGTACGTGGTACTCAGCGTGCTTGACCGGGGTACGGGGATCGACGAATCGGAACTGGAGACCATCTTCAATCCGTTCATTCGCGGCGACCGTGCGCGTGGGGGCAAGGGCACCGGGCTGGGCCTGGCGATCGTCAAGCGGATCGCCGCCCAGCATGGCGGCAATGTCGAGTTGCGCAACCGCTCCGGTGGCGGGATCGAGGCGCGGGTACGTTTGCCCTTGGGGCTGTTGCTGCCGCGCGATGCCGTGTGAGGTTCTGTGGTCTCTTTGTGGCTAAAGCCGCGACGAGACCGCCACGATTTCGAATCAACCCTTGCCTTTGGTCCGGGTCTGGTTCGGTCCGCCGTTCTTCTCCAGGTGTTCGATGATCATCCCGGCAACGTTCTTGCCGGTGGTGACTTCGATGCCCTCCAGCCCCGGCGACGAATTCACCTCCATCACCAGCGGACCATGATTGGAGCGCAGGATATCCACGCCGGCCACGCTGAGGCCCATGACCTTGGCCGCGCGAATGGCCGTCATGCGTTCCTCGGGGGTGATCTTGATCAGGCTGGCCACTCCACCGCGGTGCAGGTTGGAGCGGAACTCTCCGGGCTTGGCCTGGCGCTTCATCGAGGCGATGACCTTGTCGCCGACCACGAAGCAGCGGATGTCGGCGCCGCCAGCCTCCTTGATGTATTCCTGGACCATGATGTTCTGCTTCAGGCCCATGAACGCTTCGATGACCGACTCGGCAGCCTTGGTCGTTTCGCACAGCACCACGCCGATGCCCTGGGTGCCTTCGAGCACCTTGATCACCAGCGGTGCACCATTGACCATCTGGATCAGGTCGGGAATGTCATCCGGCGAGTGAGCGAAACCTGTGATCGGCAGACCGATGCCGCGGCGTGACAGCAATTGCAAAGAGCGCAGCTTGTCGCGCGAGCGGGCGATGGCCACCGATTCATTGAGTGGGTAGACGCCCATCATCTCGAACTGGCGCAGCACTGCGCAGCCATAGAAGGTCACCGAGGCGCCGATACGTGGGATCACTGCATCGAAACCTTCCAGCGGTTTGCCGCGATAGTGGATCTGCGGCTTGTGGCTGGCGATGTTCATGTAGGCGCGCAGGGTGTCGATCACGACCATTTCATGGCCGCGCTGGGTGCCGGCTTCGACCAGGCGGCGGGTGGAATACAGACGCGGGTTGCGCGAAAGCACGGCGATCTTCATGCAGCACCTGTGACAGGGGAGAGAGTGGCCGGGAAGGCCGGTTTGTCCTGAACGTACTTGAGGCCGGGGTTGACGACCAGTTGACCGTGGACCAAGGCTTTCGATCCAAGTAACAACCGATAGCGCATGCTCTTGCGGCAAGCCAGGGTGAATTCCACTTCCCAGACCCGGTCGCCCAATGCCAGTGGCGTTCGGATCACATAGCGGGTCTGGGCATGGCCGTTGGAGCTCTTGATGGTCTTCATGGTCACCAGAGGCGCTTCGCAGCGGCGATGACGCAGTTGCACTACAGAACCCAGGTGCGCGGTGAAACGTACCCAGGACTGGCCGTCTCGCTCGAAGGGTTCGATGTCGGTGGCGTGCAGGCTGGAGGTGCTGGCGCCAGTGTCGATCTTGGCCCGAAGCCCGGCGAGACCGAGGTCGGGCAGGGCGATCCACTCGCGCAGGCCGATCACTGTCAGATGGTCAAATGTTTTCACGAAGCACACCCTGCGAATGAGGTGGTGAACTGTAAGCATGGCGCGGACTTTTTGCATCCGACAGTTACGGTAGTACAGTTCCGTTAAAGACAGAATTCGAGGTAGAGGGATGGCACAGAAAGCGGAAGACGACGACAAGGTCCGCCTGGACAAATGGCTGTGGGCGGCGCGCTTCTACAAGACGCGTGCGCTGGCCAAGGCGGCGATCGAGAGTGGCAAGGTGCATTGCCGTGGTGAGCGCTGCAAACCGGGCAAGGAACCGCGGGTAGGTGACGAGTTCGTGCTGCGCACCGGTTTCGACGAGAAGACCGTGATGGTCAAGGCGCTGTCGGTGGTGCGTCGTGGGGCGCCCGAGGCGCAGACCCTCTACGAGGAAACTGCCGACAGCGTGAAGCGCCGCGAGCAGGCCGCCGAACTGCGCAAGGCCGGGGCGATGGGTGTGGCCACCGACGGCCGGCCCAACAAGAAGCAACGGCGGCAGATCCACCAACTGCATGGCAGTTTCGAGTAGACCTGCGCCGTCAGTTGCGCTTAGAAGGCTGTACGCATCACGCTCATGCGCCCGATCAGCGGCAGCTTGCCGAGTACCCTGAACAGCGGTGAGGTCCAGCGCACCAGTGCCGCGCTGGCCTTGGCCGCCAGAGGTGTATGCACGGTCCAGCCCAGAGCCAGTAATGCCATCCCCAGACCACCGATGTAGTCATCCTGCCCCCAGTGCGCACCAGCAACCAGACGCGGCAGCATGAACAGCACGGCCAGCCCCCAGATCACCAGGCTCTGCACCAGCCGGCGACTGAACAGACTCATGAACAGCGCCCAGAGGAGCAGTACCGAGGCGTGATCGCCCGGGAAGCTCTTGCTGGAACGGTCCTTCAGTTCCCAGTGGGCTTCAAGGTTCGGGTAGTAGTGGCTCAGGCGCACGGCGTCGTCGAATACGATCGACGGGCTGTCATGCTGCCATCCGGATGCATCCACCCACTTGGAAAACAGCGCGCGAACCACCACTAAGAGGAGCAGGCTGACGAAAAAGCCGAAGAATGCCTGCCGTACCTGCACGGCCTTGAACACCCAGTCGCCCTTGATCAGCAGCAGGAGCAGGATCAGACCGACGACGATGTCGAAGGGGCGCAGGCTGCCCAGGGTCCAGATGTAGCGCCAGGTGGTGCTGTCTGCCAGTGGGCCGTTGAGTGCACGGAATAGCCACTCGTCGAAAGTCAGGAACAGGATCTGGCCAAACGGCCACAACCAGAAACACAGTAGAGCGATGGGCAGTAACGTGCAGGCTGCCAGAGGTCCCCAGGACCACTTTTCTTGGAACAGTGGTCGATTATCCATAAAATACCTCAATTACCAGCTGAATTTCCGCGCGTCGGATGCGCTTTACCACGGGCCTTTGTAGGCTCCTGTAATCATTTTGTCACTCTTTTCAGAATTTTCAGATAGCCAAAACCATGAGCGATTTACCGGATACCGATTTCACCCAACGCTTCCTGTTCGAAGAGCGCGATGTGCGCGGCGAATGGGTCGAGCTCGACAAGAGCTACAGCGAAGTGCTTGCCCGTCACCCTTACCCGCAGCCGGTTGCCGCTCTGCTGGGTGAGCTGATGGCTGCCACCTCGCTACTGGTCGGCGCACTCAAGTTCGATGGCCTGCTGATCCTGCAGGCGCGCTCGCAAGGGCCAATCCCGCTGCTGATGGTGGAGTGCTCGGGCGAGCGCGACATCCGCGGCATGGCGCGTTACGAGGCCGAGCAGATCGCAACTGACGCGACCCTGGCGGACCTGATGCCCGGTGGCCACCTCACGCTGACCATCGATCCGGTCAAGGGCCAGCGCTACCAAGGCACCGTCGAGCTCGATGGCGCCAACCTGTCCGAATGCTTCACCAACTACTTCGTGCAATCCCAGCAGCTCAACACGCGCTTCTGGCTCGACACCTCGACGGGCAAGGCCCGTGGCCTGCTGCTGCAGCAGTTGCCGGTCGACCGCCAGCGTGATGAAGAAGAGCGCGAAGACAGCTGGCAACACGTCGTGGCCATGGCCAGCACGCTGAAGCCCGAAGAGTGGGCCGAAGGCAACGAAACCCTCCTGCACCGCCTCTATCACGAGGACGCCGTACGCCTCTTCGACATCGAGCCACTGCGCTTTCACTGCAGCTGCTCGCGTGAGCGTTCCGGCAACGCCCTGGTCAGCCTCGGCGAGGCGGATGCCAAGGCGCTGGTGGAGGAATGCGGTGGCCAGGTCGAGATCGATTGCCAGTTCTGCAACGAGCGGTATTTCTTCGATGCCAGCGATGTAGCGCAATTGTTTGCGGGTGGTGGCACGGACGAGGCGTCAGAAACTCGCCACTGAAACGCTTCACTACAGGAGATTCTCCTGTCTAATTGCGTAAAAGCGCAGTTACGACAGGAGGGGCCTACTTTTTTTGGGCGTTTCTGGCATAATCCGGCCACTTTTTTCGCTGTAGTAGTTTGAAACAGGCCACTACAAAACGTTTGGAGCACTCGGCCTCGGGCCGGATGGGGTATCTCATGACGCAAGCCAACAACACCGTGTACACCGACCTGACCGTCGACGAGCTGGTAAAACATGCGCTGCAACGCGGTGAAGGCGTGCTGGCCGATACTGGCGCACTGGTCGTGGAAACCGGTCACCGTACTGGCCGTTCGCCCGCTGACCGTTTCATCGTCGATGAACCGAGCACCTCTGCCGCCATCGCCTGGGGCCCGATCAACCGCAAGTTCCCGGCCGACAAGTTCGATGCCCTGTGGGACCGCGTCGAGGCGTTCAACAACGCCCAGGAACACTTCGTCTCCTACGTTCATGTCGGTGCCGCAGCCGAGCACTACCTGCCGGTCAAGATGACCACCCAGACCGCCTGGCAGAACCTGTTCGGCCGTTGCCTGTTCATCAATCCGGAAAAAGGCCAGTTCAACCCGGCCGGCCGCGACCAGTGGCAGATCCTCAACGTCGCCAACTTCGAGTGCGTTCCAGAGCGTGACGGCACCAACTCCGATGGTTGCGTGATCCTCAACTTCGCCCAGAAGAAAGTGCTGATCGCAGGCATGCGCTACGCCGGCGAAATGAAGAAGGCCATGTTCTCGGTACAGAACTTCCTGCTGCCGGAAGTCGACGTGCTGCCGATGCACTGCGCGGCCAACATCGGCGAAGACGGCGATGTGACCCTGTTCTTCGGCCTGTCCGGCACCGGCAAGACCACCCTCTCCGCCGACGAAAGCCGTTACCTGATCGGTGACGACGAGCACGGTTGGGGCGAGGGCGTCGTCTTCAACATGGAAGGTGGTTGCTACGCCAAGTGCATCGACCTGTCCGAGAAGAACGAGCCGGTCATCTGGAAAGCCATCAAGCATGGCGCGGTGCTGGAAAACGTCGTCATCGACGAAGCCTGCCACGCCGACTACACCAATGTCAGCCTGACCCAGAACAGCCGTGCCGCCTACCCACTGGAGCACGTCGCCAAGCGCGCCGAAGCCAACCTGGGTGGCGAGCCTAACGCGGTCATCTTCCTGACCTGCGACCTGACCGGCGTTCTGCCTCCGGTGTCGATCCTGAACAACGAGCAGGCGGCCTACCACTTCCTGTCGGGCTATACCGCGCTGGTCGGTTCCACCGAAATGGGTTCGGGCGGCGGCATCAAGTCGACCTTCTCCACCTGCTTCGGCGCGCCGTTCTTCGCCCGTCCTGCAGGCGAGTACGCCGAGCTGCTGATCAAGCGTATCAACGGCTTCAACTCCAAGGTTTACCTGGTCAACACCGGCTGGACCGGCGGTGGCTACGGTGTTGGCAAGCGCTTCAGCATCCCGACCACCCGTGGCGTGATCGCCGCGATCCAGAGCGGTGCTCTGGTCGGTGCTGAAACCGAGCACCTGGACATCATCAACCTGGACGTACCGAAGTCCGTTCCAGGCGTCGATACCGAGCTGCTCAACCCGCGCGCCACCTGGGCTGACAAGGCCGCTTACGACGAGGCCGCCAAAGGCCTGGCCAAGCTGTTCATCGAAAACTTCAAGAAGTTCGAAGTTTCCGACGCCATCAAGGCCGCTGGCCCGCAGCTGTAAGCTGTACTGCCCGCAGTGAAAAGCCGCCCTTCGGGGCGGCTTTTTCATGTCTGGCGAGCGAGCACTGTGTTTGCGGCTATGGTTTTCCAGACCAGATGTGGGAAGCTCCCCTTTCCTGCCACCCGCCTTGGATACCCCATGACCGAGACCATCCAACGCAGCGCCTTTTCTCATTTCCACCCCATCCTCACGCGTCCACAGGACAACGACCACAACGGCCACCTTGGCGGTTCCACGGTGCATGCCTTCTTCGAGACGGCCATCCAGGCATTTCTCGTCGAGCAGGCCGAGCTGGACCTGCGCGACGGTGAGCTGGCCGGGTTCGTGGTCAGTTCTGCCGCGGATTTCTATGCCTTGCCCGGGTTTCCCGATGTGCTGGAGGTTGGCCTGGGAGTAACGCGGCTTGCTGGCAGCACAGTGGAGTTTCGCCTGGCGTTGTACCGGCCGGGCGAGGTCGAGCCCTGTGCGGCGGGCACCGTGGTGCAGGTGTTCATCGAACGCAGCACGGGGCAACCGGCAGTGCTGCCGGAAACCCTGCAACTGATCCTGGCGGGGCTGTCGCTCAATCGTTGAGGCGGATGATCCCCTCGCGCACGGCAAACAGCACCAACCCTGGCACATCGTGGATCTGCAGGCGGTGCATGATCTGCGAGCGATGGGCCTCGATGGTCTTGATGCTCAGCCCCAGCCCATCGGCGATGGAGCGGGTGCTCTCGCCGCGAGCGATCAGGCGCAGGACTTCCAGCTGACGCGTGGTCAGCGGCGCTTGTGCGGGGCTGGGCGGACGTTTGCGACTGTGCTTGAGGGCCTGCCCGATGACCATTGGCAGCACTGTCGAGGAGAGGTACTGTCCGCCGCTGCGCAAGGTCTGCAAGGCCTGCTCGAATTCTGCGACGGTGGCGCTCTTGAGCAGGAAGCCCTGGGCGCCGAGTTGCAGGCAACTCATCACATGCTCCAGTTCCGAGCGGGTCGAGAGCATCAGCACGCGTGTGGCCGGAACCCGGATGAACAGCTCCTGCAACACCTGCTGACAATCCAGCGCATCGCTGTTCATGTCGAGCACGACGATCTCCGGCCGCAGCTTCTCCGCCAGCGCCACGGCGCTCATGCCGTCGTTGGTGTCTCCGACCACGGCATATTCCTTCTTCTGTTCGAGCAGGGCGCGCAGGCCGGCGCGGAAAAGTGGCGAGTCGTCGGCAAGCAGGATTCGGCAGGGCATGGGTCAAGGCCTGTTTCGCAAGGGATGGGGGGCGGCAGGCCTGCTCGATCCACAAGCGCACTGCCGCGCGGGGGCGCGACCAGTCCTTGTCTGCCGTTCGATGCGGCAGTGCTATTCATCATAGGCGTTCGAACACCGACGGCAGTAGTGGCCGCAGGGGCAGATCCAGGCCGTGGATGCTTTCGCTGTGGCCGATCATCAGCAGTCCGCCCGGACGCAGGTGAGGCATCAGGCGCAGCAGGACATCGGCCTTGCATCGCGCGTCGAAGCCCGCGAGCAGGTTGCGTAGCAGGATCACATCGAACTCGCCCAGATCGGTCGGCAATGGCTTGATCAGGTTGATTGTCTCGAAGCGTACCCGTTCGCGCAGGCCCGGTGCGATACGTAGACGACCGGCTGCTTCGTCGGCGCCACACAGGCAATGGCGGTCCAGCCAGCCATGGGGAAAGTAGCGGGCCTGGGCGATGTCGTAGACACCGGCCTCAGCCTGTCGCAGCAGTGCGCTGTCGTAGTCGCTGGCCAGCACCTGCCAGCCGGCGGATGTGCTTTGTTGCGCGACCATGGCCAGGCTCCAGGCCTCTTCGCCACTGGCACAGGCCGCACTCCACAGGCGCGCAGGATGAGCGAGTGTGGGAAGCCAGCGCAGCAACTGTTCGAAGTGGCGGTGCTCGCGAAAGAAGTAGGTGTCCCGGGCGATGAGCAGGTGCAGCAGGTGCGTCTGTTCACTGGGGTGTGCATCGATCAGGTCGAGGTAGGCCTCAAAGCTCGCCAGCCGGTGTAACCGCAAGCGTGCATGCAGCCGATGGGCGACCACGTTCTGGCGATCGTCAGCCAGTTGCAGGCCGGTGGCCTGGGAAACCCGCTGTCGGATGCGCTGGAAGCAGGCGTGGTCGAGGTGCGGCGGGCGCGTATCGTCCGTCATCCTTCTGCTTCCCCGGCGTCGGGCTGGCGTATTGGATTGACGAGGCTCGTGCGCATTCCCTGCGTCCCCTGTTGTGATGGCGGTGGGAAATGATAGCTAGTGGCTAGTTGCCTCCATATCGGGGTGTCCCTTAAGCCCTCGACCTGCCGGAATGCAAAGGCCCCGCCGGGTGAGGGCGGGGCCTTAGGCATCAGGCGTAGGTGAATGGACGCCGATCAGTCACGCCAGTGGCGCTTGTGCTTGCGATGGCCGTAGTGATGGCCGTTGTCCCAATGGCGACGGTCGTCGCCACGGCGGTAGCGCCGGTCACGATCGCGGTCGTGGCGGTCGTCTTCGTCGGCCTTGTTGCCCATGTAGTTGCCGAGCGCACCGCCGGCACCGCCACCTGCGGCTGCGCCGATCAGGCTACCGGTGCTGCCGCCAACCTGGCGGCCGACGACGTTACCGCCCGCCGCGCCCAGGGCACCACCAATGGCGGCTTCACCACGCTGGCGCTTGTCGGCACCGACGGCACTGCCCGCCGCACCACCCAGGCCCGCGCCAATGGCCGAGCCGGTGTTGCCGCCGATGGACTGGCCGACCACCGAGCCCAGTACCCCACCCAATGCGCCGCCAATGCCGGCCTCGGTGGTGCCGCCTGCCATGGCAACGCCGCTGAGCAGACCAAAAGACAACAACAGAATCGAGGAGTACTTCTTCATCAAGAGAGCCTCAGAGGGATGACGAGGCGAAATTTGAGGCTCGGCGAAGCGGCTGGCAATGGAAATCCGACGAGTAGCACGAGTTGTACACAATTTCCTAACTTGCTGATTTGGCTATGAAACTTTATTCGTTTTTGTCGGTCTCAGGTTACTTGAGACAACAAAAAGCCCCGGTTACTACGCCGGGGCTTTTTGTTTTCTGGTCGGCCGTCAGCGCGGGACGGCCCGCGCCTTTCAGATGATGCGACCGTTCCCGCGCGCAGCCTCGAGCTTGATAGCGATGAACTTCGAGGTTGGCGTGTGGCTGCCGTCGCCGATGCTCTCCAGTGGAACCAGCGGATTCACCTCGGGGTAGTAGGCGGCTGCCTGCCCCGCCGGAATGTCGAAAGCCAGCAGGGTGAAACCTTCCACGCGACGCACGTGCTCATCGCCCCACAACGACACGATGTCGACCTTCTGCCCTGGCTGGAAGCCCAGGCGAATGATGTCGGCCTCGTTGGCGAACAGCACTTCGCGCTGGCCGCGCACGCCGCGGTAGCGGTCGTCCAGGCCATAGATGGTGGTGTTGTACTGATCGTGCGAACGCATCGACTGCATGATCAGGTCAGGCACCTGGCCGCTGGCGCGCACGCGTTCGTCGAGCAGGGTGTCGGGCAGCAGGTTGGGCTTGAAGTTGGCGCGGCCGCTCGCGGTCTTCCACTGGCGGCTGCCTGCGCTGTTGCCCAGGTAGAAACCACCCGGCAGGTTCAGGCGCTGGTTGAAGTCGGCAAAACCGGGGATGGTATCGGCGATCAGGTCGCGGATCCGATCATAGTCGGCCACTACCCAGTTCCAGTCCACAGGATGGTTGCCCAGGGTGGCGGCGGCGATGCCTGCGACTACCGCAGGTTCCGAGCGCATCTGCTTGGACAGCGCGCGCAACTGGCCGTTGGAGGCGTGGACCATGCTGAACGAGTCTTCCACCGTGACCGCCTGCGGGCCTTCGGCCTGCAGGTCGATATCGGTGCGGCCCAGGCACGGCAGGATCAATGCCTGCTGGCCATGGATCAGGTGGCTGCGGTTGAGCTTGGTGCTGATGTGCACGGTCAGCGCACAGTTGCGCAGGGCCTGGGCGGTGCGCTCGGTATCCGGGGTGGCCTGGGCGAAGTTGCCGCCCAGCCCGATGAACACCTTGGCCCGGCCTTCGAGCATGGCGTGGATCGCCTCGACCGTGTTGTGACCGTTGCTGCGTGGCACCGGGAAGCCGAAGCGCTTCTCGATGGCATCGAGCAGGGCTACCGGCGGGCGCTCGTTGATGCCCATGGTGCGGTCGCCCTGTACGTTGCTGTGGCCGCGTACCGGGCACAGGCCGGCGCCAGGCACACCGATATTGCCGCGCAGCAGCATCAGGTTGACGATTTCCTGGATGGTCGGCACCGAGTGGCGGTGCTGGGTGATCCCCATCGCCCAGCACATGATCACGCGTTTGCCTTTGCAGTACATGCGTGCCGACAACTCGATATCGTCAAGGGTCAGGCCTGACTGTTCGACGATCTGCTCCCACGGCGTGGCATCGACCACCGCCAGGTACTCGTTCACGCCCTGGCCGTGCTCGGCGATGAACACGTGATCGAAGATCGCAGGTTCGCCATTGGCTTGAGCCTCACGCTCCCACTGCAGCAGGAACTTGGCCATGCCGCGCAGCAGCGCCATGTCGCCACCCAGTGCCGGGCGGAAGAACGCGGTATTGGTCGGCCGGTCGCTGTTGAGCAACATCTCCAGTGGATGTTGTGGGTGCTGGAAGCGCTCCAGGCCGCGCTCCTTGAGCGGATTGACGCAAACCACCTGGGCGCCGCGCTTCACTGCATCGCGCAGCGGGTCGAGCATGCGTGGATGGTTGGTGCCGGGGTTCTGGCCCAGGACGAAGATCGCGTCGGCATGTTCGAAGTCGTCGTAGGTGACGGTGCCCTTGCCGACGCCGACGCTCTGCCCCAGGGCCACGCCGCTGGCCTCGTGGCACATGTTCGAGCAGTCAGGGAAGTTGTTGGTGCCGAAGGCGCGCACGAACAGTTGGTACAGGTACGCCGCCTCGTTGCTGGCCCGCCCGGAGGTATAGAACTCGGCCTGGTCTGGTGACTCCAGCGCCTTGAGGTGGCTGGCGATCAGCTCGAAGGCTGCATCCCAGGCAATCGGCTGGTAACGGTCGCTGGCCGGGTCATAGACCATCGGCTCGGTCAGGCGGCCCTGGTACTCGAGCCAGTAATCGCTCTGCTCAAGCAACGCACTGACGCTGTAGCGGGCGAAGAAGGCGGCGTCGACGCGACGCTTGGTGGCCTCCCAGTTGACGGCCTTGGCGCCGTTCTCGCAGAACTTGACCATGCCGCTCTCGGGCGAGTCGCCCCAGGCGCAGCCAGGGCAGTCGAAGCCGCCGTTCTGGTTGGTCTTGAGAAGTGCACGCAGGTTCTTCAGCGCGTTGTCGCTGCCGACCCAGGCCTTGGCCACGCTGCGCAGTGCGCCCCAGCCGCCGGCTGGGCCGTGGTAGGGCTTGTAGCGTGGGGTGGAAGCGGGGGCGTTGTCTGGAAGTTTCTCGAAGGAGGTCACGGCTTTTACGACTCCGCCGCTGGGCTGAATACCCGCGGTGCGCTGTGTTTGGGCAGATGGATGAGGTTGAGGTTGTGCTTGCGTGCCCATTGCAGGGCAAGGCCGGTCGGTGCCGACAGGCTGACCAGGGTCTGGATGCCGGCACGCAGGACTTTCTGGATCAGCTCCAGGCTGCAGCGGCTGGTGACGATGGCCAGGCCGCCGTGGGTGTCGATGCGCTGGCGCAGCAGGGCACCGATCAGCTTGTCGAGGGCGTTGTGCCGGCCGATGTCTTCGCGGCCCAGCAGCAGTTCGCCGTGGCGGTCCATGAACAGCGCCGCATGAACAGCGCCGCAGTGCTGGCCCAGGGGCTGGAAGGCGTCGATGCGTTGGCGCAGGTCCTTGAGCCATTCCACCGGCGGCAGGGGCGCGCCGGGCAGAGCCTCGAGTTCGGGCAACGCCTGCTCCAGGGCCTCGACGCCACACAGGCCGCAGCCGCTGGTACCGGCCAACTGGCGGCGCTGGTCCTTGAGGTTCCAGAACGCACGGCTGGAGATCTCGAGGTCGGCATACAGCGCCGAACCGCTGCCGGAGAGCTTCAGGTCGTAGATGTCTTCAGTGCTGGAGACGATGCCGCTGCCAATGCTGAAGCCAACGGCGAAATCTTCCAGATCGGTCGGGCTGACCAGCATCACCGCCTGGTTGAGGCCGTTGTAGACGATCGCCAGGGCGACTTCTTCGGCCAGGGGCGTACTGTCGCTCGCCTGGTCGGAGAGTTGCACGTAGTCGTAGATGTTGCTGGCGGCAGGCAGTGACAGAGGCGTTGATGCCGCACAGACCGGAGGCTTGCTGTTCATCGGGGCGGATCACCGGCGGCTTTTTACTTGCACAAGCCTAGGCTTGTGGGCGCGCCGCGTCTAATCGCTAGGGTCGATGCCCTGATAGACCGCGTCGATTGGTCGCAGTGGAGCGGGGTAAGGATTCCTGGCCTAGACTCTCAGGTTCCGAGGAATCATCAACAAGGAGCGCGTCATGAGCCTGTTCAGTTTCGTGAAGGAAGCCGGCGAGAAGTTGATCGATCTGCTGACCCCCGGCAATGCCAATGCCGAGGAACAGTTGAAGAAGCACGTGGAGAGCGTGGGCCTGGGCAATCCGAACATTTCGGCCACCGTAGAGGGTGACAAGGTCATCCTCAAGGGCGAGGTGGCGAGTCAGGAGGAGAAGGAGAAGATCATCCTGGCGGCAGGCAACATCGCCGGGGTGGCTTCGGTGGATGACCAGATCACCGTCACCGGGCCGGTGGCGCAGGCGGCCCGGTTCGTCACGGTGAAGAAGGGCGACACCTTGAGTGCGATCGCCAAGGCCGAGTATGGCGATGCCAGCAAATACCAGAAGATCTTCGAGGCCAACAAGCCGTTGTTGTCACATCCGGACAAGATCTATCCGGGGCAGGTGCTGCGCATTCCAGACTGAGGATCTGCGTTGCGCTCATCGCGGGCTTGTCCCGCGATGAGGCCCTCAAAGCCCCAGCAACAACTCCCGGTAATCCTCGACCGCCGCAAATTCCTGCGTATCGCGCACATCCGCCCGGCTATCGGGCTGGCGCACTGCCAGCAGATGCCTCACCCCGAACCGCTGCGCACTGCGCAGGATCGCCAGGGTGTCGTCGATGAACAGGCTGCGCGCGGGCTCGAAGCCGATATCGGCGCGCAGGGCATCCCAGAACTGCGGGCTCTCTTTCGGGTAGCCGTAGTCGTGCGAGCTGATCAGCCGTTCGAAATACGGCGCAAGCTGCACCTTCTCGAGCTTCAGCGACAGTGAGTCGCGGTGGGCGTTGGTAATCATCACCACGCGCTTGCCAGCCTTGCCGATGGCGGCAAGAAAGGTGTCGGCGTCTGGGCGCAGGGCAATCAGGTCGGCGATCTCGCGCTTGAGTTCGCGGATCGGCAGGCGCAGTTCGCGGCTCCAGAAGTCCAGGCAATACCAGTTCAGGGTGCCGGCATGGCGCTCGAACAGCGGTCGCAACTCCAGCTCGGCCATCGCGCGGCTTACGCCATGCAGCTCGGCGTAGCGCTGGGGCAGGTGTTCGAGCCAGAAGCGGTTGTCGTAGTGCAGGTCGAGCAGGGTGCCGTCCATGTCCAGCAGGACGGTATCGATGGTGGACCAGGGCAGAACAGGCATTGGAAATTCTCGATCGGTCGGCAAGCCACGGTATAGTAACCCGTTCACGCCAAGGAGCCGCACCCATGCGCCAGAAACCCACTGTCCTCAGTCGCGAGATCGTCGCCAGCAGCCGCCTGTTCCGGGTCGAAGCGGTGCAGTTGCGCTTCTCCAATGGCAACGAGCGCACCTACGAGCGCCTGGTCGGTCGAGGCAACGGTTATGGGGCGGTGATGATCGTGGCCATGCTCGACGCCGAGCATGCGGTGCTGGTCGAGGAGTACTGCGGCGGCACCGACGAATACGAGCTGTCGCTGCCCAAGGGCCTGATCGAGCCGGGCGAGGACGTGCTGGCTGCCGCTGACCGTGAGCTCAAGGAAGAAGCCGGTTTCGGTGCCCGGCAACTGGAGCACCTCACCGAACTGTCACTGTCGCCCGGCTACATGAGCCAGAAGATCCAGGTGGTGTTGGCCACTGACCTTTACGAAGAGCGCCTGGAAGGCGACGAGCCCGAGCCGATGCGCGTCGACAAGGTCAACCTGCGTGAGCTCTCGGCCCTGGCCATGCACCCGCAGTTCAGCGAAGGGCGAGCGCTGGCAGCGTTGTACCTGGCCCGTGACCTGCTGATCCAGCGGGGGCTGCTGAGCGCATGAACGACCTGCAACTGATGCACGAAGTCGTGAAGCTGGCGCAACTGGCGGGCGAGGCGATCCTGCCGTTCTGGCGCTCTGGCGTCGCAGTCACCAACAAGGCCGATGACTCGCCGGTGACCGCCGCCGACCTGGCCGCCCACCGGATCATCGCCGACGGCCTGCAGGTGCTGGCACCGCAGATTCCGGTGTTGTCCGAGGAAGACTGCAACATTCCGCTGGCCACCCGCGAGGGTTGGTCGCGTTGGTGGCTGGTCGATCCGCTTGATGGCACCAAGGAGTTCATCGCCGGCAGCGAGGAATTCACCGTCAACATTGCCCTGATCGAGCGCGGCGAGGTGGTGTTTGGCGTGGTGTCGATGCCGACCAATGGTCGCTGTTACTTCGGTGGTCGTGATCTGGGAGCATGGCGTGCAGAGCCACAGGCAGAGCCCCAGCCGATTCACGTGCGCAACGCGCCACCTGCCGATGGCCGTTTCACCGTGGTTGCCAGCCGCCGCCATACCAGCCCCGAGCAGGAAGCCTTGCTGGCTGGGCTCGGTGCCGAGGTTGGCGCGTTGGAACTGGCCAATATCGGCAGCTCGCTGAAGTTCTGCTTGCTGGCCGAGGGCGCTGCCGATTTCTACCCGCGCCTGGCGCCGACCTCGCAGTGGGATACCGCGGCGGCGCAAGGGGTAGTCGAAGGCGCAGGGGGCGAGGTGATCGGGCTGGATGGCCAGGCGTTCCGCTACCCGGCGCGGGAGTCGCTGCTCAATCCGTTCTTCCTGGCGCTGCCGGCCAAGGCGCCATGGCGGCAAAAAGTCATTGCAGCGGCTATCGGGCAGTAATTACCGAAGCCGCCTCGCTCCTCGCCTTATCAGCGGTGCAGCACATACTGCCCGCTGAATCTCACTGCAGCCTCTTCACTCCCCGCATTGCTCACCACCGTCTCCAGGGTCAGGCGCGCCCGGCCGCGGCGCTGGTACATCGTCAGGAAGCGCTCCCAGGCCTTTTCGTCCGGTGCCGGGCAGCGTGCTACCGCTACACCGGTCACCGGCAACGGGTAGCTGATCTGCCCCTCCTGAATGACGATATGCCCGTCATCGATCCCCAGCTCGCGCAGACGCAGGTGCAGCCAGCCCCAGCCGACCAGTACGGCGGCGCAGTAGAGGCTGCCGCCGAACATGGTGCTCTTGTGGTTGACGTTGGGCGCCAGCGGCAATTGCAGACGCAGGCACTGCTCGTGCCAGTCGATGACTTGCATGCCCATTTCTCGTGTCAGCGGTATATCGCTGTGCAGGACTGCCTGCAGGTACTGGCTGTCGGTGGTCATGGCCGCGGCTCCTCGTGATCGTCATGGCTGATGCCGTCGGCGAAGCTCAGACCGTGCTTGCGCAGTTTGTCGTGCAACGTTTTACGCGGGATGCCGAGGGCCTCGGCCAGGCTGCGCATGGAGCTGTGCGGCTGGTTCAGCTCGGCGGCGATCAGCGAACGTTCGAACTGCTCGACCTGCTCGCTGAGGTTGCCGACACGTGCCGGTTCGGCGCTGTCGGTGGCAGAGGGCGCCTGGCCGTCCAGGGCCAGCTCCAGGCCAAGGGCGAAGCGCTCTGCCGCGTTCTGCAGTTCGCGTACGTTGCCTGGCCATTCGTGACGCAACAGCATCGCCCGCTGCGCCGGTTGCAGGGTATGCGGTGCCAGGCCGTGACGTTGGCTGGCGGCATCGGCGAAGTGCTGGAACAGCACCAGGATGTCGTCACCGCGTTCGCGCAGCGCCGGGATGCGCAGCGGTGCGACGTTCAGGCGGTAGTAGAGGTCGGCGCGGAAACGCCCTTGATCGGCCGACTGACGCAGGTCTTCCTTGGTCGCGGCGATCACGCGGATGTCCAGCGGTATCAGTTGGTTGCCGCCCAGGCGCTCGACCACGCGCTCCTGCAGCAGGCGCAGCAGCTTGACCTGCACGTCCAGGCTCATGCTCTCGATTTCGTCGAGGAACAGCGTGCCACCGTTGGCGAACTCGAACTTGCCGATACGGCGCTTCTGCGCGCCGGTGAAGGCGCCGGGTTCGTGGCCGAACAGCTCGCTCTCGACCACTGACTCGGCCAGGGCGCCGGCGTTGATGGCCACGAACGGGCCGTCGCGGCGGCTCGACAGGTCGTGCAGGGCACGCGCGACCACCTCCTTGCCAGCGCCGGTTTCGCCGAGGATCAGCACGTCGGCACGGGTGCCTGCCAAGGCGCCGATCTGTTCGCGCAGGCGCTGCATCAAGGGTGAATGGCCGACCAACCGTGTCGACAACTGCTGGCGATCGCTCAGGGCCAGGCGCAGGCTGCGGTTGTCCAGCACCAGGCGCCGCAGCGCCAAGGCCCGACGCACGCTGTCGAGCAGGGCATCGCTGGCGAAGGGTTTCTCCAGGAAGTCATAGGCCCCGGCACGCATCGCCTGGACTGCCAGCGGCACATCGCCGTGGCCGGTGATCAGCAACACAGGCAGTTCGCTGTCGCGTGTGTGCAATTGCTCCAGCAGTTGCAGGCCGTCGATACCGGGCATGCGGATATCGCTGACCACCACGCCAGGCCAGTCGGGCTCGATGCGCTCGGCCAGGCCCTGGGCGTCGGCCAGGGCGGCAACCTTGAGGCCTGCCAGGTCCAGGGTCTGGCTCAGGGCCTGGCGCAGGTGCGGATCGTCATCGACCAGGATGACCTGGGTTTGACTGTCGATCAGTGTCTCGGTCATGCCGAGGAATCCTCCGAAGGTTTCAGGTTGGCGCCGGGGGCTGCGATGCGCAGTTGCAGGGTGAGCAGGGCGCCCCCTTCCGGGTGGTTGCCCATCAGCAACTCGCCACCGAGCGCACGCATCAGGCTTTCGCAGATCGCCAGGCCCAGGCCAAGACCCTGGGTACGGGTCTTGGTGGTGAAGAAGGGTTCCTTGGCATGCTCCAGCGCTTGCCGGGTAAAGCCCGGGCCGTTGTCGCGAATGTACAGGTAGACGCAGTCGTCGCGCGTCTCGGCACTCAGCCAGAGGCGGCGTGGGTTGGCTTTTTCGGTGAGGGCGTCAAGGGCGTTGGCCAGCAGGTTGCCGAGCACTTGGCGCAGGCGGGTTTCACCGGCCTGGACCCACAGGGTGGCGTCCGGCAGATCGCGGATCAGTTCCACCGCCATCGCCCGACGACGCTTGGCCAGCAAGGCCAGGGCATCGTCCAGCGCCGGTTGCAGGGCCACGCTTTCCGGGGCATGCCGGTCGCGGCGGGCAAAGGCGCGCAGGTGGGCGATGATCGAGGCCATGCGTCCGGTCAGTTCGCCGATCAGCTTGAGGTTGCCACGGGCATCCTCGGTGCGCTGGTGATCGAGCAGGATCTCGGCGTTCTCGGCGTAGCTGCGGATCGCCGCCAGCGGTTGGTTGAGTTCGTGGCTGATGCTCGCCGACATGGTGCCAAGCACCGACAGCTTGCCGGCCTGGACCAGCTCGTCCTGGGCGCGTACCAGTTCCTGCTGTGCCTGCTCGCGCTCCAGCACTTCGTTCTTCAGGCGGTTGTTCAGCCATTCGAGGTCGGCGGTGCGCGCCACCACGCGGTTTTCCAGTTCCTGGCGGCCACGGGCCTCCAGTTCGATGCGGTCCATGTAGTGGCGGCGGCGCTGCATCACCAGCCCGGCCAGGAGCATGGTCACCAGCAACGCGCCGGCGCCGATGGCCATGACGGTCTGCACCGAGCGATCGACCAGGATACGCGGCGCAAGGATGCTCACCTGCCAGCCGGTCTCCTTGATATCGCGGGTCTGGGTCAGCCAGGCCTCGGGCTCCAGGCGCAGTGGTTGCGGGGCCTGGGTTGGGTAAGGCTGGATTGCGATCATCGCCTTGCGTTCTGCTTCGCTCAGTACACGGGTGGCGCGGAAACGCCACTCCGGGCGCGAGGTGAGCACCACCACGCCGTACTGGTCGGTCAGCAGCAATTGTTCCGGGGTGCGTCCCCAGAGGGTTTCGGTGTGGTCGAGGTCGACCTTGACCACCAGCACGCCGATCACTCGTTCACCGTCACGCACCGCGGCTGCGAAGAAGTAGCCGCGCTTGGCCGAGGTGGTGCCCTGGCCGAAGAAGCGGCCCAGGCGCCCTTCCATCGCTTCGATGAAGTACGGGCGGAAGGCGAAGTTGCGGCCGACGAAGCTGTCGCGCTTGTCCCAGTTGGAGGCCGCCAGGGTGTTGCCGCTGACGTCCATCAGGTACATCACTTCGGCGCCGGTCTGCTGGGTGATCTCGCGCAACAGGCGATTGGCGTTGGTCACCGCCTCCAGCCTGAACGGGTCGGCCAGCACGCCACGCAGGGCCGGCAGGTCACCGAGGATCTGCGGCAGGGTCTCGTAGCGGTGCAGGGTGCCGAGCAGGTTGGCGACATAGAGGTCGAGGGTCTGGCGGTTCTGCGAGGCCAGTTGGTCCTGGTAGTAGCGCTCGGCAAGATGATGCAGCGGCCACAGCAGCGGAGCCAGGCACAGGGCCAGCAGGGCCAGGCTGCGCCAGCGGGGTCGTTGCGAAGTGATTGAAGTCGAGGTCATCGCCAAGTGCGCCAGAATGAACTGGCGCAATTATGCGCTACTTCAGGCAGTCGATCAGCGCTTGCTGCCAATGCGGCTGGCTGACCTGCCATTCACGTGCCAGGCGTGAGCAGTCCAGGCGAGAGTTGAGCGGGCGGCGGGCCGGGGTCGGATATTCGCTGCTGGGAATCGGCAGCAGTTCGGCGCAGGGCAGGTCGCGGGCCTTCAACTGCTCGGCGATGGCCTGGGCGAAGCCGAACCAGGAGGTTTCGCCCTGGGCCGTCAGGTGATAAGTGCCCCACGCACCCGCCTGGCCGGCCTGCCAGCGCTCGATCAAGGCGCGGGTACTCGCGGCGATCGTCCCGGCCCAGGTCGGTGCGCCGATCTGGTCGTCGACCACCTTCAATTGCGGGCGCTCCTGCAGCAGGCGTTGCATGGTCAGCAGGAAGTTGCGCCCATGCAGCGAATACACCCAGCTGGTACGCAGAATCAGGTGCTCGGCGCCGACCGCAGCAATCGCCTGCTCGCCTGCGAGTTTGCTCTGGCCGTAGACGCCCAGCGGATGCACCGGGTCATCCTCGACATAAGGCGTTGTCTTGTTGCCGTCGAATACGTAGTCGGTGGAGTAGTGGATCAGCGGCGCACCCAGGCGTGCGGCTTCCTCGGCCAACACCCTCGGACCTTCGGCATTGATCGCGTGAGCCAGCGACGCTTCGCTTTCGGCCTGGTCTACCGCAGTGTGCGCCGCGGCGTTGATGATCAGGTCCGGGGCGAGCTGGCGCAGAGGCTCACGCACGGCTTCGGGGTGAGCCAGGTCGAGCTGGTCGCGGCCGAGCAGGTGCAGCTCGCCAAGCCCGGCCAGTGCCTGCTGAAGGGCCTGGGCGACCTGGCCGTTGCGGCCGCAGACGAGGATCTTCATGGGAACAGCTCCGCGTCCTGAAGCAGCACCCCGGCCTGGTCCTTGGCTGACAGCAGCGGTGCCGACGTCAGTTGCCAGTCGATGGCCAACTGCGGATCGTCCCAGCGAATGCAGCGTTCGGCAGCGGGGTTGTAATAGTCGGTGGTCTTGTACAGGAAATCGGCCGACTCGCTGAGTACCACGAAACCGTGGGCGAAGCCCGCAGGGATCCACATCTGGCGGTGGTTCTCGGCGGACAGGCGTGCGCTGACCCAGCGCCCGAAGGTCGGTGAGCCGCGGCGGATGTCCACGGCCACGTCCAGCACCTCGCCCAGGGTCACGCGGACCAGCTTGCCTTGCGGGTTCTGCAACTGGTAATGCAGACCGCGCAGTACGCCTTGCTGGGAGCGCGAATGATTGTCCTGAACGAACTCGGCATGGACGCCGGTGCGTTCGGCGAAGGTGCGGGCATTGAAGCTTTCGAAGAAGAAACCACGACTGTCACCGAATACCTTGGGCTCGATGATGAGGACTTCGGGGATTGCGGTATTGATGACGTTCATGGCGTTTCTTCAGCCAGTTTGCTCAGGTATTGGCCGTAGCCGGTTTTTTTAAGTTCGTTGGCCTTGGCCAGCAGCCTTTCCCGGCAGATCCAGCCCTTCTGATAGGCGATTTCTTCCAGGCATGCCACTTTCAAACCCTGGCGGTGCTCGATGGTCTGCACGTACTGGGAAGCCTCCAGCAGGCTGTCGTGGGTGCCGGTATCGAGCCAGGCGAATCCGCGACCGAAGCGTTCGACCCTCAAGTCGCCGCGCTTGAGATAGGCGTTGGTGATGTCGGTGATTTCCAGTTCGCCCCGAGGCGAAGGGCGTACACCCTTGGCGATCTCGACCACATCGTTGTCGTAGAAATACAGGCCGGTCACCGCGTAGCTGGAGCGCGGCGCGACCGGCTTTTCCTCGATGGACAGGGCATTGCCCTGCGCGTCGAACTCGACCACGCCGAAGCGCTCCGGATCCTTGACCAGGTAGCCGAATACCGTCGCACCGGAGGGGCGGTTGACCGCACGCAGCAACTGTTCGCTGAAGCCTTGGCCATGGAAGATGTTGTCGCCGAGGATCAGGCACACCGAATCGTCGCCGATGAAGTCTTCGCCAATCAGGAAGGCCTGGGCCAGGCCATCAGGCGAGGGCTGCTCGGCGTAGCTGAGGTTGATGCCGAACTGGCTGCCGTCGCCGAACAGCTGGCGGTACTGCGGCAAGTCCTGAGGTGTGGAGATGAGCAGGATGTCGCGGATGCCGGCAAGCATCAACACCGAGATCGGGTAGTAGATCATCGGTTTGTCGTAGATCGGCAGCAGCTGTTTCGACACGCCGAGGGTGATGGGGTGCAGGCGTGTACCGGAGCCTCCGGCGAGGACGATGCCCTTGGTCATGCGATCAGGTCCTTGAAGTCGGAATTGCCCAGGCGCTCACCCTGATAGCTGCCATCCTGGACGTGGCGGCACCATTCCAGGTTGTCGAGGTACCACTGCACGGTCTTGCGCAGACCGGACTCGAAGGTCTCCTCCGGCACCCAGCCCAGCTCGCGCTCGATCTTGCCCGCGTCGATGGCGTAGCGCAGGTCGTGGCCGGGGCGGTCCTGGACGAAGGTGATGAGGTCACTGAAGTGGACGATGTTGGCGGGCCGCTGGGGCGCGAGTTCTTCGAGCAGATTGCAGAGCGCGTGTACTACATCGAGGTTCTTCTGTTCGTTGTGCCCGCCGATGTTGTAGGTCTCGCCGACCTTGCCTGCGGTCACCACCCTGAGCAGCGCGCGGGCATGGTCCTCGACGAACAGCCAGTCACGCACTTGCTGGCCGTTGCCGTACACCGGTAGTGGCTTGCCGGCGAGGGCGTTGAGGATCATCAACGGGATGAGTTTCTCGGGGAAGTGATATGGGCCGTAATTGTTCGAGCAGTTGGTGATCAGCACCGGCAGGCCGTAGGTACGATGCCAGGCGCGGACAAGATGGTCGGATGCCGCCTTGCTGGCCGAGTAGGGCGAGCTTGGGGCATAGGGCGTGGTTTCGCGGAACAGGTCGTCCGCACCGTGCAGATCGCCGTACACCTCGTCGGTGGAGATGTGGTGAAAGCGGAACGCGGCGCGTGCCTCTTCCGGCTGGCGACTCCACCACGCGCGAGTGGCCTCCAGCAAGGTATAGGTGCCGATGATGTTGGTCTGGATGAATGCTGCCGGCCCGTCGATGGAGCGATCGACGTGCGACTCGGCGGCCAGGTGCATGATCGCATCAGGCTGAAAACGTTCGAGGACAGCGCTGACGGTCTCCTGATCCACGATATCGGCCTGTACGAACTCATAGCGGCTGTTATCGGCGATACCGCGCAGCGACTCGAGGTTGCCGGCGTAGGTCAATTTGTCGAGGTTCAGCACTTCGTTGTCGGTATGGCCGATCAAGTAGCGGATCAGCGCCGAACCGATGAAGCCGGCACCGCCGGTAATGAGAATACGCATGGGGTGTGACTATCCTGCTGGTGGTAGTGGCATTGTGCTGCAGGCGCGCAACAGCCGTTGTTTCAACGGCGCGCGAGCGCGGTACTCAAGGCTGAAATCACCCTGTCCTGACGTTCATCGCCCAGGCCGCACCACAGCGGCAGGCGTACCAGGCGGTCTGACAGTTCGTCGGTGAGCTGCATCGAGCCATGTGCACGTCCGTAGCGCTCGCCGGCGGGCGAGGAATGCAGTGGCACATAGTGGAACACGGGATACACCTCTTCGTCTCGCATCCTCTGCAACACGGCCTGACGGTCAATGCCCGGGGCGAGCAGCACATAGTACATATGGGCGTTGTGCTGGCAGTCCTGCGGGATGATCGGCCTGCGCAGCAGCCCGTCCGCCTCGAGGCCAACGAGGGCGTGGTGATAGCGCGCCCAGGTAGCCAGGCGGCTGTTGGTGATCGCTTCGGCTTCCTGCAACTGTGCCCAGAGGAAGGCGGCGGTCAGCTCGCCGGGCAGGAACGACGATCCGACCTCCTGCCAGGTGTACTTGTCGACCTGGCCGCGGAAGAAGCGACTGCGATCGGTACCCTTCTCGCGGATGATTTCCGCGCGCATCACCAGCTCTGGATCGTTGGCCAGCAGGGCTCCGCCCTCGCCGCTGATGACGTTCTTGGTTTCATGGAAGCTGAACGCTCCCAGATCACCAATGCTGCCCAGCGCACGCCCCTTGTAGCTGGACATGACGCCTTGCGCGGCATCCTCCACCACCTTCAGGCCGTGCCTGTGGGCGATGGCCAGGATGCTGTCCATCTCGCAGGCGACGCCAGCGTAGTGGACCACGGCGATGGCCTTGGTGCGTGGGGTGATGGCAGCTTCGATCAGGCGTTCGTCGAGGTTGAGCGTGTCTTCGCGGATATCGACGAACACCGGCACCGCGCCGCGCAGGACGAAAGCATTGGCGGTGGAGACGAAGGTGTAGGACGGCATGATCACTTCATCGCCGGGCTGGAGGTCGAGCAGCAGCGCGCACATCTCCAGCGCTGCGGTGCAGGAATGGGTCAGCAGCGCCTTGCTGCTGCCGGTACGCTCCTCGAGCCAGGCATGGCAGCGCTTGGTGAACGGTCCGTCACCGGCAAGCATCTGGCCCAGGTTGGCCTCGGCAATGTGGTGGAACTCCTTGCCGGTCATGTAGGGGCGGTTGAAGGGGATCTTTTCCAGGCTCATGGGCGGTTTCCTGCAGAGTTCGCGGGCGGAAGGTCGCTGCGGATCGCGCTGACGCGCCCGCCGATCTGCGTGCCCTTGGCAAGGTTCTCATAGAAATAGTCGGTGAAGCCTGCGTGTGCCATGGCACGTTGCGCGGCCTCGATGTCATAGGCGATGCGGTAGAGCGCGAAGCGTTGGCCGTCCCATGTGGCGAAGGCCGCTCGAGGGTCGCCGTCGCGGGGCTGGCCGACCGAGCCGGGGTTGCACCAGGTCTTGTCGCGGCCCTGCCAGAGGAACTGCACATGGCTGTGGCCGGAGACGAAGAAGCGCCCCGGGTGTTCAGCGAAATAGGCTTCGCTGGGCTCGAGATATTCGTCGAGTGGGTCGTTCCAGCCACCGTGGATCAACTCCAGGCCGTGCAGGCTGGCACGCTCCGGCAGGCTTTCGAGCCAGCGGCGGTTGTCGGCGCTGAGTACCTCGCGCTGATAGTCCAGGCAAGCATTGGCGCTGTTGGAGCGTGGGCAGGGCTGGTTGAGCGCGATGTAGGCATCGTGGTTGCCCATCAGCGAGAAGATCCCGCGAGCGCGCAAGGTATCGCAGCACTCGTTGACCTGGCTGTAGTAACCGGCGGTGTCGCCCAGGCAGATGATCTCGTCCACACCCATCCGATCGAGCTCGGCGAGCACGGTGGACAGTGCGGCGAAATTGCCGTGGATGTCAGAAATGATCCCGATCATGAACCACGTAGTCCTCGATGTAGCGCACAGCAAAACCTGCGCGCAGCGCTGGTTGCCGGGGCCTTTCGCCCTTGAGATACCAGGCCAGGCACATGGCGGCCTCGTTGTAGCCGAAAGCGGTGCGGATGGAACTGGTGGAAGAGATCCGGGGATTGATCTCCAGCAGCTTCCAGGTGCCGTCGTCTGCCCGGCGGAACTGCAGGTTGGTGGGCCCGACCGGTTTGAAGTGCTGGCACAGGCGCGTCACCACAGCATCCAGGCTGGCGTCGTGGCGCACTTTGGCCTTGGCTGTGGAGCCGTCAGAGGCCAGGCTGCGCTGGAAGGTGATCGCGGCGCAGATGCCGCCCTGGCCGTCACCGAACACCGCCACGGTGTACTCCTGGCTGGCGCTGCCGATGATCGGCTGGGCCATCAGCACCTCCCCGAGAAGGGGTGCCCAGGGTGTGAAATCACGCTCTTCGCGGACCCACACCAGGCCCTTGGAAGCGTAGCTGCGCCGTGGCTTGAGCAGGAACGGCAGGCCCAGCTGCTGCGAAAGCGAGGCAAAGTCGCCGGTCAGATGGCTGGGGATACGGGCGTCGTCTTCATGTGCCAGCAGGGCCTGGTCCATGGCGTATTTGTCGCGCGACAGGCTGATCAGCCGGGCATCGTTGAGCACAATCCGGCAGCCGGTGGCAGCCAGTGCGTCACGGTGTTCGTCGAGCCAGTGCACATCCTGTTCGATACCGGGAATCAGCAGATCGACCCGGTACTGCTCGATCATCCGCAGCAGCCAGTCCTGATACCTGGGGTCGGCGGTCAACGGGGCCTGTTCGAAGTGGTCACACCAGGCCTGGCCTACCGCATCGTCGTAGATGTCGGTGCCCAGCAGCCTGATCGTCGGGTCGGCGGCGCGCAGCGATTTCAGCAGGCCGTAGCCCATTATCGCGCCGACGCCGGTGACCATTGCCGTGGTCATTGCTGGGCCTCCTGATGAGCCTGCATCAGTTGCAGGCCGGTACGAATGTCGGTGGCTGGCCAATAGTCGATGGCCTGGTGCAGTTGCGCATCGGCCTGCATGGCCGGCATGTCGGCGATGTCCGGCTTGTCGCGCAGGAAGTGGATGTCGGCGCTGCGGGCGCAGGCGGCAAAGGCCGCTTCGGCGATCTCCGACAGCCTGGGGCTGTGCGGGTGCACGCAGTCGAAGCGACCGACCACCGTGCGCTGCGCCACGCGTTTCACGATCTCGGCCAGGTCGTCCAGAAACAGGTAGTTGCGCTGCGCGTCGTTGTTGCCATACAGCTGCACCGTCTTGCCTGCGCGCGCCGTTTCGGCGATGAGGTACAGCAGTCCCTGGTGTTTGCGGCAGGCACCGGCTGCATCGTAGACCTGGCTGGGACGCAGGATGGTCAGGGCGATTTCGCGTTGCTTGCAGAACAGCTGTGCAAGCTCCTCGGAATGGCGCTTCGACAGCGAATAGATGTTGTAGTGAGGGTCGTCGGCGTTAAAGCCTGCGAACATCGAAGACACCAGGATCAGGTGTCGGGCGCCGCTTTGCGCAGCAAGCTCGCAAGCGCGCAGGGTACCGACCGCGTTGACCTGTTCGGCCTTGATCAGCGCTTCGCTGGAGGTTCCGCCGAAGGCGGCGGCCACCAGCACCACGGTATCGAAATGCCCGCCATCGAAGGGCGGGTTGTCTGACCGCTCCAGGTCGAACGGGAAGTCCGCTTCGCGACGCCCGGCGGTCCTGACTTCACCCAGCATGGCAAGCCGGGCGGCGATGGCCTGGCCGATGACCGAGGTGCTGCCGATCAACAGGCTTCTCATGTCGGCTCGTCCTGGGCCTCGAACATCAGGGCGCAGCAGAGCTCGGGATAGTCGATGCCGACCGTGCACATCCCTTCGATGATCTCGTTGGACAGCCCCAGCGGCTGCAGTTGCGAGGTCATCAGCGGCTTGAGGAATACCCCCTCCTTGCGCACGATGCGATAGCCGGCCTGCTCCAGCTCATCGGTCAGGCGGCTGACCGAGTAGGTGCGCTGGTGGCCCAGTTCCAGGTCACCCTGGCCCAGCTTCATCATGTCGTCGAGCTTGCCTGCCGCGTGGCCGATACGCCGGTGCAGCGACTCGCCATTGGGCACCAGGGCGAACAGTCGGCCGCCAGGCGCGAGGAAGCGACGGAAGTGCTCCAGGACCTGCTGCGGGTTGTCGACGTGTTCGAGGATGAAGCCCATCACGATCAGGTCGAAGGTCCGCTCGGTGTCGAAGTGCTCGAAATAGCTTTCGACGATCTCGACCGGGCTGTCGGGGTAGTTTTCGCGGAACTGGGCGATGACCGAGGGTGAGCCGTCGATCACCGTATGCGAGGCGAAGAAGCGCGAGAAGCGGTTGGTCGAGAAACCGTGGCCGACGCCCAATTCCAGAATCGAGTGATGTTCCTGGCATAGCTTCATGATCCGCTGGGGATACCAGTTGAGCATGATGTCGTTGTCGAAAGCGAAGCCGAAACGATCACTGTAGGCGCCGATGTAGCTGTCTAGTGCATTGCTCATGGGGAGACTCGCATGTCGGGTGCTGCGCCCGTCGGCGCGGTGGATTCAGGAGCCGGTGGTCGCACATGCTTCATGAAGCGCGGTGCGTCCGGGCCACAGTTGAACAGCAGGTCGAGGATGGTCACGCCATGGGTGAAATCACCCCACTGCTGCGGGTATTGGGGGTAGCCGCTGTAGTCGAACCAACTGACGGTGATGCCCTGTGCGGCGAACAGGCTTTCATCCAGGTAGTCGCGCGCGGCGGGGCCGGAAAGGTATTCGCTGGCACCGGCTTGCAGGCACAAGTCGACCAGGCGTTCGCTCTTGCCTTCACCCAGGCGATAGTCCCAGGAGTGGCTGATGCGTGTGCCGATGCCCAGATACCCACAGATGGCCTGCAACAGCCTGTGGTTCAGGGTGCTGAGATGGCGGTGGGCCTGTTCCATGTACAGCGGCTTGAGCCATTCGGCGATAGCCTTGAAATGCGGGGCCTTGGCGTAGTTGGCTTCCAAGGTCTTCCAGTGTTTGACCTGCCAGCGCTGGTCGTGCAGCTCGACGTCGCGGATGCGCCGGTCGATGCCCTGGCCGACAGGGACGGTCAGCCATTCCACGCCTTTGGGCGTCTTGATCTGGTTGCGGTTGCGCCAGTCGTTCTTGGTGTACTGCATGTCGTCGTAGAGGATGAACTCGTCCACGGCGGCGATCAGGTCGAAGTAGCCCTTCCAGGGGATGTAGTTCGATTGCAGGATGGCGACTTTCTTCATGACCCTGCCCCTGTGTCTGGATGACGGACTTCTGACGCAGGCAGTTGGCGCGACGATGCCACGGCGTCAAGGAGCCGGTGCGGGAGAGGCGACAACAACAGTGGTGCAGCGTGCATCGACATCGAGCTCCTGGTGGACAGCGGGCGAGGCCAGGCCTTCTGGGGCGCGGCTTTGGCAATGATCGTTGCAGATTGGCAACGACAGTCTGCGCTTCACCCCCTTGCTTCCGGGCAGTGGTAATGGCGATATAAGCAAAAAAGAGGCCGAGGTTCGCACCATGCCGTTGCACACCCTGATCCACCGCTCCAGCCTTCCACGTCCCGAGGTTTCCGAGGTGCAGGCCAGCCATGCCCTGCAGGCCTATTACGGCCTGCACGGCGCGCTGGTGCCCCTCGGTAGCCAGCAGGACGTGAACTTCCGGCTGGACAGCGAGCAGGGGCGCTTCGTCTTCAAGCTGTGCCATGGCAGCTATGCCCAGGTTGAGCTCGAAGCGCAGCATGCTGCACTGGCCTACCTGCGCGGGCAGGGTTTACCGGTGCCTGCGGTGCGCCCGGCGCTCAATGGTGAGGGGCTGCTGGCGCTGGAAATCGGCGGGCAGGCCCTGCGTGGCCGGTTGCTCGAGTACATTGAAGGCCAGCCGCTGACCCGCCTCAAGCACATGCCGGATAGGCTGATGGCCGAGCTGGGGGCGCTGTGTGCGCAACTTGGCAAGGCCCTGGCCGGTTTCGAGCACCCGGGGCTGGAGCGCACGCTGCAGTGGGACCCACGCCATGCCGAGGAGTTGATCGAGCACCTGCTGCCGGTCATCAAGGATGAGGCCCGGCGCGAGCGCGTCGAGGGTGTGGCCAGTCAGGCGCGGGCGCGTCTGCAGCCGCTGGTCGGACAGCTTCCGACGCAGGCGGTGCATCTGGACATCACCGATGACAACGTGGTCTGGGCGCTTGACGAGCATCGTCAGTGGCAGGCGCAAGGCGTTATCGACTTCGGCGACCTGTCACACACCTGGCGTATCGCCGACCTCTCGGTCACCTGCGCGGCCTTGCTGCATCATGCCGAAGGCGATCCGCTACGGATCTTGCCGGTGGTTGCGGCCTACCAGGCGGTCAATCCGCTGAGCGAAGCCGAATTGCGCGCCTTGTGGCCGCTGGTGCTCAACCGTTCCGCGGTGCTGGTGCTCAGCAGCGAGCAGCAACTCACCGTCGATCCGGACAACCAGTACACCCGCGACAACATCGCCCATGAGTGGGAAATCTTCGATACCGCCACTGCGGTGCCTGCCGCCCTGATGGAAGCGGCGATCCTGCAGGCCGCGGGCCTTGCCCCGGACACCCTGGACCTCGGCGACTGTGCAGCACTGCTGCCGAGCCTGGCCGGCCAGACCGTGCGTCGGCTCGATCTGGGGGTGCTGAGCCCGCACTGCGAGGCTGGAAACTGGCAGCAGCCTGGATTCGACCAGCACCTGTTGCTTGCCACCCCGGCTCCCGCCACCACGCTGCATGGGCAGTACCGTCTGTCGCAAACCCATTTTGACCGCCCTGACGAGCCTGCCACCTGTGCCTTGGGCGTGGAACTGAACCTGCCGGGCGGCACGGTGTTGCACGCGCCGCAAACCGGTATCTGGCTGAGCACGGGGGATGGCCGCGGGTGCCTGAGCTCCGCCGGTTGGGGGCTGTGGCTGAGCGGCCTGGAGCAGGCGCCGGAGGATGGCGAATCGGTGCGCAAGGGCCAGATGCTCGGTTCGACCTGTGGCTTCCTGAGCGTACAGCTGTGCCTGGATCCGAACATTGCGCCGCCGTTCTTTGCCAAACCGTCCCAGGCACAGGCCTGGCTGGCGCTTTGCCCGTCGCCGGCGGCACTGCTGGGCTTCGACTGCGATGCCGAGCCGCTGGTCGATGCCCAGGCCCTGCTGGCGCGGCGCGATGCCAGCTTCGCCCGCTCGCAGAAGCACTACTATGCCCAGCCGCCCCATATCGAGCGCGGCTGGCGCAACTACCTGATCGACATGCAGGGGCGTTCCTACCTGGACATGCTCAACAACGTGGCGGTGCTCGGGCATGGGCATCCGCGCATGGTCGCCGAATCGGCGCGGCAGTGGTCGCTGGTCAATACCAACTCGCGCTTCCACTACGCGGCCGTCGCCGAGTTCTCCGAGCGTCTGCTCGAATTAGCGCCGGAAGGCTTCGACCGGGTGTTCCTGGTCAACAGCGGTACCGAGGCCAACGATCTGGCGATCCGTCTGGCCTGGGCCTACAGCGGCGGGCGTGACCTGCTCAGCGTGCTGGAGGCCTATCACGGCTGGTCGGTGGCCACCGATGCTATCTCCACCTCGATCGCCGACAATCCCCAGGCTCTGGAAACCCGACCGGACTGGGTGCATCCGGTAGAGGCGCCCAATACGTTCCGCGGCCGTTA
Organism: Pseudomonas sp. A014; assembly: GCF_052378495.1. Classification (NCBI taxonomy): domain Bacteria; kingdom Pseudomonadati; phylum Pseudomonadota; class Gammaproteobacteria; order Pseudomonadales; family Pseudomonadaceae; genus Pseudomonas; species Pseudomonas sp. A014. The sequence continues at coordinate 321,499 of NZ_CP199001.1, forward strand.
CCGCGGCGCTGACAGTGCCAGTGATTACCTGCGCGATGTCGACGCCAAGCTCGCCGACCTGGATGCCCGTGGCCGCCAGCTGGCAGGGATGATCTGCGAGCCGGTGTACGGCAATGCTGGCGGTATCTCGCTGCCCCAGGGCTACCTGCGCGAGGCCTACGCCAAGGTGCGGGCACGCGGCGGCGTGTGCATCGCTGATGAGGTGCAGGTTGGTTACGGCCGCCTGGGCGAGTACTTCTGGGGCTTCGAGGAGCAGGGCGTGGTGCCGGACATCATCACCATGGCCAAGGGCATGGGTAATGGCCAGCCGCTGGGGGCGGTGATCACCCGGCGCGACATCGCCGAAGCGCTCGAGGCCGAGGGTTATTTCTTCTCCTCGGCCGGGGGCAGCCCGGTGAGCTGCCGCATCGGCATGGCGGTGCTGGATGTGATGCGCGACGAAGGGCTGTGGGATAACGCCCGCGATGTTGGCCGCCACTTCAAGGCGCGCTTGCAAGCGTTGGTCGATAAACATCCGCTTGCTGGTGCTGCCCACGGCTCGGGCTTCTACCTGGGGCTGGAACTGGTGCGTGACCGCCAGACATTGGAACCGGCCACCGAGGAGACCATGGTCCTGTGCGATCGCCTGCGCGACCTGGGGATCTTCATGCAGCCCACGGGAGACTACCTGAACATCCTCAAGATTAAGCCACCGATGTGCACCACGCGGCAGAGCGTGGACTACTTCGTCGATTGCGTGGACCGTGTGTTGGCGGAACTGAGTTGATCTAAATCGATTTATATCGATTAAATTTCTTGAAATATCTATTTTGATTTTATTTCAAGCTTTAAAAGTCGATATCTATCGGTTAGATTGGTCGTATTCGCTGGCCCTTCGCGGGCAAGCCCGCTCCCACAGGTAATTGATGCTGCCGCTGTGGGAGCGGGCTTGCCCGCGAAGAGGCCCTGACAGACACCCGCACAATCAACCCTGGCACCAGCCTGCCGGGCCATCCAGAGGCTACTCATGAAGACCCTGAACTCGACTCCCCGCGCCGACGGTTTCCACATGCCCGCCGAGTGGGCCCCGCAAACCCAGGTATGGATGGTCTGGCCGGAGCGCCCGGACAACTGGCGTCTGGGCGGCAAGCCCGCGCAGGCGGCGCACGTCACCCTGGCCAAGGCCATTGCCCGCTTCGAGCCGGTCACCGTGGCGGTATCTGCGGGCCAGTACGAAAATGCCCGCCGCCAGCTCGACCTGCCCAATATTCGCGTGGTCGAGATCAGCAACGACGACGCCTGGGTCCGCGACACTGGCCCGACCTTCGTGATCAACGATCATGGCGAAGTGCGTGGCGTGGACTGGGGCTTCAATGCCTGGGGCGGTTTCGATGGCGGCCTGTATGCGCCTTGGAACCGTGACGAGGAACTGGCCGCCAAGGTCATGGAGATGGAGCGCTGCCAGCGCTACCACACTGAAGGCTTCGTGCTCGAGGGCGGTTCGATCCACGTGGACGGCGAAGGCACCCTGATCACCACCGAAGAGTGCCTGCTCAATCGCAACCGCAACCCGCACCTCACGCGTGAGCAGATCGAAGACGTGCTGCGCGAACATCTGGCAGTCGAGACCATCGTCTGGCTGCCCGAAGGCCTGTACAACGATGAAACCGACGGCCACGTCGACAACTTCTGCTGTTACGTCAGCCCGGGCGAAGTGTTACTGGCCTGGACCGATGATTCCAACGACCCCAACTATGCGCGCTGCCACGCTGCCTACGAGGTGCTGAAAAACACCCGCGATGCCAAGGGACGCGAGTTCGTGGTGCACAAGATGCCCATTCCCGGGCCGCTGTTCGCCACCGAGGAAGAATGCGCCGGCGTCGACCAGGTCGCTGGCAGCCAGGAGCGTGACCCGTCGGTGCGCCTGGCCGGCTCCTACGTGAACTTCCTGATCGTCAACGGCGGCATCATCGCGCCGAGCTTCGACGACCCGGCAGATGCCCAGGCTAGAGCGATTCTGGCCAAGGTCTTCCCGGACCATGAAGTGGTGATGATCCCGGGTCGCGAGCTGTTGCTGGGGGGCGGCAACATCCACTGCCTCACCCAGCAGCAACCGGCACCGGTCAAGCGCTGATCGCCGAACACTCAAAGGGCCTGTCGAATGACAGGCCCTTTTGCTTCGCGCAAACGATTTATCCACGCGCTGGCACAGCTCTTGTATTGCATTTCCCTGGGGTGTTTCGGGGCGGCGGTCCACGCTGTTCTGTAACAATCCCACAGTAATTTAGCCGCTCACGGCCCCAGGGAGTACGTGTCGAATGAATGCAACAAGTGAGTCGGCTTTGTCTCCAATGGCGATCAATCACGAATCGCTCAAGGTGCTGGCGCAATGGTTGAAGCACCATGGAAACATCCGGGTCAGGAAGACCGATACGCGCCGCCTTCTGGATGGTCGTTATCCTCAAGGCCTGCTCAGTGAAGCGGAGCTCGAGGCTCTGGTTGCTGTCTGGCACTGAAGGCAAGGCATCGCATAACGAAAACGCCACCGTATCGACGGTGGCGTTTTTGTTTCAGCTGGCCAGCTCGGCAGCGTCCTCTTCCTCGAACCCGCGAGCGGCACGACCCACCAGCAGTGGATCTGGCGCGTGGGCGACGCTGTGATCCTTGCCCGGGTAATCCAGCGAGTGGAGGAAGTGGCGGATGCAGTTGAGCCGGGCGCGCTTCTTGTCGTCGGACTTGATCACTGTCCAAGGCGCATCGGCGGTGTCGGTGTGGAAAAACATCGCCTCCTTGGCGGCGGTGTAGTCGTCCCACTTGTCCAGTGACTTGATGTCGATTGGCGACAGCTTCCAGTGCTTGAGTGGGTCGTCCCGCCGGGAGATGAAGCGGCGCAGCTGTTCTTCGCGATTCACCGAGAACCAGTACTTGAACAGCAGGATGCCGCTGTTGCACAGCATCCGCTCAAGGTCAGGTGCCTGGCGCATGAACTCCAGGTACTGCAGCGGTGAGCAGAAGTCCATGACCCGCTCGACCCCGGCGCGGTTGTACCAGGAGCGGTCGAAGAACACCATTTCGCCCGCCGTAGGCAGGTGCTGGATGTAGCGCTGGAAGTACCACTGGCCCTTTTCCTGCTCGGACGGCTTCTCCAGCGCTACGATGCGAGCCCCTCGCGGATTCAGGTGCTCCATGAAGCGCTTGATGGTTCCGCCCTTGCCCGCTGCATCGCGCCCCTCGAACAGCACCACGATGCGCTGGCCGGTATCTTTCGCCCAGCTCTGCACCTTCAGCAGCTCGATCTGCAGCGCGTGCTTGGCCTTTTCGTACTCCTGGCGGCGCATGCGCGTGCGGTAGGGGTAGCTGGCCGGCAGGCGCGCGCTGGTGCTGTCTTCGTTACTGCCTTTAGGGGCGGTAGCGACTTCCAGGGCGGTAGGCTGCTGGCTGATCCGGGTGATGGACGCTTGCGGTTTGCGCTTGCGAGGGCGCGGTGTACGCAGTGGCGTAGCCGGAGCAGCTTCGACGGGGTTGGGCAGGGGGAGGGGGGAATCGTCGCTCATGGAGGTCCTTTCGGGGATCGGGTATCCATCAAGCAGTGTATGGATACTTGCCCGTCGGCCCCTTGATGCTGATCAACGCAGAGCTGATCGTGTGAACACGAAGCGTCAGCTTTCCAACTGATGCTTTGGTTGGCTGATGCGTAGCTTGGTGGCAGTCCTCGCACAACGCGGGGGTATATGGAGTGTTGAGATGAAGCATTACTTTTACGCAACCTGCACCGGCTATGGCGACGACGGCGTACAGTTCTTTCGGGGTCACGTCTTTGTCCAGGATGAACAGAAACTGCCGGGTACGGCTATCCGGCCGATGCTGGAGTCTATCGAAGGTCTGGAGCTGGTGGCGGTGTCTTACCTGGGGTGCATGAGCGAGGAGGAGTTCGGCTCTCTGTATCCGCAGGACTAGTGAGGTCGCTGGAATAAAAAGTGGCAGGCATAAAAAAACCCTGAATCTTTCGATTCAGGGTTTTAGTGTTTTGGTGCCCAGAGACGGAGTCGAACCGCCGACACGAGGATTTTCAATCCTCTGCTCTACCGACTGAGCTATCTGGGCAACGGGGCGCATTAAAAGGCTTTTTCAGGTTTGCGTCAACGACTTTTTGAAAATTTTTTAAATTAATTCCGTTGCTTACGGTTTTGCTGGTCATTCGCTGGGTGGAACGTAGCCTTCGGCCTGGGCGTAGTCCTCGCCGGCGAAGAACTTGTCCATTTCCGCCTGGAGGAATTTACGATCCTCGCCATTCATCATGTTCAGGCGCTTCTCGTTGATCAGCATGGTCTGGTGCTTCTGCCACTCGTCCCAGGCCTTCTGCGAGATGTGCTCGTAGATGTCCTGGCCCTTGGCGCCAGGGTAGGGCGGGCGTGGCAGGCCTGGCAGTTCTTCGTTGTACTTGCGGCACTTCACGGTGCGGGTCATCGGGCTTCTCCTGCAATCAATTCGTCGGCCACGCGTGCGAGCAGCTTCTTGACCGGGGCTGCCAGGCCCAGGCGCGGCGGGGTGGCGAGGTTATACCAGAGCCAGTCAGGCTCGGCCACGTGCGATCCGACCGGGTCGACACGCACCAGCCACGGCTCGATCGCCAGCTGAAAGTGGCTGAAGGTGTGGGTCAGGCCTTGCAGTGCCTGGCTTTCGGTCATACGCAGGCCGTGCTGGTAGGCGAGGTCGTCGAGCTGCGCCAGGCTGTCGAGCTCTGGCAGGCTCCACAGGCCGCCCCACAGGCCGCTGGAGGGGCGGCGGTAGAGCAGGATGGCGCCTTCGTTGTTGGTCAGCAGCGGCATCAGCGTCTTGCGCTGGGGCAGGGCCTTGCGCGGCTTGGGTTCGGGGTAGCGTTTCTCGTCACCGAGCAGGTGCGCCTCGCAACCCTGCTGCAGCGGGCAGATCAGGCAACTGGGCTTGCTGCGTGTACACAGCGTGGCGCCCAGGTCCATCATCGCCTGGGTGTAGTGGTTGACCCGGGTCATGGGGGTGAAACGCTCGGCTGCGGCCCACAGCGCATTGGCCACCTTCGGCTCGCCGGGGTAACCGGCCTGGGCGGTGAAGCGCGCCAGGACGCGCTTGACGTTGCCGTCGAGGATCGGTGCGCGAATGCCCATGCTGATACTGGCGATGGCGCCTGCGGTGGAGCGACCGATACCGGGCAGTTCGGTCAGCGCCTCGACGCTGCGCGGGAATTCGCCGCCATGCTGGGCGACGACGATCTTCGCGGCCTTCTGCAGGTTGCGCGCGCGGGTGTAGTAGCCCAGGCCCGTCCACAGGTGCAGGACCTCGTCCTCCGGCGCCTCGGCCAGGGCCTGTACGGTGGGCAGGGCTTGCATGAAGCGGTCGAAGTAGTTGAGCACGGTGCTGACCTGGGTCTGCTGCAACATGATTTCCGACACCCACACCCGGTAGGGGGTGATGCCCTGTTGCCAGGGCAGATCGTGGCGGCCGTGCTGGTCGAACCACGCCAGCACGGCGCTGGAGAACTGCTGGGGGCTCATCGTTTGAACAGCCCCTTGAGCGCATCTTTCAATTCAGGGCTCACCTTGTCGCCGAGTTTTTCATCGAGTTTTTCGTCGATCTTGTCTTTCAGGCGGTTGCCGGCAAGCTTCGCGGCAACTTTGCCCAGGCCGTCCTGGTCCAGGCGGCAGGCCTTGGCCCCCAGTTCGAGCGGGCCGCGGCAGCGCAGTGGCACTTCGACGCCGACATAGCGCTCATTGACCTGGCACGCCGGGTCCGGCATGGCGCGCTGGTCACCCTCGACCACCACGCCGACGCCGTAGTCCATGCCCAGTACGCGCAGGTCCAGGTCGCCCTGGCCGTTCACGGTCAAGCCCGGGATGCGCACCTTGAGGTCTGGGTTGCTGGCCACGCCATTGCGTACCACCAGCGTGCCGCGCAGTTCCTGGAACGGCGTGTCCTTGGCCCGAGGCTCGCCGCTGAGCTGCTTGCGGTTGAGGGTGGCGATGGCCTGGCACAGCTGCTGCTCGAGGTTGGCGTTGACCAGCACACCGTCGTTGATGGTGAAGCTGGCGTTGCCGTTGAGCGTATCGATCAGCGCTTTCTGGCTGTTGCCGGTGGCTGTCAGGTCGCTCGACAAGGTCAGCAGACCCTTGACCGGCGGTGCCTGATCCGGGCTTTCGCGCTTGATGAAGTGCTCGACCGGTACCCGGTTGATCCTGGTATTCACCCCGAGTTGCGGCACGGCAGGGCGTACGTCGACGGTGCCCTTGGCTTCGAAGGTGCCGTTGTACAGGCCACCGCGGAGGGTCTCCAGGGTGACCAGGCCGCCCTGGCCATTGGCCTTGAGCTGGGCGTTGGTGATCGGCAGCTTGTCGAGGGTCAGCGCGCCGAACGAGAGATCGGCCTGCAGGTCGAGGGCGCGCAGGCGATCGACCGGCAACAGCTTGTCGTTGCTCCAGGCTACTTGAGTGGGGGCGTTGGGCAGCGGCGTGGTGCCGGCACCGGCGACCGCGCTGGCTTCCTGTTGCTTGACCTCGGCCTGGCGCGCGGCCTTGGCGCCCTTGGCCTCATCGCTCTTGGCAGGCAGGTAGCGGTCGGCATCGAAGGTGTCGCCCTTGAGCTGCACGCGAAGGGCCTGCTTGGCGAAGTCTTCGACGGCGACACGGCCAGTGAAGGTGCTCTGGTCGAGTTTCACCGCCAAGTCTTCCATGGCGATCGAGTTCTGGGTGCCTTGCAGGCGACCGACCAGTTCCAGCTTGGCGAGGGCCGCCGGGTCGGCAGTTGCTGGCAGCGGATGACCGATGCCGTCGAGGAAGGTACGCAGGTCGAACTGGGCGATGGACAGCCCGCCGCTGATTTGCGGCGCCTTGTCCAGGTCGCGCAGGCTCAGCTCGCCGAGGGCGCGCAACTGGTTGGCCGAGACCTTCAGGCCGCTCCAGGACGCGACGTTGGCGCCCAGGTCGACCAGCACCTGGCCCTGGGCGGCGAAGGTCACGGTCTTGCCAGCGGTCGGCTCGCCCGAGGTTTCGCCGGACAGGCGCATGTCTTCGAGGCTGTAGCGCTTGAGCTTGCGGTCGAAGCGCAGGTCGCCGACCAGTTCGGTGCGGGCTTTGATGTTCGGCTCGCTGGCGCTGAGGAAGGCGCTGGCCTTGATTGGGGTGTTGACCCCATCGTGAATGGGCCCGCTGCTCAACTGGATGCTTTCGGCGCCATAGCTTTTGCCGCTCTGCTCATCGGTGAACTGCACTCGCGCGTTGTTGACGGTCAGGCTGTCGATGTCCAGCTTCACCGCGCGTTCGCTGCTGGCCTGCGCCTGCGCCGATGGCTGCGCGGGCGCGCCTTCGGCAGGGGCAGGCTGGTTGCTGGCCGTGGCATTCGGGTCGGGGAGCGGCTTGCCGATATCCTCCCAGTTGCCATGGCCGTGTTCGTCGCGCAGCAACGTAAGGTTCAAGCCCTCGATGCGCACGTCGCTCATCTGCACCTCACGGCGCAGCAGCGGCAGCACGCGCACCGACAGGCCGAGCATCTGCAGGTCGGCGAACGGCTGCTTGGGGTTGTTCAGCGTGGCGATGCTCGCCTCGTGCAGTTCCAGGCCCAGCCAGGGGAACAGGCTCCAGCCGATGTCACCGTTGAGGGTGAGCTCGACGTGGGCCTTGTTGCGGGCCAGCTGGCGGATTTCGTCTTTGTAGTCGTTGGGATCGAAGAGGTGGGTCAGGGCGAAGCCCAGCGCCACGATGATCAGCAACAACCCGAGAAGTCCCAGCCCCAGGAATTTGCCGAACGCTTTCATGGGCGAGTCCTTGTAGTCCGATAGGTGAATTCGAGCGGCAGAGTATAGCGCCGCGACCATCGCTTCTGAGTATCTGACAAGAGATACAGGGCGTTTCCTGCGAATCGGATTCGACAGTTCTGGCTTGGGCAGTTCCACGTTCGAGTCGGCGTCGGTCTCGTTCGCGGGCAAGCCTGCTCCCACGAAAGCCGCGTGGTACCGCCGTTGTGGGAGCGGGCTAGCCCGCGAAGAGGTCGCTGCACATCGCAAACGGTTGCGCGTCCGACCTGTACCGGTTCAGTTTTATGAAAAATAATGATGTCAGATTGATCTCGCCGTCATCTTATGCTGGTAACCTTGCGCAGCTTCCGGAGTGACCGCGACCTATTGTCGCGGGGCAACGACGCCGAAAACGGTGCCAATTTCGCCTTGTGTGCCGCGAAACAGCCAGGGAAACGATCCGAAAGCGCAACCATACATAAAAGGATCGAATCCATGAATAGCAGTATTACGGCAGGAGCGGCGACGAGCGCGCCGGGCTTCCTGTCGAAGGAGCGCATCATCGCCCGGCCAGGGTTCAACCGTTGGCTGGTTCCACCAGCCGCCCTGGCCATCCACCTGTGCATCGGCATGGCCTATGGCTTCTCGGTGTTCTGGCTGCCCCTGTCCCAGGCTATCGGCATCACCGCACCGGTCGCCTGCTCGCCTGACATGGGCTTCATCGCCCGTCTGTTCAGCGCCGACTGCGACTGGCAGATCTCGATGCTCAGCTGGATCTACACCCTGTTCTTCGTCTTCCTCGGCTGCTCGGCCGCCGTGCTGGGCGGTTGGCTGGAACACGCCGGCCCGCGCAAGGCTGGCCTGGTATCGGCGCTGTGCTGGTGCGGCGGCCTGGTCATCTCGGCAATCGGCATCAAGACCCATCAGCTCTGGCTGATGTGGCTGGGCTCGGGCGTCATCGGCGGTATCGGCCTGGGGTTGGGCTATATCTCGCCGGTTTCGACGCTGATCAAGTGGTTCCCGGACAAGCGCGGCATGGCGACCGGCATGGCGATCATGGGCTTTGGCGGCGGCGCGATGGTGGGGGCGCCACTGGCCACTGCACTGATGGGGCATTTCGCCAACGGCCAGGAAGTCGGCGTATGGCAGAGCTTCATCGCCATGGCGGCGATCTACTTCGTGTTCATGACTGCTGGCGCCCTGGCGTACCGCGTGCCGCCGACCGGCTGGAAGCCTGAAGGCTGGACGCCGCCGGTGAAGAAGGCCAACGCCATGGTCACCGACCGTCACGTGCACGTCAGCGTGGCCTGGAAGACCCCACAGTTCGCGCTGGTGTGGCTGGTGCTGTGCCTGAACGTCTCGGCCGGTATCGGCATCCTGGGCATGGCCTCGCCACTGCTGCAGGAAGTGTTCGGCGGCAAGCTGCTGGGCAACGACCTGAGCTTCAGCGAGCTGAATGCCGCGCAGCTGGCGCAGATCGCTGCCATCGCTGCCGGCTTCACCGGCCTGCTGAGCCTGTTCAACATCGGCGGGCGCTTCTTCTGGGCGTCGTTCTCCGACTACATCGGGCGCAAGAACACCTACTTCGCCTTCTTCGCCATCGGCGTGGGCCTGTACACCCTGGTGCCGAACATGGGCCACATCGGCAACGTCGCGCTGTTCGTGGCGGCGTTCTGCATCATCCTGTCGATGTACGGTGGTGGTTTCGCCACCGTTCCGGCCTACCTGGCCGACCTGTTCGGCACGCAGATGGTCGGCGCCATCCATGGTCGCCTGCTGACCGCCTGGGCTGCGGCCGGCGTGTTGGGGCCGGTGTTGATCACCTACCTGCGCGAGTCGCAGCTGGCGGCCGGTGTACCGCGCGCGGCAGCCTACGACATGACCCTGTACATCCTCGCCGGCCTGCTGGTACTGGGCTTCATCTGCAACCTGCTGGTGCGTCCGGTAGCCGACAAGTACTTCATGACCGACGCCGAGCTCGCTGCCGAGCGCGCGCTGAGCCACGACAAGGGCGCCGATGGCGCGCAGTCGCTGGAGTGGCATGCAGCGCCTGGCAGCCTGCCGCTGGTGCTGCTGGCCTGGGCCGTGGTGGTGATTCCGCTGGCCTGGGGCGTGTGGATCACCCTGCAGAAGACGGCGGTGCTGTTCCACTGATGCACTGATTTGCCGGGCCTGAAAGGGCCCTTTCGCGGGCGAGCCCGCTCCTGCAAGGCGATGTTGCCCTTGTGGGAGTGGGCTCGCCCGCGAATGCTTTGTGCTGCCACACGTCATCCGCGTTTCAAGCCGTCGCATTCTGGGCCTATAATGGAGCCCTTTTCGCCCAATGATTTTGCGGAGCTGGTGATGGTCGAACGTAAGGCTTCCGTCGAGCGCAATACCCTGGAAACCCAGGTCAAGGCCTCGATCAACCTGGATGGCACCGGCAAGGCCCGATTCGATATCGGTGTGCCTTTCCTTGAACACATGCTCGACCAGATCGCCCGGCACGGGCTGATCGATCTGGACATCGAATGCAAGGGCGACCTGCATATCGACGATCACCATACCGTCGAAGACGTCGGTATCACCCTCGGCCAGGCTTTCGCCAAGGCCATTGGCGACAAGAAGGGCATCTTCCGCTACGGCCACGCCTACGTGCCGTTGGACGAAGCGCTGTCGCGCGTGGTCATCGACTTCTCCGGCCGTCCCGGCCTGCAGATGCATGTGCCGTTCACCCGCGCCTCGGTCGGCGGCTTCGACGTCGACCTGTTCCAGGAGTTCTTCCAGGGCTTCGTCAACCACGCCCTGGTGACCCTGCACATCGACACGATTCGTGGCCACAACACCCACCACCAGATCGAAACCGTGTTCAAGGCCTTCGGCCGCGCCCTGCGCATGGCCGTGACGCTCGATGAGCGCATGGCTGGCCAGATGCCGTCGACCAAGGGATGCCTGTAATGCAGACTGTCGCCGTCATCGACTATGGCATGGGCAACCTGCACTCGGTGGCCAAGGCTCTCGAGCACGTGGGCGCCGGCAAGGTGCTGGTCACCAGCGACGCGGCGGTGATCCGCGAGGCCGATCGCGTGGTGTTCCCAGGCGTCGGCGCGATCCGCGACTGCATGGCTGAAATCCGTCGCCTGGGCTTCGACAGCCTGGTGCGTGAAGTCAGCCAGGACCGCCCCTTCCTCGGCATCTGCGTCGGCATGCAGGCGCTGCTCGAGCACAGCGAGGAAAACGAAGGCGTCGACTGCATCGGCCTGTTCCCCGGCCAGGTGCGCTTCTTCGGCAAGGGCCTGGAGGAAGACGGCGAGCACCTGAAGGTGCCGCACATGGGCTGGAACGAAGTCAGCCAGTGCATCGACCACCCGCTGTGGCACGACATCCCGGACCGCGCGCGTTTCTATTTCGTGCACAGCTACTACATCAATGCCGGCAAGCCGGGCCAGGTGGTCGGTCGCGGCCACTATGGCGTCGACTTCGCCGCTGCGCTGGCCGACGGCTCGCGCTTTGCCGTGCAGTTCCACCCGGAAAAGAGCCACACGCACGGTCTGCAGCTGCTGCAGAACTTCGTCGCCTGGGACGGGCGCTGGTAAATGAGCAGGTCGAAGACCAAGGCCCCGGTCATCACTCTGGCCCCCGAGCAGGAGCGCGAGGCACTCGATGTGCTCAAGCGCTTCCTTGAAGACCGCTTCGAGCTGACCCTCGGCTCGTTCGAGGTGGCCGAGGTCCTCGAATTGTTCAGCAAGGAAATTGCACCCCATTACTACAACAGGGCGATTGCCGATGTTCAACTGCACCTCAAGGAGCGGTTCGAGAGCATCGAAAGCGACTTGTGGGCGCTCGAGAAGCCCTGAACTCCACCGATTAGAACAGGTTTCCAAGATGCTGATTATCCCCGCTATCGATCTGAAGGACGGTGCCTGCGTGCGCCTGCGCCAGGGCCGCATGGAAGACTCGACGGTATTCTCCGACGACCCGGTGAGCATGGCCGCCAAGTGGGTCGAGGGTGGCTGCCGCCGCCTGCACCTGGTCGACCTCAACGGCGCCTTCGAGGGCCAGCCGGTCAACGGCGAAGTGGTCACTGCCATCGCCAAGCGCTACCCGACACTGCCGATCCAGATCGGCGGCGGCATCCGTTCGCTGGAAACCATCGAGCACTACGTCAAGGCTGGCGTCAGCTACGTGATCATCGGCACCAAGGCGGTCAAGCAGCCTGAGTTCGTCGCCGAGGCGTGCAAGGCGTTCCCGGGCAAGGTCATCGTCGGCCTGGACGCGAAGGACGGTTTCGTCGCCACCGACGGCTGGGCGGAAGTGAGCTCGGTGCAGGTCATCGACCTGGCCAAGCGATTCGAGGCCGATGGCGTGTCGGCGATCGTCTACACCGACATCGCCAAGGACGGCATGATGCAGGGCTGCAACGTGCCCTTCACCAAGGCCCTGGCCGAAGCGACCTCGATCCCGGTGATCGCCTCGGGCGGCATTCACAACCTGGGTGACATCAAGGCCCTGCTGGACGCCAAGGCCCCAGGCATCATCGGCGCCATTACCGGGCGTGCCATCTACGAAGGCACCCTCGATGTCGCCGAGGCCCAGGCCTTCTGCGACAACTACCAAGGCTGAGGACTGAACCATGGCACTGGCCAAGCGCATCATCCCTTGCCTGGACGTGGACAACGGCCGGGTGGTCAAGGGCGTCAAGTTCGAGAACATCCGTGATGCGGGTGATCCGGTGGAAATCGCCCGTCGCTACAACGAGCAGGGCGCCGACGAGATCACCTTCCTGGACATCACCGCCAGTGTCGATGGCCGTGATACCACCTTGCATACCGTCGAGCGCATGGCCAGCCAGGTGTTCATCCCGCTGACCGTCGGGGGTGGCGTGCGTACCGTGCAGGACATCCGCAACCTGCTCAACGCTGGTGCCGACAAGGTTTCGATCAACACCGCCGCAGTGTTCAACCCTGAGTTCGTTGGCGAAGCTGCCGACCGTTTCGGTTCGCAGTGCATTGTCGTGGCCATCGATGCCAAGAAGGTTTCTGGCCCAGGCGAAACGCCGCGCTGGGAGATCTTCACCCATGGCGGGCGCAAGCCCACCGGTCTGGATGCGGTGGAGTGGGCGAAGAAGATGGAAGGGCTGGGCGCCGGTGAGATCCTGCTGACCAGCATGGACCAGGACGGCATGAAGAACGGCTTCGACCTTGGCGTGACCCGTGCCATCAGCGATGCGCTGGGGATTCCGGTGATCGCCTCCGGTGGTGTGGGCAACCTGCAGCATCTGGCCGATGGGATTCTGGAAGGGCATGCCAGCGCGGTGCTGGCGGCGAGCATCTTCCACTTCGGGGAGTACACGGTGCCCGAGGCCAAGGCCTACATGGCTTCGCGCGGGATCGTCGTACGCTGAATCAGTGATTGGGGCTGCTTTGCAGCCTTCGCGGGCTTGCCCGCGAAGGGCCGCGACGCGGCCCCAATTGCTTCAACCGTGATTCTTGCCGAGCAATGCGTGATACAGCTCGCTGTCGCCCAGAATCCCGACCACCTTGTCGTTCTCCTGCAGCACCAGCTTGTTGCCCGTCTGATAACGAATCTGCAGTGCCTCGCGCATGCCGATGTCGGCGTGCACCAGCGTTGGCAGGCGACCCAGGCTTTCCACATCCTGCCCCGGCACCCAATTCTGCAGGTCCAATCCGTTCTGCCCCTGGCGCGCGCGCTTGATCGAGCCGCCCTCGCCCAGGTCCAGCCATGAATCACCACCCGGGTCCAGGCACACCGAACCGTTGATCCGCTTGCAGTTGTCCAGGCTGCGCATCAGGCTGCGCCCGCACAGGACATTGAGCGGGTTGGTGTGTGCGACGAAGGTACGCACGTATTCATCGGCCGGATTCAGCACGATTTCTTCCGGCTTGCTGTACTGGATGATCCGGCCGTCCTTCATGATCGCGATGCGGCTACCCAGCTTCAGCGCCTCGTCCAGGTCGTGGCTGACGAAGACGATGGTCTTGCTCAGCTTGCGCTGCAGTTCCAGCAGCTCGTCCTGCAGGCCCTGGCGGATCAGCGGGTCGAGTGCAGAGAAGGGCTCGTCCATCAGCAGGATGTCGGCGTCCATCGCCAGCGCACGGGCCAGGCCCACTCGCTGCTGCATGCCCCCGGACAGTTCGTCCGGTTTCTTGTTGCGCCACTGGGTCAGGCCCACCAGCTCGAGTTTTTCATCGACCAGCTTGCGCCGCTCTTTCTCGGGGCGACCCTGCATTTCCAGGCCGAAGCTGATGTTCTCGCGTACGGTCAGCCAGGGCATCAGGGCGAATTTCTGGAACACCATGGCAATGCGCTTGGTGCGCATCATCTTCAGCTCCGCCGGGGTGCAGTGGGCGATGTCGATGTGCTTGCCTTCGTGCTCGACGAACAGCTTGCCGCGGCTGACGGTGTTCAGGCCGTTGATGCAGCGCAGCAGGCTCGATTTGCCCGAGCCCGAGAGGCCCATCAGCACGCAGATTTCGCCTTTCTCGATATCCAGGTTGGCCTTTTCGACGCCGACCACCAGCCCGGTCTGCTTGAGGATCTGCTCGCGGGTCTTGCCCTCGTCGAGCAGCGACAGCGCTTCGCGCGGCTTGCTGGAGAAGATGACATCGACATCTTCGAAGCGAATGATGCTCATGCTTCACTCCTTGCCGGCAGTTCCGGTTGCTTGCAGATACGGTCGAGCATGATCGCCAGCAGCACGATCGCAAGGCCCGCTTCGAAGCCGAGCGAGATGTCGGCGGTGTTGAGAGCGTTGACCACCGGCTTGCCCAGGCCATCGGCGCCGACCAGGGCGGCGATCACCACCATCGACAGCGACAGCATGATGCACTGGGTCACGCCGGCAGCGATGCTCGGCATGGCGTGCGGCAGTTCGATACGGGTCAGCAGTTGGCGACGCGAGCAGCCGAAGGCCTTGCCGGCGTCCATCAGCTCCTGGGGCACATCGCAGATGCCCAGGTAGGTGAGGCGGATAGGTGCCGCGATGGCGAACACCACGGTGGAAATCAGCCCAGGTACCACTCCCAGGCCGAACAGCGTGAGGGTCGGGATCAGGTAGACGAAGGTGGGTACGGTCTGCATCAGGTCGAGTACCGGACGCATGGCGGTATAGAACATCGGCTTGTGCGCGGCAATGATGCCCAGCGGCACGCCGATGGCTACGCAGACCACTGTGGCGAAGCTCACTTGCGCCAGGGTTTCCATGGTTTCCTGCCAGTAACCGAGGTTGAGGATCAACAGGAACGACAGGGCGACGAAGACGGTCAGCGCCCACTTGCGCTGGATCAGGTGCGCGAGGGCGGCGAACAGGGCGATGAGGACGAAGGGGTTGAACCAGGTCAGGGCGCTGGTGACGCCATGGATCATGAACTCCAGGCCTTGGGCGATAGCGTCGAAGTAGTTGGCGCCGTTCTGGGTCAACCATTCGACAAATGAGGCGATGTACTGCCCCAGAGGTATTTTCTGATCGATAAGCATGATAGCGAGCTTCCACCTGCAATGATTGGAATCAGTCCGGGGTGAGCACGGTCCCACCCCGAGGTAGTGCCTGGGCTCTGTACGAAAAGCCTTGATACTCGGTGATGCTGCGTTGAAAACAGCCTCGGAATGCTCATTTACAACTTGTAAACTCCGCTTCCTCGGCTGTTTTCGCCTTGCCTGACCTTCGTCTCAAGACTTTTCATACAGAGCCGACAGCTACTGCGTCAGCTTGGCCTTGGCTGCCTCCAGGCCGGGTTTGCCATCCACGGTGGTGACGCCGGCCAGCCAGGTATCCAGCTTGCCAGGGTTGTCCTTGAGCCACTTCTTGGCGGCCGCCTCGGGCTTCATCTTGTCGTCCAGGACATAGCCCATCATGGTGCTTTCATCCTTGAGCTCGAACACCAGGTTCTTCAGCAGCTGGCCGACGTTGCTGCATTCCTGCGCATAACCCTTGCGGGTGTTGGTCAGTACAGTGGCCTTGCCGAATTCGGGACCGAAGAACTCATCACCCCCGGTCAGGTACTGCATCTTGAAGCGGGTATTCATCGGGTGAGGCTCCCAGCCCAGGAACACCACGGCCTCGCCGCGCTTCTGGGCCCGATCGACCTGCGACAGCATGCCGGCCTCGCTCGACTGCACGATCTTGAAGCCGGCGTCCTTCAGGCCGAAGGCGTTCTTGTCGATCATGCTCTGGATGGTGCGGTTGCCATCGTTGCCCGGTTCGATGCCATAGATCTTGCCGTCAAGTTCCTTCTTGAACTTGGGAATGTCGCTGAAATCCTTCAGACCCTTGTCATACAGAGCCTGGGGCACTGCCAGGGTGTACTTGGCGTTTTCCAGGTTGGCGCGGACCGTCTCGACAGTGCCGGCGTCGCGGTACTGCTTGATGTCGTTTTCCATGGTCGGCATCCAGTTGCCGAGAAACACGTCGAGGTCCTTGCCGGTGGCCAGCGACTTGTAGGTCACCGGCACCGAGATCATGGTGGTGTGGGTCTTGTAGCCCAGCGCTTCGAGGACAACGCTGGTGGTTGCCGTGGTCACGGTGATGTCGGTCCAGCCGACATCGGAGAAGCGGACCGTCTGACACTGTTCCGGTTCGGCGGCTTGGGCGAACACGGGTGCTGCGAGCAACGCAACCAACAACAGCGAGGGTGAACCTTTCATGGGTGGACTCCTGTGATTTTTTCTTCGGGTTCGCGTAATCGTCGTCGCTTTCTGGGGCGTCGATCGATCTGGCCTGCAGAGGGCAGGTTGCGTGGCCGTGCAATACGAGTCGCTTTCGATAATCCCCCAGCGTTCGGCAATCGCCTACTGGTGGAGTCGTAACCAGTGCAGGACAGGTCGCATCCAGTACGGGCAATGTCGCTTACGGATTTTTCCCCGCCCCGGCCCGTGTCTTTGCGTCACCCGTTCGCCTGAAAGCGGCGCAATGATGGCTTTCGCAACAGGGCGCTGCCGGACAAAAGTACGTCGGTTGCAGACGGCGAGGGGAGGGGTAAAAGCCCGATGATGCGTGCATTCGCGGCAACTCGCCGCTATCAGCCTAGCAGCTGGCTGCGCCGCCACATGGCGCGCAGAGACAAGCCCATCAAGAGGTGATTCGACAATGGCCATCAGCGTGTTCGACCTGTTCAAGATCGGCGTCGGGCCTTCCAGCTCGCATACCGTCGGCCCCATGCGCGCCGCAGCGCTGTTCGTCCAGGGCCTGCGCGAACGCGGCGATCTGGAGCGGGTTCGGCGCATCGAGGTACGGTTGTACGGCTCGTTGTCGGCCACCGGCATCGGTCACGGCACTGACAACGCCACGATCATGGGGCTGATGGGCGAGTGGCCCGACGCAATCGACCCCACGCAGATCACCCCGCGTATCGCCGACTTGCGTGAAACCAACACCTTGCAGCTCGACAGCCGCCTGCCCATCGAATTCATCTGGGCCCGCGACATGCTGCTGCTCGACGAGAACCTGCCCTACCACCCCAATGCCATGACCCTGGTGGCCGAAGGTGCCGAGGGCGAGCTGCATCGCGACACTTACTACTCGGTGGGTGGCGGCTTCGTGGTCGATGCGGCGCAGGCCGCGAGCGGAGTACTGGACGCCGACCAGACGGTGTTGCCCTACGATTTCAACAGCGCCGCCGAACTGCTGCGCCTGTGCAAGCAAAACGACATGCGCGTGTCGCAATTGATGATGGAGAACGAGAAGGTCTGGCGCAGCGAAGCCGAGATTCGCGCCGGTCTGCTCAAGCTCTGGGGCGCCATGCAGGAATGCGTGAACAACGGTCTCAAGCACGAAGGCATCTTGCCCGGCGGGCTCAATGTGCGGCGCCGCGCAGCCAAGCTGCACCGCAGCCTGCAGGAGATCGGCAAGCCCAACGTGATCGGCTCGACCATGAGTGCCATGGAGTGGGTGAACCTTTTCGCCCTGGCCGTCAACGAAGAAAACGCCGCGGGTGGGCGCATGGTCACTGCGCCTACCAACGGCGCGGCCGGCATCATCCCGGCGGTGTTGCACTACTACATGCGCTTCTCCGACGCGGTGGATGAGTCCAACGTGGTGGAGTTCTTCCTGGGTGCAGCGGCGGTAGGCATCCTGTGCAAGAAGAACGCTTCGATCTCCGGGGCCGAAGTGGGCTGCCAGGGCGAGGTCGGTTCGGCCTGCGCCATGGCTGCAGCGGGTCTGGCCGAAGTGCTGGGGGCTACCCCGGCACAACTGGAGAACGCTGCTGAAATCGCCCTGGAGCACAACCTCGGGCTGACCTGCGACCCGGTCGGTGGGCTGGTCCAGGTGCCTTGCATCGAACGTAACGCCATCGCTGCCGTAAAGGCGATCAACGCCGTGCAGATGGCCCTGCGTGGCGACGGCGAACACTTCATCTCCCTCGACCAGGTGATCCGCACCATGCGCGACACCGGTGCCGATATGCACGACAAGTACAAGGAGACCTCCCGCGGCGGGTTGGCAGTCAGCGTCATCGAATGCTGATGCGCTGATCTGGCCCTCTTGCGGCGGTTGTGCTGCTTTATTGTGCAACAGCCGGTGCCGACCGGCTGTCGGCTGTCGCGACCAGTGGTGTCATTGTCGGTGACACTTATGAATGTCGCTTCTGGGCAGCCTTCCCACAAGTGCTACCGAACTGCTCAGTCGTTACACGCAGAGGCGCTGGCACGCCTGTTTGCGGTGTTCACCCAACGCCCCTTGAAAGGCCCTACAACTCGCACGGCAACGTCGTTTTTGGGTTTTTTTGGATAGCCGTTCAATTTCAGGCACGGCGATTGCGTTGAGATTGGCAAAGCCCCTGCATACGAATCGGGGCCATGACAAGAAACGGTGCCCGCCTGAGGCACACCCTGCATTGTGTGAGGAGAAACCGCGATGACGTCGTACACCTCCGGGAACCCAACCCAGAACCGCACAGCCCCCCAGTCCATCGGCTTTCTCCTGCTGGACAACTTCACCCTGATCTCGCTCGCCTCGGCCGTAGAGCCGCTGCGCATGGCCAACCAGCTGTCGGGGCGCGAGCTGTACCGCTGGCATACGCTGACCGTCGATGGCGGCCAGGTCTGGGCCAGTGATGGCTTGCAGATCACTCCGGACGCCGCGATGCACAGCGCACCGCCGGTGGACACCGTGATCGTCTGCGGTGGCGTCGGTATCCAGCGCACCGTGACCCGCGAACACGTCACCTGGCTGCAGGCCCAGGCGCGCCAGTCGCGCAGGCTTGGCGCGGTGTGCACTGGCAGCTGGGCATTGGCTTGTGCCGGCCTGCTCGACGGCTTCGACTGCAGCGTGCACTGGGAGTGTCTGGCGGCGATGCAGGAGGCCTTCCCACGGGTCAACATGAGCACGCGCCTGTTCACCCTCGACCGCAACCGCTTCACCAGCTCCGGCGGCACTGCGCCGCTGGACATGATGCTGCACCTGATCAGCCGTGATCATGGCCGTGAGCTGTCGGCGGCCATCTCCGAGATGTTCGTCTACGAGCGCATCCGCAACGAGCAGGACCACCAGCGCGTACCGCTCAAGCACATGCTCGGCACCAACCAGCCGAAGCTTCAGGAAATCGTCGCGCTGATGGAGGCCAACCTCGAAGAGCCCATCGACCTGGACGAGCTGGCGG
Organism: Pseudomonas sp. A014; assembly: GCF_052378495.1. Classification (NCBI taxonomy): domain Bacteria; kingdom Pseudomonadati; phylum Pseudomonadota; class Gammaproteobacteria; order Pseudomonadales; family Pseudomonadaceae; genus Pseudomonas; species Pseudomonas sp. A014. The sequence goes on from NZ_CP199001.1 coordinate 340,837, forward strand.
TGTACGTCAACGTGTCGCGGCGTCAGCTCGAGCGCCTGTTCCAGAAGTACCTGCACTGCTCGCCGTCGCGTTACTACCTCAAGCTGCGGCTGATCCGTGCACGGCAGTTGCTCAAGCAGACGCCGATGTCGATCATCGAGGTGGCGTCGGTGTGCGGGTTCGTCTCCACGCCGCACTTCTCCAAGTGCTACCGCGAATACTTCGGCATTCCGCCGCGTGACGAGCGTGTAGGTTCCAATACCGCGCAGCAGGTGGCGATGATGCCGATTCCGCAGGCCATGGCGCTGTCGCCGCACAGCGGGCCGATGGCGGCCCTGAGCCAGGCGCGTAACGAGTCGACCTTTGCCAGTGTGAGGCTCTGAGACGGGGTCGCCTTCTTCGCGGGTAAATCGGAGCGCCGAACCGCCGCTCCCACAGGGATCGCGTGACCCTGTGCGAGCAACTGTCTTGCTCAAAATCTGAAGGCCAGCCCAATCCTTGTGGGAGACGGCGGCGCCTTCTTCGCGGGTGAACCCGCTCCCACAGGGGGCGCGTGACCCTGTGTAGCAACTGTCTTGCTCAAAATCTGAAGGCCAGCCCAATCCTTGTGGGAGACGGCGGCGCCTTCTTCGCGGGTGAACCCGCTCCCACAGGGGGCGCGTGACCCTGTGTAGCAACTGTCTTGCTCAAAATCTGAAGGCCAGCCCAATCCTTGTGGGAGACGGCGGCGCCTTCTTCGCGGGTGAACCCGCTCCCACAGGGGGCGCGTGACCCTGTGTAGCAACTGTCTTGCTCAAAATCTGAAGGCCAGCCCAATCCCTGTGGGAGACGGCGGCGCTTTCTTCGCGGGTAAACCCGCTCCCACAGGGATTGCGTGACCCTGTGCGAGCAACTGTCTTGCTCAAAATCTGAAGGCCAGCCCAATCCCTGTGGGAGACGGCGGCGCTTTCTTCGCGGGTAAACCCGCTCCCACAGGGAGCGCGTGACCCCTGTGGTAGCAACTGTCTTGCTCAAAATCTGAAGGCCAGACCAATCCCTGTGGGAGCGGGTTTACCCGCGAAGCAGGCGACTCGGTCTAAAGGTTCAGCCCCGCTTGTTGAACTGCGCCAACGCCGGCAGCAGCTGCTTGTCGATCGCCTGACGTACCGCCGGCAGGATGGTCGCGCTGCCGGTGTACATCTGCTCCACCATTCCCTTCAACGCCCGGGCATTGGGCTCGGTCAGCCCGCGCACCACCACTTCGCACGCCTGCTCGGCGCTGGCACCGGCCGGAATGTCGAACCCGCGTGCGCGCAGGTGGCCCAGCAGGTCGTCCTGGTCGATCAAATCCGCATGCATCATGGTTGTAGTCCTTGTCTGGTGCCGTGATTTACGACTGATTCTGTGACCAGTACGACAACCTCGCAAGGGCATAACGTCGCGATGGCCGCTTTGGCTAAGAACAGGTCGTTCCCGGCTAAATCAGGCAGAAGGGAAGTGAGCACACTGGAGTCATTCACGGCACCGAGGGTTTGGTCACCCTCACTTCACGCACAGTGGATGTTGCTCGCTCTCGACCCCGGACGCTCACGGCTTCCGGGGCTTTTTTTTGGCTGTCTGTGGGAGCGGGCTCGCCCGCGAAGAAGACAGCGCGCTGTCTTGCCCCGGCCGGGCCGGGGGGCGCGGGCGGCCTCGGGAGAGGCTTCAGGTTCGTGCAGGCAAACCGATCACCCGGCCCACGAACTCGGCAGGTGCCTGGTCACGCTGCTCATCCACCAGCCCTTGCAGCAACGCGGCACTACGCTCGCTGAACGGCGCCGACTTCGGCCCCGCCAGGTCCACGTGCAGCAGCATCTGCTCGCTGGCCGACAGGGCTTCGTCGAAGCCTGCGCGGTGCAGCGTGTGGTACAGGTGCAAGCGCTTCTTGTCGAAGCCGATGATCTGCGTCTGCACCCAGACCTCGGTGCCGAGCTTCACCTCGTGCAGATAGTTGATGTGCGCCTCCAGGGTGAACAGCGAGTTGCCGCTCTGACCGCGGCTGTCGGCGTCCAGACCGATGCGCTCCATCAGCGCATCGGTGGCGTAGCTGAAGATCAGCAGGTAGAAGGCATCGCGCAGGTGCCCGTTGTAATCGACCCAGTCTTGCTGAACCGGGGTGCGGTAGGTGATCAGTGCGGGCATCGCAGTCTCCTCAGTCGCCAAAGGCCATGCCGTGCTTGGCCTTGCTGTTCTTCACCGCGTCCAGCACCGCCAGCAGGGTATCGTCACGATAGCGCTCCAGCGCCGCGATGCTGCGTTCGCCCAGTTGTTCGGAGGTGCCGTCGACCACGTCGTCGATCAGCTTGTCGGTCAGCTCTGGCGCTGGCAGGTAGGTCCAGGGCAGCTTCAGCGCCGGGCCGAACTGCGACATGAAGTGGCGCATGCCCGCATCGCCACCGGCCAGCGTGTAGGTGAGGAAGGTGCCCATGAACGACCAGCGCAGACCCGCACCAAAGCGAATCGCATCGTCGATCTCGCCAGTGCTGGCCACCCCGTCGTTGACCAGGTGCAGAGCCTCGCGCCACAGCGCTTCGAGCAGACGGTCGGCGATGAAGCCCGGGACCTCCTTGCGCACATGCAGCGGGCGCATGCCCAGCGCGGTGTAGATGCTCTTCGCAGCCTCGATGGCTTCAGGCGCGGTGTGCTTGCCGCCGACGATCTCCACCAGCGGCAACAGGTACACCGGGTTGAACGGGTGGCCGACCACGCAGCGCTCGGGGTGGGTGGCCGACTCATAGAACTCGCTGGGCAACAGGCCCGAGGTGCTGGAGCCGATGATCGCATCGGGCTTGGCCGCGGCGCTGATCTTGGCATGCAGGTCGAGCTTGAGATCCAGGCGCTCGGGGGCGCTTTCCTGGATGAAATCGGCGTCGCGTACGCATTCCTCGATGGTGGCGACGAACTTCAGCCGCTCTTGTGCGGCGCCCGGTGCCAGACCTTGTTTTTCCAGGGCCGGCCAGGCGTTGGCGATACGTTTGCGCAGGGCCTGCTCGGCGCCGGGTGCAGGGTCCCAGGCGATCACGTCCAGGCCATGGGCCAGGGCGCGGGCGACCCAGCCGCTGCCGATGACGCCGCTACCGAGGGCGGCGAAGGTTTTGATGTCGGTGATGAAGGACATGTTGGTCTCTCTATGTGCTTGAGGTTGGCGCGGGCCCTGTAGGAGCGGGTTCACCCGCGAACACCGGCGCAGCCGGTGCCATCCACCGCGTCGCCTGCTTCGCGGGCAAGCCCGCTCCCACAGGGATTGCGGCGGGGCTGTTTTATCCGCGACGCTTGAGATTCATTTTTTCGCGCCCTTCGGCCGGGGTCAGCACGCGGCCACCGAGGCGCGAGATGATCTCCACCGCGCGTTCGACCAGTTGACCGTTGCTGGCCAGCACGCCACGGTCGAGGTAGAGGTTGTCTTCCAGGCCCACGCGCACGTTGCCGCCCAGCAACACCGCCTGTGCGGCCATCGGCATCTGCATGCGGCCGATGCCGAAGCCTGCCCAGGTGACGTTGGCCGGCAGGTTGTCGACCATGGCCTTCATGGTGGTGGTATCGGCAGGCGCACCCCATGGGATGCCCAGGCACAGCTGGAACAGCGGATCTTCGAGCAGGCCTTCCTTGATCATCTGCTTGGCGAACCACAGGTGGCCGGTATCGAAGATTTCCAGCTCCGCCTTCACGCCAAGCTCGGTGATGCGCTTGGCACCCGCGCGCAGTTGCGCCGGGGTGGAAACATAGATCGAGTTGCCGTCGCCAAAGTTGAGCGTGCCGCAGTCCAGGGTGCAGATTTCCGGCAGCAGCGCCTCGACGTGGGCCAGGCGCTCCAGCGGGCCGATCAGGTCGGTGCCGGCGCCGAAGTCCATCGGTGCTTCGCCCGGGCCGATCTCCAGGTCGCCGCCCATGCCGGCAGTCAGGTTGACGATCACGTCCACGTCAGACTCGCGGATACGCTCCATCACTTCGCGGTACAGCGCGACGTCGCGGCTGAAGCGACCAGTCTGTGGGTCACGGACGTGGCAGTGGACCACGGTAGCGCCGGCCTTGGCGGCCTCGACGGCGGCTTCGGCGATCTGCTTGGGGGTGACCGGGACCAGGTGGCTCTTGGCAACGGTGTCGCCGGCTCCGGTCAGGGCACAGGTGATGATGACGTCGTGGTTCATGGGGTAAATCCTTCAGGCTTGTCTGTTCTGTGAGTTCGGTGTTGGGCTTTTCGCGGGCAGCCCGCTCCTACATGCTCATGGCATGCGCATAACCTGCAGGAGCGGGATTGCCCGCGAAGAGGCCGGGTCAGTTGGCGGTGAGCTTGAGGTTGTCAGCCGCCGGCTTGCCGTCGAAGGTGGTCACGCCTTCAAGCCAGCGGGCCTTGTCTTGCGGGTGGTCCTTGAGCCACTGGCGTGCCGACTCCAGCGGGTCCTTGTGATCGAGCAGCGGCTGCATCATGCGGCTCTCGTCCTCGGCGCTGAATTTCAGGTTGGCCAGCAGGCGGTTGGCGTTGGGGCAGCGTTCGGCGTAGTCGGGCGCGGTGACGGTCCACACCGTGGCACGGCCTTCGTCCGGCCCCAGGGCGTCCTGGCTGTCGCCCAGGTAGACCATGTCGATGTTCACGTTCATCGGGTGCGGCGCCCAGCCAAAGAACACCACGGCTTCATTGCGGCGCACGGCACGATCGACGGCGGCAAGCATGCCGGCTTCGCTCGACTCGACCAGCTGGAACTTGCCCAGGTCGAACTTGTTGCTGGCGATCATCGCCTTGATCTGGGTGTTGGCGCCCGAGCCTGGCTCGATGCCGTAGATCTTGCCGCCCAGTTCCTTCTCGAACTTGTGGATGTCGGCAAAGCTCTTCAGGCCCTTGTCGGCCAGGTACTTGGGTACTGCGAGCGTGGCGCGGGCGTCTTCCAGGCTGGGCTGGTCGAGGACCTTGACCTGCTTGGCATCGATGAACGGGGTGATGGTCTGGGTCATGATCGGGTTCCAGTACCCGAGGAACATGTCCAGGCGCTTGTCGCGGATGCCCGCGAAGATGATCTGTTGCGAGGCGCTGGTCTGTTTGGTCTGGTAGCCCAGGCCGTCGAGCAGGACCTGGGCCATGGCGCTGGTGGCGATGACGTCGGTCCAGTTGACCACACCGAGGCGCACGTTCTTGCAGGCGGCGGGCTCGGCGGCGAACAGCGGGGTGACCACGGTGGTGCTGAGAGCGAGGGACAACAGGCTGCGGCGGATAAAGCGATGCATGGTGGCTCTCCATCGGCAGTGCGTATTGTTATGGGATCCGGCCTCTGCGGGCCGTGGGAAAAAAGTTACGCCCATGGCACAGTGGGCAATCGCACGCTGGCGACCAAGAGTTGCACTGCAGCGACCACCCACTTCCCAGGAGTAAGCGATGCCGGAAACGATCCAGTTTCTTCTCTTGCCGGGGTTTTCTGCGTTGGGCTTCATCAGTGCGGTGGAGCCCTTGCGGGTGGCCAATCGCTTTCGGGGAGCGCTGTATCGCTGGCAGGTGCTGAGCCTGGACGGCGGCCCGGTGCAGGCCAGCAACGGCATGTCGGTCAATGCCGACCAGGCGCTGTCTGACAGAGAGCGGGGAGGGATGCTGCTGGTTGTCGCCGGCTTCGAGCCGCTGGCCTGCTACGGCCCGGTGCTGCAACAGGCGCTGCGGCGGGTAGAGCATGATGGCGGCACGCTCGGCGGTATCGATACCGGTGCGCTGGTGCTGGCCGAGGCGGGCCTGCTCGACGGCTATCGCGCAACCTTGCACTGGGAGGCGTTGGAGGCGTTCAAGGAGCGTTATCCGCGCCTGCAGGCGACCCAGGAGCTGTTCGAGATCGACCGTCGACGGATCACCTGCGCCGGGGGGACCGCCTCCATCGACCTGATGCTCGACCTGATCGCCCAGGCCCACGGCAGCGAACTGGCGATCCAGGTGTCGGAGCAGTTCGTGGTCAGCCGCATCCGGCCGCGCCAGGATCACCAGCGCATGGAGATCGCCACCCGCTACGGCATTCGCAACAAGAAGCTGGTGAAGGTGATCGGCGAAATGGAGCGCAACACCGAGCAGCCGCTCAACACCCAGATACTGGCCGATGCCGTGCAGGTGACCCGTCGCCAGTTGGAGCGCCTGTTTCGCCTGCACCTGGACGACACGCCCAGTGGTTTCTACCTGCGACTGAGGCTGGACAAGGCTCGGCAACTGCTGCGCCAGACCGATATGAGCGTGCTTGAAGTGGGGGTAGCGTGCGGGTTCGAGTCGGCGTCGTATTTCACCCGCTGTTATCGGGCGCGGTTCGAGCGCTGCCCGCGGGAGGACAGGTTGGCCAGGGCGGTTTGATGGGGTCAGTGCTGGCTCTTTCGCGGGTTTGCCCGCGAAAGGGCCATTAGAGAATCACTGTTGCCCCACCGACTGCAGATACTCCGAGCGCTCGTCGCTACGCTGCGCCACGCAGGTATTCCACGCCGCTTCAAAGGCCTTGCTGCCAGGTTTCTCGGCATAGGTCTCGACCTTGCAGTCGGCATCGCGCAACTGGGTCCAGAGCTTCTCGGCCGCCTCCATGCGTCCGCTGAGCGCAACGGCCTTGTCGTTTTCATCCGCATACTGGTCACGGATGCGCTGGATCAGGTCGTCGTAGGCGGCCTTCAGTTCGCGTTCGGCGGTCTGCTTGTTGTACGCCGCGCACGCATAGGTCTGCTGGTCGGTCTCGACATTGTCGCAGGGCGTGCTTTCTTCTTCGGCGGCCTGGGCGCCCAGCGCCACGAACAGCAGTACCAGCCATGCCTTTGATTTCATCCGTTTTCTCCTGAACAGGCTGACGAATCGTCGAGATTCTCGCTCAGCCTAGAGCCGGGTGGTAGAGGGCAAGGAAAATGTTCATGAACGGTTCTTGTCGAGACTTGCTCTCATTGCCAAGCGGCGTGCCAGAGCATGCCATGTCGCTCATTGACGCTTTCGGCAAACCCCCTGTCGTTTTTGCATCGGGGCGACAAGGGCCGCAGGCATATGCTGGCCCCAAAGCGCCGGCACACGATTCGGCGTCGCCCAACTCGACAAAAGGGGACAGCCTGATGAGCCCAGCCGAATTACACGCCGACAGCATCGTCATCGATGGCCTGATCATCGCCAAGTGGAACCGCGAGCTGTTCGAAGACATGCGTAAAGGCGGGCTGACCGCAGCCAACTGCACCGTGTCGGTCTGGGAAGGTTTCAAGGCCACGGTCGACCAGATCGCCGCCAGCCAGAAGCTGATCCGCGAAAACAGCGACCTGGTGATGCCGGTGCGCACCACTGCCGACATCCGCAAGGCCAAGGAGCTGGGCAAGACCGGCATCCTCTTCGGCTTCCAGAACGCCCATGCGTTCGAAGACCAGATTGCCTACGTCGACGTGTTCAAGCAGCTGGGCGTGGGCATCGTGCAGATGTGCTACAACACCCAGAACCTGGTCGGCACCGGTTGCTACGAGCGTGATGGCGGTCTGTCGGGCTTCGGCCGCGAGATCGTCGCCGAGATGAACCGTGTCGGCATCATGTGCGACCTCTCGCATGTGGGCTCCAAGACTTCCGAGGAAGTCATCCTCGAATCGAAAAAGCCGGTCTGCTACTCCCACTGCCTGCCGTCGGGCCTTAAAGAGCACCCGCGCAACAAGTCCGATGAAGAGCTGAAGTTCATCGCCGACCATGGCGGCTTCGTCGGCGTGACCATGTTTGCGCCGTTCCTGGCCAAGGGCATCGACTCGACCATCGACGACTACGCCGAGGCCATCGAGTACACCATGAACATTGTCGGTGAAGACGCCATCGGTATCGGCACCGACTTCACCCAGGGCCATGGCCAGGACTTCTTCGAGTACCTGACCCACGACAAGGGCTACGCCCGTCGCCTGACCAACTTCGGCAAGATCATCAACCCGCTGGGCATCCGCACTGTGGGCGAATTCCCCAACCTCACCGAAACCCTGCTCAAGCGCGGCCATTCCGAGCGCGTGGTACGCAAGATCATGGGCGAGAACTGGGTGAACGTACTAAAAGACGTCTGGGGCGAGTGAGTACTGCTGGGGCCTACTGCGCGCACCGATCGCTGCGTCAGGCCCTCACGAAAAGCTCGCCGTGCCTCGGCACTGTCTCGCTTTTCGCTTCGGCCCTTCCTTGCGCTCGGCGCGCTCGCTACGGCCCCAACAGCACTCACTGCGGCTGTTTATAAAAGCAAAAGCCAAAGCGGCTTTTGACCGAATCCAAAAATTTTATGGAGTTGAGTTTCCATGGCCAAGATCGCCCCGCAATTGCCAATCGAAGTCGACAGCGAGACCGGTGTCTGGACGTCCGATGCCCTGCCGATGCTGTACGTACCGCGGCATTTCTTCGTCAACAACCACATCGGTATCGAGGAGGTGCTGGGCGCCGACGCCTATGCCGAGATTCTCTACAAGGCCGGCTACAAATCCGCCTGGCACTGGTGCGAAAAAGAGGCCGAGTGCCATGGCCTGGAAGGCGTGGCGGTGTTCGAGCACTACATGAAGCGCCTGAGCCAGCGTGGCTGGGGCCTGTTCGAGATCCAGGACATCGACCTCGACAAAGGCACATGCAGCGTCAAGCTCAAGCACTCGGCGTTCGTCTACGTGTATGGCAAATGCGGCCGCAAGGTCGACTACATGTTCACCGGCTGGTTCGCCGGTGCCATGGACCAGATCCTCGCTGCCCGTGGCAGCTCGATCCGCACTGTGGCGGAGCAGGTCTATGGCGGTTCTGAAGAAGGTCACGAAGATGGCCTGTTCGTTACAAAGCCGTTGTAAGCCGGAGAGAGCGTCATGGCATTCGAAGCAATGTTCCAGCCGATCCAGATCGGCAAGCTGACCATCCGCAACCGGGTGCTCAGCACCGCGCACGCCGAGGTCTACGCCACCGACGGCGGCATGACCACCGAGCGCTACGTGAAGTACTACGAAGAGAAGGCCAAGGGCGGCATCGGCCTGGCCATCTGTGGCGGCTCGTCGGTGGTGGCCATCGACAGTCCGCAGCAATGGTGGGCCTCGGTGAACCTTTCCACCGACCGCATCATTCCGCACTTCCAGAACCTCGCCGACGCCATGCACAAGCATGGCGCCAAGATCATGATCCAGATTACCCACATGGGCCGTCGCTCACGCTGGGACGGTTTCCACTGGCCCACGCTGATGTCGCCGTCCGGCATCCGCGAGCCGGTGCACCGCGCCACCTGCAAGACCATCGAGGTGGAAGAGATCTGGCGGGTGATTGGCAACTACGCCCAGGCCGCGCGCCGGGCGAAGGAAGGCGGACTGGACGGCGTGGAGCTGTCGGCGGTGCACCAGCACATGATCGACCAGTTCTGGAGCCCGCGGGTCAACAAGCGTACCGACGAGTGGGGCGGCAGCTTCGAAGGCCGCATGAAGTTCGGCCTGGAAGTGCTCAAGGCGGTACGCGCCGAGGTCGGTGACGATTTCTGCGTGGGTATGCGTATCTGCGGTGACGAGTTCCACCCCGATGGCCTGAGCCACGAGGACATGAAGCAGATCGCCGCGTACTACGACGCCACCGGCATGATCGACTTCATCGGCGTGGTCGGTTCGGGTTGCGACACCCACAACACCCTGGCCAACGTCATCCCCAACATGAGCTACCCGCCGGAGCCATTCCTGCACCTGGCGGCCGGCATCAAGGAAGTGGTCAAGGTCCCGGTGCTGCACGCGCAGAACATCAAGGACCCGAACCAGGCCACGCGTATTCTCGAAGGCGGCTACGTCGACATGGTCGGCATGACCCGTGCGCACATGGCCGACCCGCACCTGATCGCCAAGATCAAGATGGGCCAGATCGACCAGATCAAGCAGTGCGTCGGTGCCAACTACTGCATCGACCGTCAGTACCAGGGCCTGGACGTGCTGTGCATCCAGAACGCCGCGACGTCCCGTGAATACATGGGCGTGCCGCACATCATCGAGAAGTCCACCGGGCCGAAACGCAAGGTGGTGGTGGTCGGCGCCGGCCCTGCCGGCATGGAGGCCGCACGGGTGGCCGCCGAGCGTGGCCATGACGTCACCGTGTTCGAGAAGAAGGAGCAGATCGGCGGGCAGATCACCATCGCCGCCAAGGCACCGCAGCGCGACCAGATCGCCGGCATCACCCGCTGGTACCAGCTGGAGTTCGCGCGCCTGAAGGTCGACCTGCGCCTGGGCACGGCGGCAGACATCGCGACCATCCAGGACCTGCGCCCGGACATCATCGTGCTGGCAGTGGGCGGTCATCCGTTCATCGAGCAGAACGAGCACTGGGGTGCCGCCGAAGGGCTGGTGGTCAGTAGCTGGGACGTGCTCGACGGCAAGGTTGCGCCGGGCAAGAACGTGCTGGTGTACGACACCATCTGCGAATTCACCGGCATGTCCACCGCCGACTTCATCGCCGACAAGGGCAGCCAGGTCGAGATCGTCACCGACGACATCAAGCCGGGCGTAGCCATGGGCGGCACGACCTTCCCGACCTACTACCGCAGCATCTACCCCAAGGAAGTGATCATGACCGGGGACATGATGCTGGAGAAGGTCTACCGCGAGGGCGACAAGCTGGTGGCGGTGCTGGAGAACGAATACACCGGGGCCAAGGAAGAGCGTGTGGTCGACCAGGTGGTGATCGAGAACGGCGTGCGTCCGGACGAGGAGCTGTATTACGGGCTCAAGGAGGGTTCGCGCAACAAGGGCCAGATCGACATCGATGCCCTGTTCGCGATCCAGCCGCAGCCGATCCTCAGCCAGCCTGGCGAGGGCTACCTGCTGTACCGCATCGGTGACTGCGTGGCCCAGCGCAACGTGCATGCGGCGATCTATGACGCCTTGCGGCTGTGCAAGGATTTCTGATCGCACAGGCATGAACACCGCCGCCGAGGGCGGGATTGGCCCCCTGTGGGAGCGGGTTTACCCGCGAATGCGTCAGTACTGACATCACCGTTGCCTGAACGGACGCATTCGCGGGTGAACCCGCTCCCACAGGGTCCGCGCCGCGCTTGAGAGCGGCGCAAGAATCCAGCTGTTGTGGGAGCCTCCCATGTTGAACACCCTTCTACCCATCCTGCTGTTCGCCGCGCTCGCCCTGGCGGTGCTCGGCGCCCTGCGCCGCGTGCGCATGTGGCGGCGCGGGCGGCCAAGCAAGGTCGACCTGCTCGGTGGCCTGCTGGCCATGCCGCGGCGTTACCTGGTCGATCTGCACCATGTGGTCGAGCGCGACAAGTACATGTCCAAGACCCACGTCGCCACTGCAGGCGGCTTCGTGCTGTCGGCGCTGCTGGCGATCCTGGTGCACGGCTTCGGTCTGCAGAGCAAGATCCTTGGCTACGCACTGCTGGTGGCCACGGTGATCATGTTCAGCGGCGCGATCTTCGTCTTCAAGCGTCGTCTGAATCCGCCCGCGCGCCTGTCCAAGGGCCCGTGGATGCGCCTGCCGAAAAGCCTGCTGGTGTTCGCCGCGAGCTTTTTCATCGCCACCTTGCCGGTCGCGGGCATCCTGCCGGCCAATACCGGCGGCTGGGTGATGGTCGGCATTCTCGGCCTTGGCGTGCTGTGGGGTGTGTCGGAGCTGTTCTTCGGCATGACCTGGGGCGGGCCGATGAAGCACGCCTTCGCCGGTGCCCTGCACCTGGCCTGGCACCGCCGTGCCGAGCGTTTCGGTGGCGGCCGCTCCACTGGTCTCAAGCCGCTCGACCTGGAAGACCCGAACGCACCGTTGGGTGTGGAGAAACCGGTCGATTTCACCTGGAACCAGCTATTGGGCTTCGACGCCTGCGTGCAGTGCGGCAAGTGCGAGGCGATGTGCCCGGCATTCGCCGCCGGCCAGCCGCTGAACCCGAAAAAACTCATCCAGGACATGGTCATCGGCCTGGCCGGTGGCACCGATGCGACCTTTGCCGGTAGCCCGTACCCCGGTAAACCGGTGGGTGAGCACGGCGGTCATCCACACCAGCCGATCGTCAGCGGCCTGGTCGATGCCGAGACGCTGTGGTCGTGCACCACCTGCCGCGCCTGCGTCGAGGAGTGCCCGATGATGATCGAGCACGTCGATGCCATCGTCGACATGCGCCGTCACCTCACGCTGGAAAAGGGCGCGACGCCGAACAAAGGTGCCGAGGTGCTGGACAATCTGATCGCCACCGACAACCCCGGCGGCTTCAACCCCGGTGGGCGGATGAACTGGGCCGCCGACCTGAACCTGAAACTGCTGTCGGACGTGAAGACCACCGAGGTGTTGTTCTGGGTCGGTGACGGCGCCTTCGACATGCGCAACCAGCGCACCCTGCGCGCCTTCGTCAAGGTGCTCAAGGCCTCGGGTGTGGACTTCGCCGTGCTGGGCCTGGAGGAGCGCGACAGCGGAGACGTAGCCCGCCGCCTGGGTGATGAAGCGACCTTCCAGCAACTGGCCAAGCGCAACATCCAGACCCTGGGTCAATACCGCTTCCAGCGCATCGTCACCTGCGATCCGCACAGTTTCCATGTACTGAAGAACGAATACGGCGCCCTGGGCGGCGAGTACCAGGTGCAGCACCACAGTACCTACATCGCCGAATTGATCGCCGCCAACAAGCTCAACCTCGGCCAGCACAAGGGCGGTAGCGTGACCTACCACGACCCGTGCTACCTGGGGCGCTACAACGGCGAGTACCAAGCCCCGCGCGACGTGCTCAAGGCCTTGGGCATCGAGGTGCGCGAGATGCAGCGCTCGGGCTTCCGTTCGCGTTGCTGTGGCGGTGGCGGCGGTGCGCCGATCACCGACATCCCAGGCAAGCAGCGCATTCCCGACATGCGCATGGATGATATCCGCGAGACCGAGGCCGAACTGGTGGCGGTGGGTTGTCCACAGTGCACGGCAATGCTTGAAGGTGTGGTCGAACCGCGGCCACAGATCAAGGACCTGGCCGAGTTGGTCGCCGATGTGCTGATCGAGGACGACGCCCCCGCCGCCGCGAGCAAATCGAACCAGGTAAAACGTGAACCTGCGGAGGTGCACTGATGAGCGACATCATCCGCCGCGATCCTCGCGCCGAGTGGATTGCCCGTAACCGCCTGCATCCGCTGCACGCGGCGATGCAGACGCAACAGACCCGCTGGATGGGCCCCCATGGGCTCATCCGCAAGAATCCTCACGCCATCGCCGCTGGTTTCATCGGCCCCAGTGGCCTCAAGCGTATCGACCGCAGCGGCGCCCAGCAGGGCACGGCGATCGGTGGTCGGCGCACGGCAGCCGCCGAGGTGCAATTGCCCTTGCATCAAGTGGCGGATCCGGCGTTCTACATCTCCGTGGTGCCTGACATGGTCGGTGGCCGCCTCGGCAGCCACGACCGCGACCTGCTCGGCCTTGCCCGCAGCCTTGCCGGCAGTGACGGTGCGGTGCTGGCGGTGGTGTTTGGTGAACACAAGGAAAGCAACTTTTCCACAGCCGGCGTCGACCGCCTGCTGGTCATTGAAGGCGAAGCGTTCGAAGGTTACGTGCCCGAGCAGCTTGTCCAGGGCTTGCGGGCTGTGGATAACCAGTTCGCGCCACGACACTGGCTATTACCCGACAGCCGCACCGGTGGCGGCGAACTGGGTCGGCGTCTGGGCGCCGCCTTGGGCGAGCGCCCGGCCACGCGGGTCTGGCAGATCAAGGACGGCCAGTGCATCGGCCGCGCCGGTGCCGGTCAGCAGGACCTGCAGAGAGGTCTGCCGCGCCTGATCCTGGCCGCCGCCGAATGCGCCGAGCCGGTCAGCGAAACCCGTCACGAAGCGTTGCCGGTGGAGTTGTCCACAGGCGTGGCGCGCAGCCTGTCGCGTATCGAAGACCTGGGGCCAGTCGCGGTGGATCCTGCCTCGATCGCCATGGCCGAGTCGGAATTCATCGTCTCCGGTGGTAACGGCGTGAAGGACTGGGAGCTTTTCCACAGGGCGACCGTGGCGCTTGGCGCTACCGAAGGCGCTTCGCGGGTGGCGGTGGACGACGGCTTCATGCCGCGCAACCGCCAGGTCGGGGCCACCGGCACCTGGGTCACGGCGCGGGTCTACGTGGCTGTGGGTATCTCCGGGGCGATCCAGCACCTGCAGGGGATCGGTGCCTGCGACAAGGTGGTGGCGATCAACATGGACCCCGGCTGCGACATGATCAAACGGGCCGACCTGTCGGTGATTGGCGACAGCGCGGCGATTCTCCAGGCGCTGATCGAGGCTGTGGACAACTACCGCAGCGGCGCTCAGCGCGACGCGGCATAAGGGCACGAGCATGAGTACGAAAGTCATCAGCCTGGTTTCCATCGGTGCCCACCCCAGCTCTGGCCGCGCCCGCCGCGCCGAGCAGGATGCACGCGCTGTCGAATTGGGCTTGCAACTGGCTGGGGATAACTTGCAGGTGGTGCATGCCGGCGACCCGCGCGAAGAGGCCCTGCGCGCCTATCTGGGTATGGGCCTGGAGCATCTGGATGTCCTCGAGCAGCCTGCGGGGGCCGATGTGCTGGGGGTACTGGGGGATTACCTGCGCGATGCCGGTGCCCAGTTGGTGCTCACCGGCAGCCAGGCCGAGACGGGTGAAGGCTCGGGCATGTTGCCATTTCTGCTGGCCGAGCGGCTGGGCTGGCCGTTGGTGGTGGGCCTGGCCGAGGTGGAGTCGATCGAGAATGGCACCGCCCAGGTCCTGCAAGCCTTGCCGCGCGGTCAACGACGCCGGTTGAAGGTGCGCCTGCCGTTGCTGGCGACTGTGGATAACGCGGCGCCCAAGCCGCGCCAGAGCGCCTTTGGCCCTGCACGGCGGGGTGTGCTGGCAGCGCGTAACGTGGCGGTGGTGGAGGATCAGTTGCTCGAAGGCGACGCCTTGCAGCCTGCCCGCCCGCGGCCCAAGCGGCTCAAGGTGATCAAGGCCAAGAGCGGTGCCGACCGGATGAAGGCGGCCACGGCCAAGGCCAGCGGTGGCGGCGGCAAGGTGCTCAAGGATGTTTCTCCACAGGAGGGCGCCGAGGCGATCCTCAAGTTGTTGGTGGAGGAAGGCGTGTTGCGCTGACTGGTTGGGGCTTGTAGGAGCGGGCTTGCCCGCGAAAAGAACACCGCACTGCCTGGCACGGGCTACGCCCGTTCGCGGGACAAGTCGCAGCGGCGAACCGCCGCTCCCACAGGGATTGGGCTGGTCTTTAGACTTTGAACAAGACATTGCCCCTAGAGGTACCGCACCCGCCGAACGCCCGGTCTTCACCAAGACGAGAGTTGCCCACCAAATCTGTTCGCGACCCTGTGAATAAAGTGTTCGCGCTTCTCTACAGCCCTTTGATATCAATGCCTGTAGATGGTTGATCAAAAAACATACAGCGCGCTTCGTGAATCGCCCGTGGCAATCACGGGTCATTCCCATGATGTTTCCCACAATCACTGTTGGCGGCTCTGTGGATAATATGTTGGGCAACCGCTAGATGCCCTGATTTCATTGGCCTGCAAGGTAATGATCAATAATTGATCAAAACCTCGATGATCGCTCTCAAGATCATGATTGATAAGGCTCCTAAGCCATTATCCACAGCACTTTTCCAACAGATCCGCATGTGCCCACAAAATCTGTTGGCGTATCTGTGGACAAGGTGTTCGATATTGCCTGCAGGCCTTTGAATCTAAGGCTTGTAAAGATTTGATCAATTAATGATCAATCGGCTTTCTGCAGGTGCTCGAGACCTGTCCACAAAACATCTGAACAAATCTGTGGATAACATGTTCAGTTCCTCTGGATTGCAATGTAAAACGCCACGGCCGATCACTCGGCCGTGGCGTTTATCACCCTCCGTGAAGGCTTACTGAACCTTGACTTCCTTCAGGTATGGCGCGGGCTCTGCACCCAGGTTGGCCAGGACGCGGTTGCTGTACCAGTCGATGAAGTTGACCACACCGAACTCGTAGGTCTTGGAGTACGGGCCCGGCTGGTAGGCGGTGGAGTTGATCCCGCGCTGGTTCTCTTCGGCCAGGCGGCGATCCTGGTCGTTGGTGGCATCCCACACCTTGCGCATCTGCTCGGGATCGTAATCGACGCCCTCGACGGCATCCTTGTGCACCAGCCACTTGGTGGTGACCATGGTTTCCTGGGCGCTGATCGGCCACACCGTGAAGACGATCATGTGGTCGCCCATGCAGTGGTTCCAGGAGTGCGGCAGGTGCAGGATGCGCATCGAACCCAGGTCGGGGTTCTTGATGCGGCCCATGAGCTTCTTGCACGCCTGCTTGCCGTCCATGGTCATCGATACGGTGCCCTTGAGCAGCGGCATGCGCACGATGCGGTTACGCAGGCCATGGCTTTTGTGCAGGTATGGAATCTTCTCGGCTTCCCAGGCAGCGGCGGACGCGGCGACGTGGTCCTTGAACGCCTGGTCGGCGCGCGGATCGTTGGTGTCGTCCCACTCCAGCAGGGTCTTGAGCAATTCGGGGTGCGAACCGTTGCAGTGGTAGCACTCGCGGTTGTTTTCCAGGACCAGCTTCCAGTTGGCCTTTTCCATCAAGGTGGTCTGCACGGCCACCTTGGCGTTCTCCATGTCGTACGGTTCCATGTAGTGGTCGAGCGTGGCGAGGAACTCGTCGATGGCCGGCGGATTTTCCGCCAGGCTGATGAAGATGTAGCCGCCAGCGGTCTTCACGTTGATCGGCTTGAGGCCGTACTGATTCATGTCGAAGTCGGCGCCCATCTCGGTGCCGGCGAACAGCAGGCGGCCGTCGAGCTCGTAGGTCCACTGGTGGTATGGGCAGACCAGCTTGGCCACCTTGCCCTTGTCGCTGACGCACAGGCGCGAACCGCGGTGGCGGCAGACGTTGTGGAAGGCGTGGACCTTGCCTTCGGTGCCGCGAATCACGATCACCGGGTTCTTGCCGATCTGCAGGGTCAGGTAGTTGCCTTTCGCCGGAATCTCGCAGGTCATTCCCGCGATCAGCCACTCCTTGTGGAAGATCTCCTGCATGTCGATCTGGAACAGGCGCTCGTCGCAGTAGAACGGCTGCGGCAGCGAGTAGGTCCGCTCGCGGGTCTGCAGCATCTCGGCGGTGGCCTTGCGTGCAGGTTCCAGTGGATCGCCCAGGCTCAGGGTTGCGGTGACGTCCATCGTTATATCCTCAAGGCCGTTGTCGGCCGGCGAAAGGTGGCTAATCGTTGTTGTGGTTGGCGCAAGGCTGTCAGCGAAAGAACAGCGGTTCTATTTGCCGAGGAGTGTGCGTTCGCGCCGTTCGCGAACCATATCCATGGGCGACATGGCCGAATCGAATTCCGACGCGCCAGCCCTTGTACCTCGGGGCTGGTCGCGATAAGCACGCCGATGTCGCGGATGGGAATGTGCGACGTCTCGGCGTTGCGCATTATCGCAGCCATAAGAAGGCCGATAGTCGGCTGCTGGAGAAGAACATGTCCGAAACCTTCCTCAATCCGGTCACCACCCAGACCTGGGCCAACGGCCGCCACATCGTGCGCTGCGTCAAGGTCATCCAGGAGACCTGGGACGTGCGCACCTTCTGCTTCATGGCCGACCAGCCAATCATGTTCTTCTTCAAGCCGGGCCAGTTCGTGACGCTGGAGCTGGAGATCGAAGGCAAGCCGGTGATGCGTTCCTACACCATCTCCAGCTCGCCTTCAGTCCCCTACAGCTTCTCGATCACGGTCAAGCGCGTGCCTGGCGGGCTGGTGTCGAACTTCCTCCACGACACCATGCACGAGGGCGCAGAGCTTCCCGTACACGGCCCGGTCGGTTTGTTCAACGCCATCGACTTCCCGGCCGCGAAGGCGCTGTACCTTTCCGGCGGCGTCGGCATCACCCCGGTGATGTCCATGGCGCGCTGGTTCTACGACACCAACGCCAACGTCGACATGGTGTTCGTGCACAGCGCCCGCTCACCCAAGGACATCATCTATCACCGCGAGCTGGAACACATGGCCTCGCGCATTCCCAACTTCAGCCTGCACATCATTTGCGAGAAGCACGGCCTGGGCGAGCCCTGGGCGGGCTATCGCGGTTACCTGAACCAACGGCTGATGGAGCTTATCGCGCCGGACTATCTCGAGCGGGTGATCTTCTGCTGTGGCCCGACGCCCTACATGAACGCGGTCAAGCGCATGCTCGAAGCGGTCGGCTTCGACATGAAGAACTACCACGAGGAATCGTTCGGTGCGACGCCGGCCGAGGCCAAGGCCGATGCGGTCGAGCACGCCGAAGCGGCCGCCGAGGCGCCGGAAGTGGATGTGGCCGACCTCAACCTGGTGGAGTTCGTCGGCAGCGAGAAGAGCATCCGCATCGCCCCGGGCGAGACGGTGCACGCGGCGGCGGCGAAGGTCGGGCTGATGATCCCCAAGGCTTGCGGCATGGGCATCTGCGGCACCTGCAAGGTGCTCAAGCTCGGCGGTGAGGTGGAGATGGACCACAACGGCGGGATCACCGAGGAAGACGAAGCCGAAGGGTACATCCTGTCATGCTGCAGCGTGCCCAAGGGTGATGTGAGGATCGAGTATTGATCCGTTGCACCGTACCTGTCGGTGCGGCGAACCGCTGCTGCCTGGCACGGGCTACGCCCGTGTTCGCGGGACAAGTCGGGGCGCCGAACCGCCGCTCCCACAGGGGATTGGGCTGGCCTTCAGGTTTTGAACAAGACAGTTGCTGCTGCAGGATTTGCGTGTTCAGGTCCTGAACCGCGCCACCAACCCGTTCAGATCCACCGCCAGACGTGACAGCTCGGCGCTGGCCATGCTGGTCTGATGTGCGCCGGTCGCGCTCTGCACCGACAGGTCATTGATGTTCACCAGGTTGCGGTCCACCTCGCGGGCCACCTGGGCCTGCTCCTCGGCGGCGCTGGCGATCACCAGGTTGCGCTCGTTGATCTGCGCCACGGCGCTGGTGATGGTGTCCAATGCAAGGCCAGCGCCGCGAGCGATGTTCAGGGTCGATTCGGCTCGATCGGTACTGGTGCGCATCGATTCCACCGCATGCTCGGTGCCGCCCTGGATGCTGCCGATCATCCGCTCGATCTCGCTGGTCGACTGCTGGGTGCGGTGGGCCAATGCCCGCACCTCGTCGGCTACCACCGCGAAGCCCCGTCCAGCTTCACCGGCACGTGCCGCTTCGATGGCGGCGTTGAGTGCCAGCAGGTTGGTCTGGTCGGCCAGGCCGCGGATCACGTCCAGCACCTTGCCGATATCGCGGGACTGCCCGGCCAGGTCCTCGATCAGCCTGGCGGTGGTCTGCACGTCGCTGCTCATGCGCTCGATGGCGCCGACCGTCTCGATCACCAGGTCGCGGCCATCGCCAGCGGAGCGGCTGGCTTCACCCGAGGCCTCCGAGGTGCTGACGGCATTGCGTGCGACCTCTTCGACAGCGCTGGTCATCTCGGTAACCGCAGTCGCTGCCTGCTGGATCTCGTTGTTCTGCTGGGCAAGGCCGCGCGCGCTTTCGTCGGTGACGCTGTTGAGCTCCTCGGCGGCCGAGGCGAGCTGGGTGGCAGAGCCTGCGATCAGTTGCAGGGTGTCGCGCAGCTTGGTCTGCATCTTGGCCATGGCCTGCAGCAGACGAGCGGCTTCGTCGGTGCCGTCGGTGGTGACGTGTTGGGTGAGGTCGCCTTCGGCGATCTGCTCGGCGGCGCGCAGGGCGTCGTCGATCGGACGCACGATACTGCGAGTCAGGATCAGGGCGAACAGCAGTGTGAGCACCGTGGCAGCGACCAGCAAGCCGATCACCAGCATGAAGGCACTGTCGTACTGGCGTGCGGCTTCCTCGTTGGTCTTGCGCGTCTGCGCGGTGTTGATCTGCAGCAGGTGTTCCATGGCCTTGTTGATCTGGTCCGAGTTGGCCAGCAGGTCGCGGTTGAGCATCTCGCGCATAGGGTCGAGCTGGCCGGCCTGGCTCAGGCTGCGCATGCGCGCTTCGAGCTGGCGGTACTGTGTCAGCAACTGGCCGAACTGGTCGAATGCGGCCTGTTCCTCAGGCTCGGCGATCAGTGGCGCGTAGGCGCTGCGGGCCTTGTCGATCTGGGCGTTGCGTTCGTCCATCAGGCGAATGGTATCGGCCTGGGATTCCCGGTTGACCAGCAGGCGATAGGACAGGGTGCGCAGACGCAGGTTGAGCGCGGTCATTTCGTCCAGCAGCTTGATACTCGGGACATTGACCTGCTCGATGATGATGCCCGCCTGCCGGATGTTGCCCATCTGGATGAGTGAAAAAATACCCAGGCTAAGCATCAGCACACCGATCAGGGAAAAGCCGAGCAGGGCGCGTGGGGCGATATTCAGATTGCGTAGGGACATGACGTCGAGATCCGGAGGGAAGGCTCGCGTCCATGCGAAGGAATTTGACCTACCTGCCTATCGGTCGGGACGCACGAGTCTTTAGGCAACGGGGGGCTAAACGAGGATTTACACTCGCTCTTCCTGACAGGCGGTTGACCCAGGCCGGAACAAGGTGCCCGCAAGCCTGTCAATCTGCCGGAACACACCCTTCCTTACCTGATTTTTAATGGCGGGGGCGCGAGCTTTTCTTTATCGTGTGCGCCCTTTGCAACAACCGAGATAGACGCATGTTGGAAGCATCCCTGAATCAACTGGAGCAACTGGTCGGCGACCTGATGCACAAGAACGCGCAACTGACCGAGCAGAACCAGAAGCTCGACCAGGAACTGGCCCAGGCCAAGGAAGAGAACGAGACCCTGCAGCTGTCGCTGATGGAGCAGGAAGAGAAGCACGGCGCTACCGCCGCACGTATCCAGGCGCTGGTCGAGCGTGCCAGTGCAGGTGTCGTAGGCGCATGAGACTGCAAGCGCAGCCGATCAATGTGGTGAACATTCTCGGCACCGACTACTCGCTGAAGGCGCCCGAGGGCCAGGAAGAGACGCTCTCGCAGGCCGTGCGCATGCTCAACGTCGCTCTGGCCGAGACCAAGCGCAACTACCCCACATTGATCGGCGACAAGTTGCTGGTGCTGGCAGCTTTGAACCTGTGCTCCAAGCAGATCGAACTGCAGCGCGAGCACGCGCAGACGCTGGAGCGCACCCAGGCGAAGGTGGATGCTGCGGTGGACGCTATCGCCCGGACCATTGGCGAGGCCTGAACCAGGCTCTAGGCAGGACGACTGTCCTGCTGATGATCTTGAGCTGACGCGTTCTGCGTGGGAGCGGAAAAGCCCGCTCCCGCCGCGAGCCCTCTTGCTCAGCCGCCGATGATCGCGCGGATATCCGCCGCCAGCTCTCGCACGCGTGCTTCCTGGGTATCCCATGAGCACATGAAGCGTGCGCCGCCGCTGCCAATGAAGGTATAGAAGCGCCAGCCCTTGTTACGCAGGGCCTCGATGGCGAACTCCGGCAGTTGCAGGAACACCCCGTTGGCTTCCACCGGGAACATCAGTTCGACACCCGGCAGATCACGGACCAGCGAAGCCAGTAATTGCGCGCAATGGTTGGCATGTTGTGCGTGACGCAACCAGGCGCCGTCTTCCAGCAGCCCGACCCAGGGCGCCGACAAAAAGCGCATCTTCGAGGCCAGTTGCCCGGCCTGCTTGCAGCGATAGTCGAAGTCTTCGGCCAGTTCGCGGTTGAAGAACAGGATCGCCTCGCCCACCGCCATGCCGTTCTTGGTGCCCCCGAAGCACAGTACATCGACGCCCGCCTTCCAGGTCAGCTCCGCCGGCGAACAGCCGAGGAACGCACTGGCGTTGGAGAAGCGTGCGCCGTCCATGTGCAGGTTCAGGCCCAGTTCCTTGCAGGTGGCGCTGATCGCCTTGAGCTCGTCGGGGCGATACACGCTGCCGACTTCGGTGGCCTGGGTGATGGTGACCACGCGCGGCTTCGGATAGTGGATGTCCTGGCGTTTGAGCGCGACCTCGCGGATCGAGTCCGGGGTCAGCTTGCCGTTGACGCTGCGTGCGGTCAGCAGCTTGGAGCCGTTGGAAAAGAACTCAGGCGCGCCGCATTCGTCGGTTTCGACGTGGGCGGTCTCGGAGCAGATCACGCTGTGGTAGCTCTGGCACAGCGAGGCCAGGGCCAGGGAGTTGGCGGCCGTGCCGTTGAAGGCGAAGAACACCTCGCAGTCGGTCTCGAACAGCTTGCGGAAGTATTCCGAGGCGCGTTCGGTCCACTGATCGTCGCCGTAGGCGCGCTCATGGCCCTGGTTGGCCTTTTCCATCGCCGCCCAGGCTTCGGGGCAGATGCCGGAATAGTTGTCGCTGGCGAATTGTTGGTTGTTATCGGTCATGACGCCTGTCCTTTTTACGACGCAAGGCAGCACTCTAAACCATCGATTCAGCAGTTGCCTATACAAGCCGGGTGTGGGGTGTCCGTGCCGGCCTCTTCGCGGACAAGCCCGCTCCTGCAGGGGCGCCACGGCACCTGCACCACAATGTCGTAAACGCGCCATTGCAAGGCGCGCGCAGGCATCTGTGCCCTCCGGCCCAGTCATACCATCGCTGCAAAGGGTGAGAAGACCCTCATCAGACAAGAAGCGATCGCTGCCGGGAGAAACACGATGTTCAGCAAGCAAGACCAGATCCAGGGTTACGACGATGCACTGCTGGCGGCGATGAATGCCGAGGAACAGCGCCAGGAAGATCACATCGAGCTGATCGCCTCGGAGAACTACACCAGCAAGCGCGTGATGCAGGCCCAGGGCAGCGGCCTGACCAACAAGTACGCCGAAGGCTATCCGGGCAAGCGCTACTACGGTGGTTGCGAGCACGTCGACAAGGTCGAGGCACTGGCCATCGAGCGCGCCAAGCAGCTGTTCGGCGCTGATTACGCCAACGTCCAGCCGCACTCCGGCTCCTCGGCCAACAGTGCGGTCTACCTCGCCCTGCTGCAGGCCGGTGACACCATCCTGGGCATGAGCCTGGCCCACGGCGGCCACCTCACCCACGGCGCCAAGGTGTCGTCCTCGGGTAAGCTTTACAACGCCGTTCAATACGGAATCGACACCAATACCGGCCTGATCGACTACGACGAAGTCGAGCGCCTCGCCGTCGAGCACAAGCCGAAGATGATCGTCGCAGGTTTCTCGGCCTACTCGAAAACCCTCGATTTCCCACGCTTCCGCCAGATCGCCGATAAAGTCGGTGCGCTGCTGTTCGTCGACATGGCCCACGTTGCCGGCCTGGTCGCTGCGGGCCTGTACCCGAATCCGATTCCTTTCGCCGACGTGGTTACCACCACCACCCACAAGACCCTGCGCGGCCCGCGTGGCGGCCTGATCCTGGCCAAGTCCAACGAAGAGATCGAGAAGAAGCTCAACGCCGCCGTGTTCCCCGGCGCCCAGGGCGGCCCGCTGATGCACGTGATCGCCGCCAAGGCGGTGTGCTTCAAGGAGGCGCTGGAGCCCGAGTTCAAGAGCTACCAGAAGCAGGTCATCGAGAATGCCCAGGCCATGGCCCAGGTGTTCATCGAGCGTGGCTACGACGTGGTCTCCGGCGGCACCGACAACCACCTGTTCCTGGTCAGCCTGATTCGCCAGGGCCTGACCGGCAAGGATGCTGACGCCGCCCTCGGCCGCGCCCACATCACCGTCAACAAGAACGCTGTGCCCAACGACCCGCAGTCGCCGTTCGTCACCTCGGGCCTGCGCATCGGCACCCCGGCCGTCACCACCCGCGGCTTCAAGGTTGCCCAGTGCGTGGCGCTGGCTGGCTGGATCTGCGATGTGCTGGACAACCTGGGCGACGCTGACGTCGAAGCCGATGTCGCCAAGAACGTCGCCGCCCTGTGCGCCGACTTCCCGGTCTACCGCTGAGTGGAGTAGAACACCATGCAACGCTATTCGGGCTTCGGCCTCCTCAAGCACTCCCTCAGCCACCACGAGAACTGGCAGCGCATGTGGCGCACGCCAACTCCCAAGAAGGTCTACGACGTGGTCATCGTTGGCGGCGGTGGTCATGGCCTGGCCACGGCCTACTACCTGGCCAAGGAACATGGCATTACCAACGTCGCGGTGGTCGAGAAGGGTTACCTGGGTGGTGGCAACACCGCGCGCAACACCACCATCGTGCGTTCCAACTACCTGTGGGATGAGTCCGCGCACCTCTACGAGCATGCCATGAAGCTGTGGGAGGGCCTGTCGCAGGACATCAACTACAACGTGATGTTCTCCCAGCGCGGCGTCTACAACCTGTGCCATACCCTGCAGGACATCCGTGATTCCGAGCGCCGGGTCAACGCCAACCGTCTCAATGGGGTCGATGGCGAGCTGATCCTCACCGACCAGGTCGCAGCCGAGATCCCGTACCTGGACTGCTCGAAGAACACCCGTTACCCCATTCTGGGCGCCACCGTGCAGCGTCGCGGCGGCGTAGCCCGTCACGATGCGGTCGCCTGGGGTTTCGCCCGGGCTGCCGATGCCCTGGGTGTGGACCTGATACAGCAGACCGAAGTCATTGGTTTCCGCAAGGAGAACGGTGCAGTGATCGGCGTGGAAACCAACAAGGGTTTCATCGGTGCCAAGCGCGTCGGCGTGGTCACCGCCGGTAACTCCGGGCACATGGCCAAGCTGGCTGGCTTCCGCCTGCCGCTGGAGTCGCACCCCTTGCAGGCACTGGTATCGGAGCCGATCAAGCCGATCATCGACTCGGTGATCATGTCCAACGCCGTGCACGGCTACATCAGCCAGTCCGACAAAGGCGACCTGGTGATCGGTGCCGGCATCGACGGCTGGGTCGGTTATGGCCAGCGTGGCTCGTACCCGATCATCGAACACACCCTGCAGGCGATCGTCGAGATGTTCCCGATCCTGTCGCGCGTGCGCATGAACCGTCAGTGGGGCGGCATCGTCGACACCACCCCGGATGCCTGCCCGATCATCTCCAAGACTCCGGTCAAGAACATGTTCTTCAACTGCGGTTGGGGCACGGGCGGCTTCAAGGCCACGCCAGGTTCGGGCAACGTCTTTGCGGCGAGCCTGGCCAAGGGCGAGATGCACCCGCTGGCCGCGCCTTTCTCCATCGACCGTTTCTACAACGGCGCGCTGATCGACGAACACGGCGCTGCTGCCGTCGCCCACTGACCCGGAGACAATCGTCATGTTGCAAATCTTCTGTCCCCACTGCGGCGAGCTGCGCTCCGAAGAAGAATTCCACGCTTCAGGCCAGGCGCACATCGCCCGCCCTCTGGACCCGAACGCCTGCTCCGACGAAGAGTGGGGTACCTACATGTTCTTCCGCGACAACCCGCGCGGTATCCACCATGAGCTGTGGGACCACGTCGCAGGTTGCCGCCAGTACTTCAACGTGACCCGCGACACGGTGACCTACGAGATTCTCGAAACCTACAAGATCGGTGAGAAACCTCAGGTGACCGCCGCATCCAGACAAAGCGCCGCACCGGCGACCGCCAAGGGCCAGGGAGAAAAAGTATGAGCCAGGTCTATCGCCTCGCCAGCGGCGGTCGCATCGACCGCAGCAAGGTGCTGAACTTTACCTTCAACGGCAAGACCTACCAGGGTTATGCCGGCGATACCCTGGCCGCCGCGCTGCTGGCCAACGGTGTCGAGATCGTCGGGCGCAGCTTCAAGTATTCGCGCCCACGCGGGATCATCGCCGCCGGTACTGAAGAGCCGAACGCCATCCTGCAGATCGGCTCCAGCGAAGCCACCCAGATCCCCAACGTGCGTGCCACCCAGCAGGCGTTGTATTCGGGCCTGGTGGCCAGCAGCACCAACGGCTGGCCGAACGTCAACAACGACGTCATGGGCATCATTGGCAAGGTCGGCGGCAACATGATGCCGCCGGGGTTCTACTACAAGACCTTCATGTATCCCAAGTCGTTCTGGATGACCTACGAGAAGTACATCCGCAAGGCGGCGGGCCTGGGCCGTGCACCGCTGCAGAACGACCCGGACAGCTACGACTACATGAACCAGCACTGCGACGTGCTGATCGTCGGCGCGGGCCCGGCAGGCCTGGCCGCCGCACTGGCGGCTGGCCGTAGCGGTGCGCGGGTGATCCTGGCCGACGAACAGGAAGAGTTCGGCGGCAGCCTGCTCGACAGCCGCGAGACCCTCGACGGCAAGCCGGCCGCCGACTGGGTGGCTGCGACTCTTGCCGAGCTGCAGGGGCTGGCGGAAGTCACCCTGCTGCCGCGTAGCACGGTCAACGGTTATCACGACCATAACTTCCTGACCATCCACGAGCGCCTCACCGACCACCTCGGCGATCGCGCGCCGATCGGCCAGGTACGCCAGCGCGTGCACCGTGTGCGGGCCAAGCGTGTGGTGCTGGCCACCGGCGCCCACGAGCGTCCGCTGGTGTACGGCAACAACGACCTGCCGGGCAACATGCTGGCCGGAGCGGTTTCCACCTATGTGCGCCGTTATGGCGTGGCGCCGGGCCGCAAGCTGGTGCTGTCGACCAACAACGACCATGCCTACCGCACCGCCCTGGACTGGCACGATGCCGGCCTGCA
This sequence comes from Pseudomonas sp. A014, assembly GCF_052378495.1. Lineage (NCBI taxonomy): Bacteria > Pseudomonadati > Pseudomonadota > Gammaproteobacteria > Pseudomonadales > Pseudomonadaceae > Pseudomonas > Pseudomonas sp. A014. The sequence continues at coordinate 367,204 of NZ_CP199001.1, forward strand.
GGTGATCGCCATCGCCGATGCGCGCCACAACCCACGCGGTTCGTTGGTCGAGGAGGCGCGTGCCAAGGGCATCCGCATCCTCACCTCCAGTGCAGTGATCGAAGCCCGTGGCGGCAAGCACGTCACCGGTGCCCGTGTGGCGGCCATCGATGTGCCTGCGCACAAGGTCACCAGCCCTGGCGAATGGCTCGAATGCGACCTGGTGGCCACGTCCGGGGGCTACAGCCCGGTGGTGCACCTGGCTTCGCACCTGGGCGGACGCCCGGTCTGGCGTGACGATATCCTCGGCTTCGTGCCGGGCGACGCGCCGCAGAAGCGCGTGTGCGTCGGTGGCGTGAACGGCGTCTATGCGCTGGGCGACACCCTCGCCGATGGCTTCGAAGGGGGGGCTCGCGCCGCCACCGAGGCCGGCTTCAAGGCCAGCGTCGGCAGCCTGCCCAAGGCCCTGCAACGCAAGGAAGAGGCCACTGTGGCGCTGTTCCAGGTGCCGCACGACAAGGGCACTGCGCGCGCGCCGAAACAGTTCGTCGACCAGCAGAACGACGTCACTGCGGCCGCCATCGAGTTGGCCACCCGCGAAGGCTTCGAGTCGGTCGAGCACGTCAAGCGCTACACCGCGCTGGGCTTCGGTACCGACCAAGGCAAGCTGGGCAACATCAACGGCCTGGCCATCGCCGCCCGCTCGCTGGGTATCACCATTCCGGAAATGGGCACCACCATGTTCCGCCCCAACTACACGCCGGTCACGTTCGGCGCGGTGGCGGGCCGTCATTGTGGCCACCTGTTCGAGCCGGTGCGCTTCACCGCGCTGCACGCCTGGCACGTGAAGAACAACGCCGAGTTCGAGGATGTCGGCCAGTGGAAGCGCCCGTGGTACTTCCCCAAGCCTGGCGAAGACATTCACGCCGCCGTGGCTCGTGAGTGCAAGGCAGTGCGTGACAGCGTGGGCCTGCTCGATGCCTCCACGCTCGGCAAGATCGATATCCAGGGCCCGGATGCGCGCGAGTTCCTCAACCGCGTTTACACCAACGCCTGGACCAAGCTCGATGTGGGCAAGGCCCGTTACGGCCTGATGTGCAAGGAAGACGGCATGGTCTTCGACGACGGCGTGACCGCCTGCGTCGGCGACAACCACTTCATCATGACCACCACCACTGGCGGTGCCGCCCGTGTGCTGCAGTGGCTGGAGCTGTACCACCAGACCGAATGGCCGGAGCTGAAGGTGTATTTCACCTCGGTGACCGACCACTGGGCGACCATGACCCTGTCCGGCCCCAACAGCCGCAAGCTGCTGGAGCAGATCAGCGACATCGACCTGGACAAGGACGCCTTCCCGTTCATGAGTTGGAAGGAAGGCAACGTCGGTGGTGTACCGGCGCGGGTGTTCCGTATCTCGTTCACCGGCGAGCTGTCGTACGAGGTCAACGTCCAGGCCAACTACGCCATGGGCGTGCTGGAAAAGATCATCGAGGCGGGCAAGCAGTACAACCTCACGCCATACGGCACCGAGACCATGCACGTGCTGCGCGCCGAGAAGGGTTTCATCATCGTCGGCCAGGACACCGACGGCTCGATGACCCCGGACGACCTCAACATGAGCTGGTGCGTGGGCCGCAACAAGCCGTACTCGTGGATTGGCCTGCGCGGCATGAACCGCGAGGACACCACCCGCGAGAACCGCAAGCAACTGGTTGGCCTCAAGCCTGTCGACCCGAACGTGTGGCTGCCTGAAGGCGCCCAGCTGGTATTCGATCCCAAGCAGCCAATCCCGATGGACATGGTCGGTCACGTCACCTCCAGCTACAAGGCCAACTCCCTGGGCTATTCGTTTGCCATGGGCGTGGTCAAGGGTGGCCTCAAGCGCCTCGGCGAGCGGGTCTATTCGCCACAGGCCGATGGCAGCGTGATCGAGGCAGAGATCGTGTCTTCGGTGTTCTTCGATCCGAAGGGTGAGCGGCAGAACGTTTGAGGCCCAGCCAGTACTCCTGGTTGGAATGAGGTCCCTGTGGGAGCGGGCTCGCCCGCGAATGCGATGGTGCATTCACCGCACTCTTCGCGGGCAAGCCCGCTCCCACAGGGTCTCGGGTCGCGTCGCACAAGAATTCAAGGCAGGTAAGAAATGAGCGCTATCAACGTCTTCCAGCAGAACCCCGGCAGTGATGCCAAGGCCCAATCGCCGCTGCACCATGCAGACCTGGCCAGCCTGGTCGGAAAGGGCCGCAACAACGCAGGCGTGACCCTGCGCGAGAAGAAATTCCTCGGTCACCTGACCCTTCGTGGCGACGGCCATGACCCGCAGTTCGCCGGTGCCGTGCACAAGGCCCTGGGCCTGGAGCTGCCGGTGGCGCTGACGGTGGTCGCCAACAGTGAAATGTCGTTGCAGTGGGTGGGCCCCGACGAATGGCTGCTGATCGTCCCGGGCGGCCAGGAGTTCAGCGTCGAGCAGAAGCTGCGCGATGCCCTCGAAGGCCAGCACGTCCAGGTGGTCAATGTCAGTGGCGGGCAGACCCTGCTCGAGCTGCGCGGCCCGAACGTGCGCGACGTGCTGATGAAATCAACCAGCTATGATGTACACCCGAACAACTTCCCGGTCGGCAAGGCCGTGGGTACCGTGTTCGCCAAGTCGCAACTGGTGATCCGTCGCACTGCCGAAGACACCTGGGAGCTGGTGATCCGCCGCAGCTTCTCCGACTACTGGTGGCTGTGGCTGCAGGACGCATCGGCCGAGTACGGCCTGGCCATAGAGGCATAAGGAGCGCAGATCATGAGTCGGGCACCGGACACCTGGATTCTCACCGCCGACTGCCCGAGCATGCTCGGCACGGTCGATGTGGTCACGCGTCATCTCTTCGAGCAGCGCTGCTACGTCACCGAGCATCACTCCTTCGATGACCGACTGTCGGGGCGCTTCTTCATCCGTGTCGAATTCCGCGCACCCGAGGGTTTCGATGAAGATGCCTTCCGTGCCGGATTCGCCGAGCGCAGCGAAGCGTTTGGCATGGCCTTCGAGCTGACTGCACCCAATCACCGCCCCAAGGTGGTGATCATGGTGTCCAAGGCCGACCATTGCCTGAACGACCTGCTGTATCGCCAGCGCATCGGCCAACTGGGCATGGAGGTGGTCGCAGTGATCTCCAACCACCCCGACCTGGAGCCGCTGGCGCACTGGCACAAAATCCCCTACTACCACTTCGCGCTCGACCCGAACGACAAGCCGGGCCAGGAGCGCAAGGTGCTCAAGGTGATCGAGGAAACCGGCGCGGAACTGGTGATTCTCGCCCGCTACATGCAGGTGCTGTCGCCAGAGCTGTGTCGGCGCCTGGATGGCTGGGCGATCAACATCCACCACTCGCTGCTGCCGGGGTTCAAGGGTGCCAAGCCCTATCACCAGGCATACAACAAGGGTGTGAAGATGGTCGGCGCGACCGCGCACTACATCAACAACGACCTCGACGAAGGGCCGATCATTGCCCAGGGCGTCGAGGTGGTCGACCACAGTCACTATCCTGAAGATCTGATCGCCAAGGGGCGCGATATCGAATGCCTGACCCTGGCGCGGGCGGTGGGGTATCACATCGAGCGGCGGGTGTTCCTCAATGCCAACCGGACTGTGGTTCTCTGACGCCTGCCCTGGCCTCTTCGCGGGCAAGCCCGCTCCTACGGGGGATCGCGTGTCTGAGAACGGCACTGTGCCTGTAGGAGCGGGCTTGCCCGCGAATGGCATCACCGCTTTCGACCTGCCGTAAACAGACAACCCCCTGTCGCATCCAGTCACTGCGACATCCCCCATCAAGCCCACAATTCCCCTCATTCCAGTAACACAGGCCGCCCAAGGATGGCGGCGCTTCAACCACCGCTGCATAAATACAAATCAAGCGAGGTAAGAGCATGTCTGGTAATCGTGGAGTGGTGTATCTCGGCGCAGGCAAGGTCGAGGTGCAGAAGATCGACTACCCCAAGATGCAGGATCCGCGCGGCAAGAAGATCGAGCACGGCGTGATCCTCAAGGTGGTTTCCACCAATATCTGCGGCTCCGACCAGCACATGGTCCGTGGCCGCACCACCGCTCAGGTCGGCCTGGTGCTCGGCCATGAAATCACCGGTGAAATCGTCGAGTTGGGCCGTGATGTCGAGCGCCTGAAGATCGGCGACCTGGTGTCGGTGCCGTTCAACGTTGCTTGCGGGCGCTGCCGTTCCTGCAAGGAGATGCATACCGGCGTCTGCCTGACCGTCAACCCGGCCCGTGCCGGCGGTGCCTACGGCTATGTCGACATGGGTGACTGGACCGGCGGCCAGGCTGAATACGTGCTGGTACCGTACGCCGACTTCAACCTGCTGAAATTGCCCGACCGCGACAAGGCCATGGAGAAGATCCGTGACCTGACCTGCCTGTCCGACATCCTGCCCACCGGCTACCACGGCGCTGTCACCGCGGGCGTCGGCCCGGGCAGCACCGTCTACGTGGCTGGCGCCGGCCCGGTCGGCCTGGCCGCTGCCGCTTCGGCACGCCTGCTGGGCGCCGCGTGCGTGATCGTGGGTGACCTCAATCCGCTGCGCCTGGCCCACGCCAAGTCCCAGGGCTTCGAGGTGGTCGATCTGTCCAAGGACACGCCGCTGCACGAGCAGATCATCGACATCCTCGGCGAGCCTGAAGTGGACTGCGCCGTCGATGCAGTAGGCTTCGAAGCCCGCGGCCACGGCCATGAAGGCGCCAAGCACGAGGCTCCGGCGACCGTGCTCAACTCGCTGATGCAGGTCACCCGTGTGGCCGGCAAGATCGGTATTCCGGGCCTGTACGTGACCGAAGATCCGGGTGCGGTGGACGCGGCGGCGAAGATCGGTGCGCTGAGCATCCGCTTCGGCCTGGGCTGGGCCAAGTCGCACAGCTTCCACACCGGCCAGACCCCGACCATGAAGTACAACCGCCAGCTGATGCAGGCGATCATGTGGGATCGGATCAATATTGCCGAAGTGGTCGGTGTTCAGGTGATCAGCCTGGACCAGGCGCCGGAAGGGTACGGCGAGTTCGATGCGGGCGTGCCGAAGAAATTCGTGATCGATCCGCACAGGACCTTCAGCGCTGCCTGAGGCCTTTGGCGTCGCTTTGCGGGCCAATCGCGGGACGAGCCCGCTCCCACAGGTGGGGTGACTGCCTGTGGGGGCGGGTTCGTCCCTTACCGACATCCGGCCCGGAACAAAGCTCCAGCCCCCCAGTCCAACGCCTCGTTTCCCAGGCCATCCCGGCCTACGAGGTCCTCCGATGAAAGCATTCACCCTGGCAACCCTGATGACCCTGGCCGCAAGCCCGGTGTTCGCCTTCAACCTCAACGATGCCGCCAACGCCGTCTCGGCCATGCAGACCCCGAAAGGCCAGGTCCAGGCGCCGGCCGCCCAGGCCAATCTGCTCAATACCTTGGGCAGCGAACTGAAGATCACCCCCGAACAGGCTGTCGGCGGCGCTGGCGCCATGCTGGGCCTTGCGCGCAACAACCTGAGCAATGACGACTATGGCCAGTTGACCAAGGCGGTGCCCGGTCTTGACTTGTTGTCCGGTGCCAACGCCTTGGGCGGGCTCAACGGGCTGGGCGAGTTGCTGGGGCAGAACAGCCAGCACTCGTCGGCGCTGAGCAATGCTCTGGGCAATGTCGAGAATCGCAACGACCTGGATAACGCCTTCAAGGCGCTGGGCATGGATACCGGCATGATTGGCCAGTTCGCGCCGTTGATCCTGCAATATCTGGGGCAACAGGGCATTGCCGGCTCGTTGCTGCAGAACCTGGGCAGCCTGTGGGGCAGCCCGGCGACAGCGGTGCCGTCGGTCTGACGCTGCTGCGGGTTTCGCGCAACGCCAGGCTCAGCGCAACTCTGCGCGCAGTTGCTCGATGCGTTGATCCTTGTCTTCCCACAGCTGGTTGACCCAGGCCTGCACGGTCTGGCGAAACGCCGGATCGCTCTCGTAGTCGCCTTCGCATAATGCCGGGTCCAGCTCGCGCACGCGGATGTCGATGATGACCCGGCTGATGCTGCCGTTGAGCAGGTCCCAGAACCCTGGGGCCTTGTTGCCGGGGTAGACGATGGTCACATCGAGCAGGGCGTCGAGTTGCTCGCCCAGTGCGGCGAGCACGAAGGCGACGCCGCCGGCCTTGGGCTTGAGCAGGTGGCGGTACGGCGATTGCTGCTGTTCGCGTTTGGCTTCGGTGAAGCGCGTGCCTTCGAGGTAGTTGACCACCGTCACCGGCTGGCGCTTGAACAGCTCGCAGGCGGCCTTGGTGATTTCCAGGTCCTTGCCCTTGAGCTCGGGGTGCTTGTCGAGGAAGGCCTTGCTGTAGCGCTTCATGAAGGGGTAGTCCAGCGCCCACCAGGCCAGGCCCAGCAGCGGTACCCAGATCAGCTCCTTCTTGAGGAAGAACTTGAAGAACGGCACACGGCGGTTGAGGCTTTCGATCAGTGCGGGAATGTCGACCCAGCTCTGATGGTTGCTGACGCACAGGTAGGAGGTGTTCGCGTTCAGCGTCTCGATGCCGCGGATGTCCCATTGCGTGGGGATGCACAGGGCGAAGATGGCCTTGTCGATTTCCGACCAGGTCTCGGCGATCCACATCACCGCCCAGGAGGCATAGTCGCGACCACGGCCGGGCAGCACCAGCTTGAGCAGGGCGAAGACCATCAGCGGGCAGATCAACACGAGGGTGTTGAGCAGCAGCAGGACAGTTGTAAGGATGCCGGTCAGCAGGCGACGCATAAGGAGACTCTTGTTGTATGAAAGTGTTGTGTGAGATTTGCGGTTGGCAATGATAAGCAGGGTAACGTCCTACGCCAAACGTCCAGTGCCCAATGGAAGGTACAAATGTTTCACATTATGTTGGATAGGCTGTGACAACGAACCTATCCTCCCCGCGTAGTCTAAGCACTGTCTCATCTCAAGGAATGCTTCCCGTGAAACCACTGCTTGCCCTCCTGTCGCTGCTGGCGTTGCCGGTGATGGCCGCCGAGCCGACACTCTATGGCCGCTACGAGTACATCAAGCTCCCCGAGATCGGCCAGACCCTCAAGGCCAAGATGGATACTGGCGCGCTGACCGCATCGCTGTCGGCCAAGGATATCGAGACCTTCACCCGCGACGGCGAGGACTGGGTGCGTTTCCGCCTGGCGACCAAGGATGCCGACGGCAAGGTCTATGAACACAAGGTGGCGCGCATCAGCAAGATCAAGGCCCGCTCAGGCGATGAGGAAGACGAGGACGAACCGGCCGAGGCTGCCCGCCGCCCGGTGGTGGACCTGGAGCTGTGCCTGGGTGACGTCAAGCGTACGGTGGAGGTCAACCTGACCGACCGCAGCAACTTCAACTACCCGCTGCTGATCGGCGCCAAGGCGTTGCGTGAGTTCAAGGCGGCGGTGAACCCGGCACGGCGGTATACGGCGGACAAGCCGGACTGCTGATCGTCCGGCCTGGCCTCTCGCAGGCAAGCCCGATCCCCGCAGCTGCAGCGTCAGCCTGCAATTGTGCGAGTGGGCTTGTCCCGCGAAGGGGCTCGGTCAGACAATCGACGACCAGCCCCTCAGAGCCTCACCCATGCCCCACATCCTCATCGTCGAAGACGAGTCCGCCATCGCCGACACCCTGGTCTATGCCCTCCAGGCCGACGGCCATAGCACCGCCTGGGTGACCCTGGGCAGCGCCGCGCTCGAACAGATGCGCCAGCGCCCGGCCGACCTGGTCATCCTCGACATCGGCCTGCCAGATATCAGTGGTTTCGAAACCTGCCGCCAGCTGCGCCGCTTCAGCGAGGTGCCGGTGATGTTCCTCAGTGCCCGCGATGGTGAGATCGACCGGGTCGTAGGCTTGGAAATCGGTGCCGACGACTATGTGGTCAAGCCGTTCAGCCCGCGCGAGGTGGCTGCGCGGGTGCGGGCGATCCTCAAGCGCATGGCGCCCAGAGCCGAGACGGCAGTCGATGCGAAGCTGTTCGAGGTCGATACGCTGGGGATGCGCATCCTCTATCGTGGCCAGGCGCTGACGCTTACTCGCCATGAATTCCGCTTGCTGCAATGCCTGCTCGAGCAACCACGTCGGGTGTTCAGCCGCGAGCAATTGCTCGACGGGCTGGGCGTGGCTTCAGATGCCGGTTACGAGCGAACCATCGACAGCCACATCAAGAGCCTGCGCGCCAAGTTGCGCCTGGTGTCTGGCGATGCCGAACCGATCCAGACCCATCGCGGCCTGGGCTATAGCTACAGCCCGGATCACGCCTGATGCGCCTGGGGATCCGGATCTTTCTGGTGTACTTCCTGTTCGTCGGGTTGTCGGGTTACTTCCTGCTCAATACCGTGCGCGAACAGATTCGCCCGGTGGTCCGCCAGTCTTCCGAAGAAACCCTGGTGGACACCGCCAACCTGTTGGCAGAAATCCTTCACGATGACGTCATGGCCGGCACGCTTGGGCAAAGTCGTCTGCCTCAAGTGCTCGAGTCCTACGGGCAGCGCCGCCCAGGTGCGGATATCTGGGGGCTGGCGAAAAACCAGGTCAGCCACCGTATCTATGTCACCGACGCCAAGGGCATCGTCCTGCTCGACTCCAGTGGGCAGGCCCTGGGCAAGGATTACTCGCGCTGGAACGACGTCTACCTGACCCTGCGCGGCCAATATGGCGCGCGTTCGACCCGCAGCGACCCGGACGACGAAAGCACCTCGGTGATGCATGTGGCGGCACCGATCATGGACAACGGCCAGGTCATCGGTGTGGTGACGGTGGCCAAGCCCAACAGTTCGCTACAGCCCTATATCGACCGCTCCGAGCAACGTTTGCTGACGCTCGGCCTGGGGTTGATCGTGCTTGGGCTGTTGGTGGGCGCTGCGCTGTCCTGGTGGCTGGCGCGGTCGTTGCGCCGTCTCACCCGGTACGCCCAGGCGGTGAGTGAGGGCGAGCGCGCGGCGCTGCCGCACTACAAGGGCGGTGAACTGCTGCAACTGGCCACGGCGGTGGAGCGCATGCGCACCCAGTTGGAGGGCAAGGCGTATGTCGAGCGCTATGTGCATACCCTCACCCATGAGCTGAAAAGCCCGCTGGCGGCGATTCGTGGGGCTTCCGAGCTGTTGCAGGGGCCGATGCCGGATGAGCAGCGGGCGCGTTTTGCCGGCAATATCGAGCGCGAGAGCGAGCGTTTGCAGCAGATGATCGAGCGCTTGCTCAACCTGGCGCGGGTCGAGCAGATGCAGGCGCTGGAAGACGAGCAGCAGGTGCCGCTCGCTGCGCTGGTCGACGAGTTGCTGCACGGGTATGCGGCGCGGATCGACAGTGCCGGATTGCAGATCAGGCAACAGGTGACGGGCGGGGTGTTGTTGCTGTGCGACCCCTTCCTGCTGCGTCAGGCGCTGGCAAACCTGGTGGACAACGCACTCGACTTCACGCCGGCAGGCGGCACCTTGTCGTTCGAGCTGGTGCACGACGGCGATCGGGTCGCGTTGAGCCTGTTCAACCAGGGGGAGGCGATTCCGGATTACGCCATCGAGCGGGTCAGCGAGCGCTTCTATTCCCTGCCGCGGCCAGGCACCGGACGCAAGAGCACCGGGCTTGGGCTCAACTTTGTCGAGGAAGTGATGCAACTGCATGGCGGAGCGCTGGCGGTGGATAACGTCGAGGGCGGGGTGCGGGTCAGGCTGTGGCTGCCTGCGCGGCGCATGAGCTGATTCCTGCTGTCCGCCTCGTCATCTCCACACAATCTGCACAAACCCTCCCTATCGGCTCCATGTGCGCGGCGCAAGCTGCGCCCATCACAACTGGAGCCAAAGCCCCATGAACAAGCCCCTGAGTTTCAAGCTCGGCATGATCGTCCTGCTGATGCTGCTGTTATTGATCCCTCTGTTGATGATCAGTGGCCTGATCGATGAACGTCAGGCCGTGCGCGATGGTGTGCTGCAGGACATCGCCCAGAGTTCGAGCTTCGACCAGCAGATCAGCGGACCGCTGCTGGTGGTGCCGTATCGCAAGTACCAGCGCCGCTGGATCGACAAGGACGGCAAGAGTGTGCAGGAAACCAGCACCGTCAGCGGCCACCTGTACTTCCTGCCGGAAACCTTCGAGGTCGACAGCCAGGTCGATACCGAACTGCGCGCCCGCGGCATTTACCAGGCGCGGTTGTTCCATGCCAGGAACCGTGTCAGTGGCCGCTTCAAGCTGCCTGAGCGCTGGGGCGTCGACAAGGACTACGAAGACTACCGGTTCGACAAGCCGTTCATGGTGGTGGGCATCAGCGATATCCGAGGCATCGAGAATGCCCTGGAACTGAGCCTCGACGATCAGCGCCTGCCGTTCGAAGCAGGCACCGGCCTGGACTGGATGGCCGGTGGAGTGCACGTCACCCTGCCGGGGCTGGATGGCCAGGCTGCCCGCGAGTTCGGCTATGCCTTCGACCTGGCGTTGCAGGGCACCGGACAACTCCATGTGCTGCCAGTGGGGCGCAGCAGCCGGGTCGAGATGCACGCCAACTGGCCCCATCCGAGCTTCATCGGCAGCTACTTGCCGGCCAGCCGTGAGATCGATGCCCAGGGTTTCACCGCGCGCTGGCAGACCTCGTTCTTTGCCACCAACCTGGAAGACGCGCTGCGCCAATGCGCCGGTGCGGACAAGTGCGCGGATTTCAGTGGGCGCACCTTCGGTGTGAGCTTCGTCGATCCGGTGGACCAGTACCTCAGGAGCGAGCGTGCGATCAAGTATGCGCTGCTGTTCATCGCACTGACCTTTGCAGGCTTCTTCCTGTTCGAGGTGTTGAAGAACCTCAGCGTGCACCCGATGCAATACGTGCTGGTGGGGGCGGCGCTGGCGCTGTTCTACCTGTTGCTGTTGTCACTGTCGGAACACCTGGGTTTTGGCCTGGCGTATGGCTTGTCGGCAGGGGCCTGCGTGCTGCTGATCGGCTTTTACTTGAGCCATGTGCTGCACAGCCCGGTACGCGGGGCGGGTTTTGCTGCGGGGTTGGCGGCGCTGTATGGGCTGCTGTACGGGCTGCTGAGCGCCGAGGACTATGCGCTGTTGATGGGCTCGCTGCTGTGCTTTGGCTTGCTTGGCGTGTTCATGGTGCTGACCCGGCGGCTGGACTGGTCGCGGGTGGGGAGGGCGGCATGAGAGAGGACAAGGCAATCGGGCGCTGGCTGGCGGTTCGGGTGGGGGCGTTGTTTCCTGCCAGGCCGGGGTGAAGCATTCGCGGACAGGCTGGCTCCTACAGAGGGGATATGTCTGTGGGAGGGGCTTGCCCGCGAAGGGGTTTCAGGCGACCGGCACGGTAGCCAGCATCGACGCGCGCTGGCTCACTTGGGCATACCATTCAGCCAGCCCAGGCTGTTGTTCACGCCAGCCGAACTCCGGCTGGCGCAGGTCCAGGTAGCCCAGCGCGCAGGCCACGCCGATCGCGGCGATATCGAAGCCGGAGGCGATCTCTGCCAGGTGATGCTGCTCGAGATCCGCCAGGCCTCGGCGGATTTTCTGTGACTGCGCCTGCAGCCAGCCATCCCAGCGCTTGTCCTCAGGACGCAGGAAGCTTTCATAGCGGCTCGACACCGCCGCATCCATGATCGCATCGGCCTGGGAGGCCAGGGTCAGGCGCCGCCAGCGCGCTGAGCCCTCGTGGGGGATCAGCGGGTTGCCGACGTGCTGGCTGTCGAGGTACTCGCAGATCACCCGGCTGTCGTGCAGCACGCTACCGTCTTCCAGGCGCAGGGCCGGGATCTTGCCGATCGGATTGTCCTGGTTGAGCTGCTCGTCACCGCTCACCGGGCTGATGTTGACGGTTTGCAGGCGTACGCGGTCGAGCTGACCGGTCTCGTGCAGCACCAGCAAGACCTTGCGCACGAAAGGCGACAGCGGCGCATGGAACAGCACCATACCCATGTCAATTACCCTGCAGGCTGGGCGGCAGGCACACGCCAGTGCCACCGATGCCGCAATAGCCTTCGGGGTTCTTGGCCAGGTACTGCTGGTGGTAGGCCTCGGCGAAGTACACGGTCGGCGCCTGGTCGATCTCGGTGGTGATCTCACCGAAACCGGCTTTGTTCAGCTCGGCCTGGAATGCATCGCGGCTGGCCTTGGCCAGCTCCAATTGCTCGGGCGAGGTGCAATAGATGGCCGAGCGGTACTGGGTGCCGATGTCGTTACCCTGGCGCATGCCCTGGGTCGGATTGTGCAGTTCCCAGAACATCGCCAGCAGTTCGCGGTAGCTGACCTTGTCCTTGTCGAACACCACCAGTACCACCTCGGTGTGGCCGGTCAGCCCCGAGCAGACCTCTTCGTAGGTCGGGTTCGGGGTGAAGCCGCCGGCGTAGCCGACCACGGTGCTGACCACGCCTTCACGCTGCCAGAAGCGTCGTTCGGCGCCCCAGAAGCAGCCCAGGCCGAAGATGGCGAAGTCGATGCTGCCCTCGAAGAATGGGCCGAGCAGCGGGGTGCCTTCGAACACGTAGTGGAATTCGGGCAGGGGCATGGGAGTTTCGCGGCCGGGCAGGGCCTGTTCGGCAGTGGGCATGACGTTTTTGTTCACGAGGATTTCCGAGCGCAGGACCATGATTGTTCCTCTGTCTGACAGTGGGAGCGTTTGTGGCTTGTTCGCGGGCAAGCCCGCTCCTGCAGGGTTGCATTGCAGCCTGCCATTGTAGGAGCGGGCTTGCCCGCGAAGAGGCCCGCATGGCCCCTATAGTGCCCGAGGTTTGCGCGCCTGTCAGGCCACCGGCCCGCGCGGGTAGCGCCTGAGCTTGTCGACCAGCTCGCGCCCCGGGATTGGCCGGTCGAACAGGTAGCCCTGGCCGACGTCGCAGCGGTGGCGACGCAGGAATGCCAGCTGTTCGGAGGTCTCGATGCCTTCGGCGACCACCTTGAGCTTGAGGTTGTGGGCCATGGCCACCACCGCCGAGGTGATCTCCATGTCGTCCTGGTTGGCGGGAATCTCACTGATGAAGCTGCGATCGATCTTGATGATGTCGATGGGAAACTTCTTCAGGTAGCTCAGCGATGAATAGCCGGTACCGAAGTCATCCATGGCCAGGGTCAGACCCAGCTGCTTGAGCTCGTCGAGCTGGCGCCGGGTGTCTTCGGTGGCTTCAAGCAGCAGGCCCTCGGTCAGCTCCAGCTCCAGCAGGTGCGGGGGTAGCGCTTCTTCCTTGAGAATGGCGCCAATCGAGCTGACCAGCTCTGGGTCGGAAAACTGCTTGGGCGACAGGTTGATCGCCACGTGCAGGTTGCCCATGCCGGCCTCGCGCAATTCCTGGCTCATGCGGCACGACTGGCGCACCACCCATTTGCCTATGGGGATGATCAGGCCGGTCTCCTCGGCCACGCTGATGAACTGGTCGGGGCGGATCATGCCGCGCTCGGGGTGGTTCCAGCGCAGCAGCGCCTCCAGGCCCAGCAGGCGACCACTGCGCAGGCACAGCTTGGGCTGGTAGAAGACCTCCAGCTCGTTCTGGGTCAGGGCCCGGCGCAGGTTGTTCTCGACGAACAGCTTGTAGCTGGCCTCGGCGTTGAGCACTTCGGTGAACACCTGGACCTGATGCTTGCCGTTGGCCTTGGCCTTGTGCAGGGCCAGGCCTGCGTTCTTCATCAGGGTCTGCGGGTCGGCGCCGTGCAGGGGCGCGCAGGCCAGGCCCACGGAGGCGGTGACGTTGATCAACTGGTTGTCGACGAACATGGGTTTGTCGAGGGTGCGCAGCAACTGCTGGGCGATGTTCTGGCCGTCTTCGAGGCTGGTGTCGTCCAGCAGCACGGCGAACTCGTTGCTGGCAAAGCGCGCCAGGCTGCCACCGCTGCTGAGGCTATTGCGCAGACGGCGGGCCAGGCTGATCAGCAGCTTGTCGCCGGTCTGGTGGCCGAGGCTGTCGTTGATCCGCTTGAAGTTATCGATGTCGACCAGCAGCAGGCAGATCGGGCTGTCGCCGTCGCGAGCGAAGCGTTCGTCGAGGCTGCGGATGAACGCCGGGCGGTTGCCCAGGCTGGTGAGGTTGTCGGTGTAGGCCAGGCGCTCGATGCGTTGCTGGGCAAGCTTGCTTTGAGTGACGTCTTCGTAGATGCCGATGTAGTGGGTCAGCTCGCGGTTGTCGCCATACACCTTGGAAATCGACAACTGGCCCCAGTAGGGCTCCAGGCTCTTGCGCCGGCTCTTGAATTCACCTTGCCAGCTGTTGCCCATGGCCAGGCTCGACGGTGAGTCGAACAGGATCTGGCTGAGGTTTTCCAGTGCCGGCAGCTCGGCCAGGTGGTGGCCCTGAACTTCTTCGGTGCTGTACTGGGTAATGGCGGTGAAGCTTGGGTTGACGTACTCCACCACCCCGTCGCGGTTGACCAGCAGGAAGGCGCTGGCGCTCTGCTCTACCGCACGTTGGAACAGGTGCAGGGCGCTGGTGGCGGTGCGGCGGTTGTGATTGGTGATGACCTGGGCGAACTGGTCGGCCAGCTCACCGGCAAAGGCGATTTCGTCGGATTGCCAGGCCCGCGGCTGGCCGGTCTGCTCCAGACAGAGCACGCCGACTACCTGGCCGTCGACGCGGATACTGGCATCGAGCATGGCATTGTCAGCGGTGTTGAGCAGGCCCTGGACCATGTCCCGGGTGCGTGGGTCATGGCTGGCGTTATGGGCGTCGATGGCGCGGCTGGCGTGCAGGGCGTCGAGGTAATCCGGGTAGTGGCTGGCGTCGATCGGCTGCGGCAGGCGGTGGGCCTGCTCATGCTGGAACCAGGCGGTGATCGGCTCCAGGCGTTGCTCGTTGAGGTACCAGATGCTGGCGCAGTCGAGCTTGTAGATTTCGCAGGCGCTACGGGTGATCAGTTCAGCCGCTTCGAGCAAGGAGTTGCTGGCGCTGTAGCGCTGGCGTGCCAGGCGCAGGATCAGGTCCTGCTGGGCACGCACCCGCTCCAGGTGTTCGAGTTGCTCTTGCTGGGCGCGCTGGTTGAGTTGCAGGGCCAGCTGCAGGCGGCTGTTGCGTGACTCAAGATCGTTTGCGTCCTGGCCCGGGGTCTCTTCGGCCTGGTCGTCCAGCACCGTGAGGTAGCCGCGCAGCAGCTGGCGATTGTGCTGCTTGTAGGCCTCGCCGACTTCCAGCAAGCGCAGTGGCCCGGAACCCGCGTGCAGGGTATAGCGCACGCGGTAGTGGTTGCGCCGCGACAGTTGCAGTTGGATCTCGTCATGCAGCTTGTAGCGCGCTTCAGGCTCCATGAGGCTGGCATAGGGCGAGCCGATCAGGGCGCAGAGCTCGGCCGCGGGCAGGCCGAACTGGCGATCGCAGCCAGGGTCGAGGTAGAGCATCGCCCAACTGGCTTCGTTCAGCCGCTCGAAACGCAGCATCCCGAGCCGCGAGGGCACGGGTAACTGCGTCACGACCTCGGCCGCCACACGGCTGGCGGCATCGGGTTGGCTTTTCATCGAAGACTCGCTTGAACAAGGCGTTTGGCGCGGTATGCCGCAGGTAAGCGGCGGCGCGTTGAGCAAGGGTGCATCATGTCCCGTGGGCTGGCAAGCGGCCATATGGGGCAGCGTATACAGGTTGTCGGCTGGGCGTGGGAAATCTGAAGCTTGTGCGCCTCGCGGCCCCTTCATGGGGAGGGTGTTTCCAGGCAAAAAAAGCCCCGCCAGGGGCGGGGTTGAGGTACGAGCGTGGCAGCTCGAAATCGGTACCGCCTCCCCGGTTGGGGGAGGCGGGGTGCAGCATTACAGCAGCAGCGTGCGGATGTCCGTCAGCAGGTCGCCCAGGCGCTTGGTGAAGCGCGCAGCGGCAGCGCCGTTGATCACACGGTGATCGTAGGACAGCGACAGCGGCAGCATCAGCTTCGGCTGGAAGGCCTTGCCGTCCCAGACTGGCTGGATGGTCGCCTTGGAAACACCGAGGATTGCCACTTCCGGCGCGTTGACGATCGGCGTGAAGCCGGTGCCGCCAATGTGACCGAGGCTGGAGATGGTGAAGCAGGCACCCTGCATGTCGTCGGCCGACAGCTTCTTGGTGCGGGCTTTTTCAGCCAGCGCAGCTGCTTCGCCAGCCAGTTGCAGCAGGCTCTTCTGGTCGACGTTCTTGATCACAGGGACCAGCAGGCCATCCGGGGTGTCCACGGCGAAGCCGACGTTGACGTACTTCTTGCGGATGATGGCCTTGCCGCTCGGCGCCAGCGAACTGTTGAAGTCCGGCAGCTCCTTGAGCAGGTGGGCACAGGCCTTGAGCAGCAGCGGCAGAACGGTCAGCTTGACGCCGGCCTTCTCCGCCACGGCCTTCTGCGCAACGCGGAAGGCTTCCAGCTCGGTGATGTCGGCGGAATCGAACTGGGTCACGTGCGGCACGTTCAGCCAGCTGCGGTGCAGGTTGGCAGCACCGACCTGCATCAGGCGGGTCAGGGCGACTTCCTCGACTTCACCGAACTTGCTGAAGTCCACGGCCGGGATCGGCGGGATGCCGGCACCACCGGTCGCGCCGGCGGCTGCCGGTGCTTCCTTGGCCTTCTGCATCATCGCCTTGACGTAGACCTGCACGTCTTCTTTCAGGATGCGGCCGTGCGGGCCAGTGGCGGCAACAGCGCCCAGGTCGACACCGAATTCACGCGCCAGCTGACGAACGGCAGGGCCTGCGTGAACCTTGGCGTTGCTGCCAGCAGCCGGTGCGGTGGCAACCGGTGCAGGGGCAGCAGCTGGGGCGGCAGCAGCGGGTGCGGCGGCCGGAGCAGCTTCGGCCTTGGCGGCTTCGGGGGCAGCAGCAGGTGCCGGCGCGGCAGCCGGAGCTGCGCCCGCGACTTTCAGCTTGAAGATCAGGTCGCCAGTGCCGACTTCATCTTCCAGCTTGCACAGGACTTCCTCGACCACGCCAGCGGCAGGCGATGGGATTTCCATGGAAGCCTTGTCGGATTCCAGGGTGATCAGCGACTGGTCGGCTTCGACGGTGTCGCCGACCTTGACCAGCACTTCGATGATCTTGGCCTTGCCCGACGAACCGATATCCGGCACGTGGATATCCTGCACGCTGGCGGCGGCCGGTGCTGCGGCAGGCGCAGGAGCAGGGGCGGCTTCAGCGGCGGGTGCTGCGGCCGCAGGGGCAGCAGCAGCCGGGGCGGCGGCCGGAGCCTCAGGCGCCGCAGCGGCGCCCTCGGCTTCCAGGACCAGCAGTTCGTCGCCTTCTTTCAGGCGATCGCCCAGCTTGACCTTCAGCTCCTTGATGACGCCGGCCTTGGGGGCCGGGATCTCCATGGAGGCCTTGTCCGACTCCAGGGTCAGCAGGCTCTGGTCCGCCTCGATGCGGTCGCCGACCTTGACGAACAGTTCGATGATTTCACCTTCACCGCTGCCGATGTCAGGTACGCGAATGAGTTCGCTCACTTAAGTTACTCCTCAGCAGTCCAGTGGGTTGCGCTTGTCCGGGTCGATGCCGAACTTGACGATGGCGTCAGCGACAACCTTCGGTTCGATCTCGCCACGGTCAGCCAGGGCTTCCAGGGCAGCCAGCACCACGAAGTGACGGTCGACTTCGAAGAAGTGACGCAGCTTCTTGCGGCTGTCGCTGCGACCGTAGCCATCGGTACCCAGGACCTTGAACTCTTTGCTTGGTACCCACTGGCGAATCTGCTCGGCGAACAGCTTCATGTAGTCGGTGGAGGCGATGACCGGACCCTTGCGACCGCTCAGGCACTGCTCGACGTAGGTCTGCTGTGGCTTCTGGCCAGGCTTGAGGCGGTTGGCGCGTTCCACGGCCAGGCCGTCGCGACGCAGTTCGTTGAAGCTGGTGACGCTCCACACATCGGCACCGATGTTGAACTCTTCACGCAGGATCTTCGCCGCTTCGCGGACTTCACGCAGGATGGTGCCGGAGCCCATCAGCTGAACGTGGTGCGCCGCTTCGCGGGTGTCTTCTTCCAGCAGGTACATGCCCTTGATGATGCCTTCCTCGGCACCGGCCGGGATGGCAGGCTGCTGGTAGGATTCGTTCATCACGGTGATGTAGTAGAAGATGTCCTGTTGCTCTTCGGTCATCTTCTTCATGCCGTCCTGGATGATCACCGCCAGCTCGTAGCCGTAGGTCGGATCGTAGGTGCGGCAGTTCGGGATGGTGCCCGCCATCATGTGGCTGTGACCGTCTTCGTGCTGCAGGCCTTCGCCGTTCAGCGTGGTACGGCCGGCGGTACCGCCGATCAGGAAGCCACGGGTGCGGCTGTCGCCAGCGGCCCAGGCGAGGTCGCCGATACGCTGGAAGCCGAACATCGAGTAGAAGATGTAGAACGGCAGCATCGGCTGGTTGTGGCAGCTGTACGAAGTACCGGCAGCGATGAAGGACGACATGGCGCCGGCTTCGTTGATGCCTTCTTCGAGGATCTGGCCCTTCTTGTCCTCGCGGTAGAACATCACCTGGTCTTTATCGACTGGCTCGTAGAGCTGGCCGACCGACGAGTAGATGCCCAGCTGGCGGAACATGCCTTCCATACCGAAGGTACGGGCTTCGTCCGGGATGATCGGGACGATGCGCTGGCCGATTTCCTTGTCCTTGACCAGTTGCGCCAGGATGCGCACGAAGGCCATGGTGGTGGAGATTTCGCGGTCACCCGAGCCGTCGAGGATCGCTTTGAGCGTCTCCAGTGGCGGGGTCGGAACGCTGAAGCTCTTGGCGCGGCGTTGTGGCACGAAGCCACCCAGTGCGGCGCGACGCTCGGCCAGGTACTTGGCTTCGGCAGAACCTTCTTCAGGCTTGAAGAACGGCAGGTTCTCGAGGTCGGCGTCCTTGACCGGAATGTCGAAGCGGTCGCGGAAGTGACGGAGGCTGTCGACGTCGACTTTCTTGGTGTTGTGCGCGGTGTTCTTGGCTTCGCCAGCACCGGTACCGTAACCCTTGATGGTCTTGGCCAGGATGACGGTCGGCTGCTCTTTGTGGTTCACAGCCTGGTGGTACGCCGCGTAGACCTTGTACGGGTCGTGGCCGCCACGGTTGAGCTTCCAGATCTCGTCGTCGGACAGGTCTTCGACCATGGCCTTGAGCTCTGGGGTGTTGAAGAAGTTCTCACGGACGTACGCGCCGTCCTTGGCCTTGTAGTTCTGGTACTCGCCGTCGATGACTTCGTCCATGCGGCGCTGCAGGGCACCGTTGGTGTCCTTGGCCAGCAGTGGGTCCCAGAAGCGGCCCCAGACGACCTTGTTGACGTTCCAGCCACCGCCACGGAAGACGCCTTCGAGTTCCTGGATGATCTTGCCGTTGCCGCGAACCGGGCCGTCGAGGCGCTGCAGGTTGCAGTTGATGACGAAGATCAGGTTGTCCAGCTTCTCGCGGCCGGCCAGGGCGATCGCGCCCAGGGATTCCGGCTCGTCGCACTCGCCGTCGCCCATGAAGCACCAGACCTTCTGCTTGCCGGCCGGGATGAAGCCGCGGGCTTCCAGGTACTTCATGAAGCGTGCCTGGTAGATCGCCTGGATCGGACCCAGACCCATCGAAACGGTCGGGAACTGCCAGAAGTCAGGCATCAGCCATGGGTGCGGGTACGAAGACAGGCCGTTGCCGTCCACTTCCTGGCGGAAGTTGTTCATCTGCTCTTCGCTGATGCGGCCTTCCATGAAGGCGCGGGCGTAGACGCCTGGCGAAGCGTGGCCCTGGAAGAAGATCAGGTCGCCGCCGTGTTCTTCGGTCGGGGCCTGGAAGAAGTAGTTGAAGCCGATGTCGTAGAGGGTGGCGCTGGAGGCGAAGCTCGAGATGTGTCCGCCCAGGTCCGAGTCCTTCAGGTTGGTGCGCATGACCATGGCCAAGGCGTTCCAACGCACCATCGAGCGAATGCGGCGTTCCATGAACAGGTCGCCAGGCATGCGTGCTTCGTGGGTGACAGGGATGGTGTTGCGGTATGGCGTGGTGATCGCGTAAGGCAGCTGGGAACCACTGCGGGTGGCCAGCTCGCCCATGCGGGTCATCAGGTAATGAGCGCGGTCTTCGCCTTCTTTGTCGAGGACCGACTCCAGGGCATCCAGCCATTCCTGGGTTTCGATAGGATCGAGGTCTTGCATGGCTTGCTCCAGGGCGGAAAGGCAACCAGAATCGGAAGCCTGAGTTTGCGACTGGCCTTTTGGGCAGACGTCGTGAATTCTTGGATTTGCCGGACAGTCATCCGGCGCCGTGTAGTTTTACTACAAATGCTTCGGCATTTCATGCTTTTGAGCAGTCGGGGGAGTAGTAATACTACAGAAAAACGGCTTGTGGCCGCCTTTCGGGTTGTGGAGAAAAACGTTCCTGTTGGTTGGTATCGCAATGGCACAAGAGGTTTCTTGATGTTTCGTACCAATGATTTGAGTTTTTCAGCTATTTACAACTTTTGTATGACAGTCCAACCGCGGTCCGTCCCTCTTTCGCCTGCACTCACCCCTCTCATTCACGCCGATCAAGGATAGACCATGCGCCTGCCTTTGCCGCTCCATCTGCCTGGCGCCCTGCAACCGCTGGTCGCCCGTAACCGACAATTCCTGCAGGAGGCGCTGGCGGCGCATCCGGATCTTGATCCAGACAGTTGGAGCGCGGCGCATCGCCTGCAGTTCGATCAGGTGGCTGCAGCCAGTGATTTCGTCCTCGAGCAGGCGCAGCGCGAACCGGCAACGCTGTTCGAGCTGCTCGCCAGCGGCGAAATGGATCGCCCCTATGGCCCCGGCCAGTTGCGTGCCCATATAAAAGCTGCCGCAGACGCGGCCCAGAGCGAAGACGAGCTGGCGCGCAACTTGCGCCGTGCGCGCAATCGCCAGCAGGTGCGGATCATCTGGCGCGACATCACCCGCCAGGCCGAACTGGGCGAGACCTGCCGCGACCTGTCCGAGCTTGCCGACGCCTCGATCGACGAAGCCTATCAATGGCTGTATCCGCGTCATTGCCAGCAGTTCGGCACGCCGATCGGCAACCGCACTGGCCAGCCGCAGCACATGGTGGTGCTGGGCATGGGCAAGCTGGGCGCGGTGGAGCTCAACCTGTCGTCGGACATCGACCTGATCTTCGCCTTCCCTGAAGGCGGCGAGACCGAAGGGGTCAAGCGCTCGCTGGATAACCAGGAGTTTTTCACCCGCCTCGGGCAACGCCTGATCAAGGCGCTTGACCCGGTCACTGTCGACGGTTTCGTGTTCCGCGTCGACATGCGCCTGCGCCCCTATGGCTCGGCCGGCGCGTTGGTGCTCTCGTTCAATGCCCTGGAGCAGTACTACCAGGATCAGGGGCGCGATTGGGAACGCTACGCCATGATCAAGGCCCGCGTGGTGGCGGGCGACCAGGTGGCCGGGGCGCAGTTGCAGGAGATGTTGCGACCGTTCGTCTATCGGCGCTACCTGGATTTTTCTGCCATCGAGGCGCTGCGCACCATGAAGCAGCTGATCCAGCAGGAAGTGCGGCGCAAGGGCATGGCAGAGAACATCAAGCTCGGTGCTGGTGGCATCCGTGAGGTCGAGTTCATCGCCCAGGCCTTCCAGCTGATCCACGGCGGGCGCGATCTGAGCCTGCAGCAGCGGCCGCTGCTCAAGGTCCTGGCAACGCTCGAGGGGCAGGGTTACCTGCCACCGGCAGTGGTAAGCGAACTGCGTGATGGGTACCAGTTCCTGCGTTACACCGAGCACGCGATCCAAGCCATCGCCGACCGCCAGACCCAGATGCTGCCGGACTCGGAGCTCGACCGCGAACGGGTCGCCTACATCCTTGGCTTTGCCGACTGGCAGGCGTTCCACGACCAACTGATGCAGTGGCGCGGCCGGGTCGACTGGCACTTCCGCCAGGTCATCGCCGATCCTGATGAAGAGGAAACCGAGGGCGAGCTGGTAGTGGGCGGCGAGTGGTCGCCGCTGTGGGAGCAGGCGCAGGACGAGGAGGCCGCCGGTCGCCAACTGGAAGAGGCCGGGTTCAAGCAGTCGGGCGAGGCCCTGCGTCGTTTGGCCTCCTTGCGTGCCAGCCCGTCGCTGCGTTCGATGCAGCGCATTGGCCGCGAGCGTCTGGACGCCTTCATTCCACGCCTGCTGGCGCAGACTGTAGAGCACCAGAACCCTGACCTGGTGCTCGAGCGAGTGCTCCCCTTGGTGGAAGCGGTGGCGCGGCGTTCGGCTTACCTGGTGCTGCTGACCGAAAACCCAGGCGCCTTGCGCCGTCTGTTGACCTTGTGCGCCGCCAGCCCCTGGATCGCCGAGCAGATCACGCGCTTCCCGCTGCTGCTCGACGAACTGCTCAACGAAGGCCGCCTGTTCAGCCCGCCGCTGGCGCCTGAGCTGGCGTCGGAGTTGCGCGAGAGATTGACGCGCATTCCCGAGGACGACCTGGAGCAGCAGATGGAGGCCCTGCGTCACTTCAAGCTGGCCCACAGCTTGCGGGTGGCGGCATCTGAAATCAGTGGCAACCTGCCCTTGATGAAGGTCAGCGACTACCTGACCTGGCTGGCCGAGGCCATCCTCGACCAGGTGCTGGCCTTGGCCTGGCGTCAGACGGTGGCCCGTCATGGCCAGCCCAAGCGCAGTGATGGCACCCTGTGCGACCCAAGTTTCATCATCGTCGGCTACGGCAAGGTCGGCGGCATCGAACTGGGGCATGGCTCGGACCTGGACCTCGTATTCATCCACGACGGCGACCCGAACGCCGAGACCGATGGCGCCAAGCCCATCGACGGCGCGCAGTTCTACACCCGCCTGGGCCAGCGCATCATTCACCTGCTGACTACCCAGACCAACTCCGGCCAGCTTTATGATGTGGACATGCGCCTGCGCCCCTCCGGTGCGTCGGGGCTATTGGTCAGTTCGCTCGGGGCCTTCGAGCGCTACCAGCAGAACGAGGCCTGGACCTGGGAACACCAGGCCCTGGTGCGGGCGCGTGTGCTGGTGGGCTGCAAGCAGGTAGGCAGTGCTTTCGAAGCGGTACGTGCCGGCGTGCTGGGCAAGGCCCGCGATCTCGACGCGCTGCGTCAGGAGGTCAGCGAGATGCGCGCCAAGATGCGCGCCAGCCTGGGCAGCAAGAGCACCGTTGCCGGTACCGCCGACAACGCCTTCGAGCCCGGCCAGCCGTTCGATATCAAGCAGGATGCCGGTGGTATCGTGGATATCGAATTTATGGTGCAATACGCCGCTTTGGCCTGGTCTCACGACCATCCGGATCTGCTGCGCTGGACCGATAACATTCGCATCCTCGAAGAGTTGGAGCAGGCCGGGTTGATGCCCGCCGAAGACGCGATTTTGTTGCGCGAGGTGTACAAGACCTTCCGCTCCGCCTCCCACCGCCAGGCACTGCAGAAACAGGCCGGGGTGATCGATGCCGGGCAGCTTGTCGATGAGCGCCGCGAGGTGCGGCGGATCTGGGGTGGGCTGGGTCTGAGCTGATTACCGCGCTGGCTTCTTCGCGGGCAAGCCCGGTCCCACAGGTACACCACAGCACTCAAGATCTGTGTGGTACCTGTGGGACCGGGCTTGCCCGCGAATGAGGCATGTCAGTGGTACACTGTCCGCCACATAGCCTGAATATAAAGAGGGGAGGCCAGGTTGTAGAGCAGCCTGCAGCCTCCCCGAATGTTTCTGGATAAAGCATGAGAATACTGATCATTGGACCCAGCTGGGTCGGCGACATGGTGATGGCGCAGACCCTCTTCCAGTGCCTGAAACAGCGTCACCCCGACTGCGTGATCGACGTGCTGGCCCCCGAGTGGAGCCGGCCGATCCTCGAGCGCATGCCCGAGGTGCGCCAGGCCTTGAGCTTCCCGCTCGGCCACGGTGCCCTGGAGCTGGCCACGCGCCGGCGCATCGGCAAGTCACTGGCCGGCCAGTACGACCAGGCGATCCTCTTACCCAACTCGCTCAAGTCGGCACTCGTGCCTTATTCCGCCGGCATCCCCCAGCGCACCGGCTGGCGTGGCGAGATGCGCTACCTGCTGCTCAACGATGTGCGCAAGCTCGACAAGGCGCGCTACCCGTTGATGATCGAACGTTTCATGGCCCTGGCCTATGAGCCGGGCGCGCCGCTGCCACAACCCTATCCCCGCCCGAGCCTGCGCATCGAAGACCAGAGCCGCGAGGCCGCCCTGGCCAAGTTCGGCCTGGAGCTGGATCGCCCGGTGCTTGCGTTGTGCCCAGGTGCCGAGTTCGGCGAGGCCAAGCGCTGGCCGGCGGAGCATTATGCCGCCGTTGCCGACGCGATGATTCGCCAGGGTTGGCAAGTGTGGCTGTTCGGCTCGAAGAACGATCATCCGGTCGGCGAGCAGATCCGCGACCGCCTGATTCCGGGCTTGCGTGAAGAGTCCGTCAACCTGGCTGGCGAGACCTCGCTTGCCGAAGCCATCGACCTGATGTCCTGCGCCGATGCGGTGGTGTCCAACGATTCCGGCCTGATGCATGTGGCGGCGGCGCTCAACCGCCCGCTGGTGGCGGTCTATGGTTCGACCTCGCCGGGCTTCACCCCGCCACTGGCCGACCAGGTCGAGGTGGTGCGTACCGGTATCGAGTGCAGCCCGTGCTTCGAGCGCACCTGCCGTTTCGGCCACTACAACTGCCTGCGCCTGCTCGAGCCCGAAAAAGTCATTGCTGCCCTGCACAGCCTGGGTGGTCCGAACCTGATCGATACCGTGGCCGAGGTCGACTAAGTGCGGGTACTGATCATCAAGACCTCGTCGCTGGGCGATGTGATCCACACCCTGCCGGCGCTGACCGATGCCGCCCACGCCATCCCCGGCATTCGTTTCGACTGGGTGGTGGAGGAGGGCTTTGCCGAGATCCCGAGCTGGCACCCGGCAGTCGACCAGGTGATCCCGGTGGCTATCCGGCGCTGGCGCAAGAATCTCTGGCAAACGCTCAAGAGCGGCGAGTGGAAGGCGTTCAAGCAACGCCTGCGCGAGCGCAAGTACGACCTGGTGATCGATGCCCAAGGGCTGGTCAAGTCGGCTTGGCTGACCCGTTACGTCAAGGCGCCGGTGGCCGGGCTCGACCGCTATTCGGCGCGCGAAGGCTGGGCCAGCCGCTTCTACGACCGACGCCTGTCGGTCGCGGTCGGCCAGCATGCGGTGGAACGGGTACGCCAGCTGTTCGCCTTGTCCCTGGCCTACGACCTGCCTGAAGGCATCGGCCAGTACGGCCTGGACCTGAACCGCCTGCAACTGCCCCCGACGGCCCCCTACGTGGTGTTCCTGCATGGCACCACCTGGGCCACCAAGCACTGGCCGGAAGCCTACTGGCGTGAGCTGGCCGAGCGCATGGGGCGGCGCAAGATGAAAGTCGTGCTGCCCTGGGGCAATCCTGCGGAGAAGGCTCGTGCCGATCGCATCGCCCAAGGCTTGGAAAACTGCCAGGTACTCCCCAGATTGAACCTCGCAGGGGTCGCGCGCATACTCGCGGCGGCCAAGGCCTGCGTGGCGGTGGACACCGGCCTCGGCCACCTGGCCGCAGCGCTGGACGTGCCGACCATCTCGCTGTTCGGCCCCACCAATCCTGGTCTGACCGGTGCCTACGGACGCGCCCAGATCCACCAGGCCAGCAACTTCCCCTGTGCGCCTTGCCTGCAGAAGAAGTGCACCTACAAACCGAGCGCCGAGGACCTGCGCCGGTTCGATCTCAAACGCGAGTGGCCGCTGTGCTTCACTCGCCTGAATCCCGAGCATGTGGCGGGCCGCTTGAGCGCGCTGCTGCTGGCTGAGGATGTTCGTTGATGCAACTGGCTTTCGTGCTTTACAAATATTTCCCCTTCGGCGGATTGCAGCGCGATTTCATGCGCATCGCCCTGGAGTGCCAGAAGCGTGGGCATCAGATCCGCGTCTATACACTCATCTGGGAAGGTGACATCCCCCCGGGCTTCGAAGTGCTGGTGGCGCCGGTCAAGGCGCTGTTCAACCACCGCCGCAACGAAAAACTCAGCGCCTGGATGGCCGCCGACCTGGCCAAACGCCCGGTCGACCGTCTGATTGGCTTCAACAAGATGCCGGGGCTGGACGTCTACTATGCCGCCGACGGCTGCTTCGAGGACAAGGCCCAGACCCTGCGCGGCGGCCTGTATCGTCGCTGGGGCCGCTACCGGCATTTCGCCGAATACGAGCGTGCCGTGTTCGCCAAGGATGCTGCAACCGAGATCCTGATGATCTCTGAAGTGCAACAGCCGCTGTTCATCAAGCACTACGGCACCCCTGTGGAGCGTTTCCACCTGTTGCCACCGGGCATCTCCCAGGATCGCCGGGCGCCGTCCAATGCGGCCGAGATCCGCGCAGCGTTTCGCCAGGAGTTCGCGCTGGACGATGACGACCTGTTGCTGGTGCAGATCGGCTCGGGGTTCAAGACCAAGGGCGTCGATCGCAGCCTCAAGGCCCTGGCCGCATTGCCTTCGAGCCTGCGCAAGCGCACCCGGCTGATGGTCATCGGCCAGGACGACCCGAAGGTGTTCCAGTTGCAGAGCGCCACGCTCGGCCTGGGTGACCAGGTGCAGTTCCTCAAGGGGCGCAGCGACATCCCGCGCTTCCTGCTCGGCGCCGACCTGCTGATCCACCCGGCCTACAACGAAAATACCGGCACCGTGCTGCTCGAAGCGCTGGTCGCCGGTTTGCCGGTGCTGGTATCCAAGGTCTGTGGCTATGCCCATTACATCGCCGAGGCCGACAGCGGCCTGGTGCTCGACGAGCCGTTCGAGCAAGAGCAGCTCAACGCCTACCTGCAGCGCATGCTCGAAGACCCCCAGGCCCGCGCCGATTGGGCGCGCAACGGCTTGGCCTTTGCCGACAGCGCCGATCTCTACAGCATGCCGCAGCACGCCGCCGATGTGATTCTCGGCCAGGAGCACGCATGAAGCTGATGCTGGCCGAACCCTTCAAGCGCCTCTGGGCTGGGCGCGACCCCTTCGATGCCGTCGAAGCCCTGCAGGGCGAGGTATACCGCGAGCTCGAAGGACGCCGAACCTTGCGCACCGAGGTCGAGGGCGAGGGCTATTTCGTCAAGATCCACCGCGGCATCGGCTGGGGCGAGATTTTCAAGAACCTGTTCAGCGCCAAGCTGCCGGTACTCGGTGCCGGCCAGGAATGGCTGGCGATCCAGCGCCTGCAGGAGGTCGGCGTGCCGACCATGACCGCCGTCGCCTATGGCGAACGTGGCAGCAACCCGGCCACCCAGCATTCGTTCATCGTCACCGAGGAGCTGGCCCCCACCGTCAGCCTGGAAGACTTCAGCATCGACTGGCTCAGGCAGCCCCCCGAGCCGCGTCTCAAGCGTGCGCTGATCGATGAGGTGGCGAAGATGGTCGGCGGCATGCACCGTGCAGGCGTCAACCACCGTGATTGCTACATCTGCCATTTCCTGCTGCACACCGACCGGCCCGTGACGCCTGAAGACTTCAAACTGTCGGTGATCGACCTGCACCGCGCACAGACCCGTACGAAAATCACCCGTCGCTGGCGCGACAAGGACCTGGCCGCCTTGTATTTCTCGGCCCTGGACATCGGCCTGACGCGTCGCGACAAGCTGCGCTTCCTCAAGGGCTATTTCCAGCGCCCGCTGCGCCAGGTGCTCGCCGAGGAAGCCGCACTGCTCGCCTGGCTCGAACGCAAGGCGCAGAAACTCTACGATCGCAAGCAACGCTATGGGGATGCGCTCTGATGGCGGGTTGGACACTGGCGCCGGGCTACGAACACCTGGCGGCGGACTTCGGCAGTATCGACGCGGTGTTCGCCCTCGACGGCGAGCGCCTGACCCGTGACCCGCTCAGCGAGGTCATCCGCATCGAGCGCGATGGGGTCAACTACTACGTCAAACGCTACACCGGTGCCGGCAAGCACATGCGTCGCTTCCTCGGACGGCCACGGATCAAGGCTGAATGGCAGAACCTCAAGCAGTTCGCCAAGTGGGGCATTCCTACCGCCGAAGTGGTGGCCTGGGGGCTGGAGCGCAAGGGGCTGTCGTTCGGCCGCGGGGCGATGATCACCCGCGAGCTGCCGCGCACCGAAGACCTTTCGGCGCTGGCCGAGCGCAACGATCCGCGCCTGGCTGATCGCACATGGGTCGAGCATGTCAGTCGTCAACTGGCTCGCCATACCCGGGTCATGCACGATCATCACTTCGCCCACAACGACCTGAAGTGGCGCAACCTGCTGGTGGATGATCAGGCGACGCTGTTCTTCATCGATTGCCCGACGGGCGATTTCTGGCGTGGCTTCATGCTCCGCCACCGGCTTATCAAGGATCTGGCGTGCCTGGACAAGGTCGCCAAATATCACCTCTCGGCCACCCAGCGCCTGCGCTTCTACCTGCAATATCGCGGGCACGCGCGGCTCAATGCCCGTGACAAGCGACGGATTCGCCAGGTGGTGAGCTTCTTCGAGGGAAGGGAATGACCGATTACCTGGCCAGCGCCGACCATGCGCTGCTGCAACGCCATGGCCTGAACGACTTCGAGGCGCTGTGGGCGCTGCAACTGGATGCCGTCGACGAACCCAACACCGGGCGCGGCGGCTGGAGCAGCGTGTTCCGCCTGGAACTCGAGGGCAAGGGCTACTACCTCAAGCGCCAGAGCGACTACCTCACGCGTACCCTGCACCGGCCGTTCGGCGAGCCCACCTTCGCCCGCGAATTCCGCAATATCAGCCGCTACGAAAAGCTCAACATCCCAGCACTGCAGGCAGTGTTCTATGGCGAGCGCAAGCAGGGCGGCCAGCATCGGGCGATCCTGATGACCCGCGCGCTCGACGAGTGGAACGACCTGGAGAGTTTCCTCGGCCAATGGCCGCAACTGCCCGAGCCTCGACGCCAGGGTATTCTCGCGGCCTGTGGCGAGCTCGCGCGTACCCTGCACGGCGCCGGCCAGGTGCATGGTTGTTTCTATCCCAAGCATATTTTCCTGCGCGAACGCCGCGAAGGCTGGCAGGCCCAACTGATCGACCTGGAAAAGACCCGGCCACTGCTGTTCGGTATGCGTGACCGCCTCAAGGACCTCGAGCCCTTGCTGCGTCGTGCCCGTGCCTGGAGCGAGGCGGACGTGCGCCGCCTGCTCGCCGCCTACCTGGCGCAGCCGGCCGACAGCGCGCGGGTCGGCACCTGGCTGCAACGCCTGACGCAACGCCGTCGTGAAAAAGAGGCCCGCTGATGCGCTTGTCTGAACTGAAGGATGCCGGGCGCAGCCCGAGCCTGCCCTTGAGCGTGACGCTCGAAGATGCTGCCGGCAGTGCCGAGCTGCAGTTGCTCAGCCTGCTGCGCGTACTGCCAGGGCAGCGCTATGTCGGTGCCGGTATCTGGCGCGGCACCCCGGTGCTGGCCAAACTGCTGGTCGGCAGCAGCGCCGCCCGCCATTTCCAGCGTGAGCTGGAGGGCGCGCGCTTGATGGCTGCGCAGGGGTTGACCACGCCCCGACTGCTGGCCGATGGCCTGAAGGATGGCGAGGGTGGCTGGCTGCTGTTCGAGTTTCTTGAAAACGCTGAAAACCTGGGCGACGCCTGGGCCAAGGTTGAGCATCTGCCGATGCTGGCGGACGAGCAGCATGGGGTGCTCGGCGAGGCGCTGACCGCAGTGGCGCAGATGCACGCCAAAGGGCTGTGGCAGGAAGACCTGCACTTGGACAACCTGCTGCGCCACGAGGGCCACCTCTACCTGATCGATGGTGCCGGCATCAAGGCTGAAACGCCGGGCCAGCAACTGTCGCGCCAGCGCGTGCTGGAAAACCTCGGGGTATTGTTCGCCCAGTTGCCCAAGCGCCTGGAACCCTTCATCGAAGAGGCGCTGGTGCATTACCTGCTGGCCAATGGCGAGCATGCGCTGCCGCTCGAAGCCCTGCAGAAGCAGGTCGACAAGGTGCGCAGTTGGCGCTTGAAAGACTACCTGGACAAGGCCGGGCGCGACTGCACGCTGTTCAGCGTCGAGCGCAGCCTCTCGGGCCTGCGTGCGATCCGGCGCGAGGAGGTGTCTGCCCTGGTGCCGGTACTGGAGCAGGCCGATACGCTGATCGAGCAGGGCCACCTGTACAAGACCGGCGGTGCCGCCAGCGTGGCACGTATCGAGGCCGGTGATCGCACGCTGGTGCTCAAGCGCTACAACATCAAGAGCACCGCCCACTGGTTCAAGCGGTTCTGGCGCCCGAGTCGTGCCTGGCATTCCTGGATCGAAGGCCATCGCCTCGAGTTTCTCGACATCGCCACGCCGCGTCCGCTAGCGATGCTCGAGCAACGGGTGATGGGGTTGCGCAGCACCGCCTACCTGGTGACCGAATACGCGGACGGTCCTGATCTCACGGCATGTTTTGCGCCCTACGTCGAGAATGGCGAAGTGCCTGAAGAACAGGTTCAGGCGTTGGTCAAACTGATGCAGAGGCTGATTGCCGAACGCATCAGCCATGGTGACTTCAAGGGCCACAACCTGTTCTGGCAGAACGGGCAGTGGTCGCTGATCGACCTCGATGCCATGACCCAGCACGCCACTCAGCTCAGCTTCGCTCCTGCCTACGCACGTGACCGTGCGCGCTTGCTGCGCAACTGGCCAAGCAGCAGTGCCTTGCACAGGCGCCTCGATCAGTTGCTGCCTCGGCTCACCGAATAAGCCTGCGGCAGCGTCAGCCAGTCGCTGCTGCGACCGGCCTGGCGCACGCGAAGGCTCCATTGTCTGTCTTGCCAACGCAAGATGGCCGAGGCGGGGCTTTCGCGGTTTTGCCCGGCAAGCAGCAGCCGGTAGTGGTTCTTGAGCAGATGCGCGCGCAGCGGCAGGGCATGGCCACCGGCAAGCAGGTAAAGCCCTTGGTCGCTTTGGTACAACCCGTCGGCATCTTCGTGTTTTTCCCCCGCAGGCACTTCGGCGAGCCGACAGGTGTCGAACAGTGCCTTCAGGTCTGGCAGTCCGTCGTACCACAGCACGGGGGAGTCGACGACCCATTCGCCGTCCTCGCGACGCTTGACCGGGACCTTGGTGTAAGCGTCCGGCTTGCGCGGATCGACCACTCGCCAGCGGTAACCGTCGAACGCGACCTGATAACTCTGACCGGCGCTGTCCTTGATGAAGTAGAAGGTCAATCCTGGATAGGGTGAGGGCTGTTCATAGATGCCCTCCTTGTGAATGCCGTCGACTCGGTAGCGAAGCTTGCTGGTATTGACCGCGCTGACCATGGCCGGGGGGAGTGACAGTGGCGGCGTCGGTGGCATGGCTCGAATTGCCCGGCGAAGCACCGTTGAACCGGAGACGCTGTTGATGCCGTCGCTGGCATAGCTGAAGGCATCGACCAGCGAGCGCAGCATGCCGATGCGGTCACCTTCGACGTACGCCTTGTGGGTATCGATTATCGAGATCGCGGCACGGGCGAACGACAGCACTGCCAGGGCACGAAGGGGCAGAACCAAGCTGAGCAGGTCGAGGATGACCCACAGCACATGCAGGCTGAAATCGCCCAGCAGCTCCAGTTTCGTATTGGTGGCCGCGTCCACCGCTGAGAGTGCGGCGTGGACCTCGGCCCGATAGCGTGCGTGCTGAAAGTCGCCGGTGATTTCCGGACGGCTTATCCGTGAGCCCAATCCTCCCTTGGACAGCCAGCGTTCGACATTGGCCGGGTTGGCCAACGGCATGCGGTCTTTGACATAGTCACGCAGAGCTGGTTTTTCGCGTAGCGTGCGCAGCATTTGCCGAGCGTTGCGATACTCACGCCAGGCGCGGCGATCCGGGGCATCCGGTGTATAGACCAGAAAGCGCTGCATGCCGGCGTTCTCCGGGGTGACGAGTATGACCCCTTGCACGGTGTGGCCGTCGATCAACAGTTGTCGCACGCTCAGGCGCGTAACCTTCAGTGCCTTGCGCTGCTCGCTGTCGGGATGGTCGAGCACGGTGCTGGTCCACAGATAGCCGCGTTCGAAGGGGTCTTCCAGGTAATGGCCGGCGTATCGCGCCTTGGCCGCCTCGGCGCGCATGCGCGCTCTGCTGATTGCAGCGTAACTGTCGCGTCGCCACTTGGCCGTCGGTGACTCCAGCAGGTGCGTGCGCAGGTAGCGGCTGTAGCTTTCGCCAACGTCCAAGGCACGAACCATCTGCTTGATCTGCGCCGGGGTGATCTCTGTCACAGGGCTGTCGTCCGCGCGGTGTACTCGTGCCGTCAGCCAATAGTCGACGTCAAGCCAGCCGACGTTGAGCATGGCCAACTGATCGAGGCTATAGCTCTGCGATACCAACTCGACGGTGTCGCCGACCTGCGGGCGGCTGGCGGCGGGGATGTAGCCGGTAGTGAGTCCGGGATGGAGGACAGGCCCTCTCTGGCGCGCCATTGTCACGCTGACATGGATCTCACGCGGGTCGGCATCGAATTGATACTGCTGGCGCATGGCTGTACGCAGTTGTTCGCAAGTCCAGGTGCGCAGACCCTCACGGTCGAGGAACTGATCGTGACTGAGAATGCCTGGCGCGGCAGCCTTGTCGATGGCAATCACCAGCTCCTGCATGGTTTGCATGATATGGGTCAGGCCTTGTGCCGACGCGTTCTTGAGCCAGGCGGGGCTGTTTCTCTCCAGCAGCAGGGCATAGCGTGTCTGCAGGGCCGCCCTGCTGTCGGCCAGGGGCAGCAGGTCGGCAGCTGTGTCCAGTTGGCTGGTCAGGGCAGGCCAATCGATTGGCGATGTCTGGGCTGCGTTTTCCCAGACCTGCGTCAGGCTTGCATGTTGGCTATCTATCAGGGCCTGTACCTGCAGTTGCAACGGATCATCGTTGAACCATTCGTAGCGCAGGCGCTCGGCGTTGCGCGCACGCTCTCGCTGTTCATCACCGGCCATCAACCGCAGTAGCGGCCTGCTCTGCTGCAGGTCGTCCAGGCGCTCGCACAGTTCGGTGTGCAGCTCTGCCAGGTCGTCGAACGGCTCGATGCCATGGGAAAGACTGCACAGCAAGGCGTAGTCGCTGGACTCAGCGGGGTCGGGCATGCTGCCCTCGGGTCCGCCTTCGACAATCACGAAGGCGCCGGGCAGGTACTCGCGCCAGTGAGGGCTGCCGATGTCCAGCAGTGGGCGGTAGATTTGTGGGCGCTCGGCAGGAGGCAGGTGCTGGCGTTGCCCGGGCAGCGGCATTTCTATGCTGGTTTTGAGCAGTTCGGCGTGGTTCGAACCGAGGGTGTGATCATCGACGCGCAGGGTGATCTGTGCGAGCAGTTGCGCGCGTAGCAAGCTGACCAGTCGTGCTTTACGACTTTCGCCGGTGACGCCGGTGTCGAGCCAATACTCGGCGAGGTCTGCGAAATACCGCTGGCGTGCCTTGAGCCAGGGCTGCGAGGTGTCAGGCCGGGGCGGCGACGAAAGCAGGTCGCTCAGCTGTTGATCGAAGGCTTGGAAATGTTGCAGGCTCATTAGCTGCGCTCCGTAGTGATGGAGCGGCCAGCTTGGCGTGCCAGGCCTCGGTGGGCGCGTTAGCCGATTACCTCATCGTCTCGACAGGCCGCGCACTCCAAATAGCGCCGGTACCCCCAGCCCCGCCCAGGACAGCACATCCCAGGCACCATCACCGAGCAGAGCCGCGAACAGCCCTGCAGCGCTCAGGAGGGCGATGGCGATTGGCCAGGCGAAGATCCGGCGAGTGCTTTGCGAGCGGTGGCTCATGTCCGCACCTCGCGGGGCTTGCGCTGCTTGCCCCACCACAGGTACAGGCCACTGAGCAGGACGACGATGGTCAGCACATCCAGTACCGCCCAGAGGATCTGCATTGGCCGTCCGCCATAGTCGCCGAAGTGCAGCGGCTGTGACAGGCCCATGGCGTCCATGTACCAGGGGCGATCGCCAATGGCGGTGACTTCCAGGGTACGGGCATCGATCAGTACCGGCGTCAGCAAGTGGGAGGTCAGGTGTGTCGCGCCTTTCATGAACACCGCGTAGTGGTGTTCGCTGGAAAAGCGTGTGCCGGGAAAGGCGATGAAGTCTGCACGCATGCCGGGTGCGGTCTGTTCGGCGATCTGCAGCAACTGCTTGGCAGGCGCGCGTTCGGTGAGTGGCGGGGCATCGCGATAGGGCGCAACCATCGCCGCCAGGCTGTCATTGCGCCAGGCCGCGATGACCAGGTCGGACAGCGCGCTGATCACCCCGGTGACACCGACCACCAGCGCCCAGGTCAGGGTAACAACGCCGATCAGGTTGTGCAGGTCGAGCCAGCGCAGGCGCCGCGATTTATCGGTGCGGACCGTGGCGAACTGCAGGCGGCGCATGAACGGAGCGTAGAGCACCGTGCCCGAGACGATGGCGACGACGAACAGCACGCCCATGGCGGCCAGCAGGAGCTTGCCGGGAAGGCCGGCGAACATGTCCACGTGCAGGCGCAGGATGGTCATCATCAAGCCGCCATTGGCGGCGGGCATGGCCACCGCCTCGCCGGTGCGGGCGTCGAGCATGAAGGTATGCGAGGCGTTGGGTTCGGTGCCAGCGGTGGCTGCGGTGATCGCCACCACACCGTTGCGCTCGTCATCCTCGAAACCGAAATACTGCATGACCTCGCCGGGGCGGTGTTGCTCGGCCTTGATTACCAGTTGCTGCAGGTCCAGATGCGGCGTGTCGGCAGGCATCTCGCGCAGTTCCGGGGCGTCACCGAGCAGGTGTTCGAGTTCGTGGTGGAAGATCAGCGGCAGGCCGGTCAGGGCGAGCAGCAGCAGGAACAGCGTGCAGATCAGGCTGGTCCAGGTGTGGATCGCCGACCAGCGGCGGATGGTTTGGCTTTTCATCAGGGTTGCAGCCTTTGCAGCTTGTGCTGTTTTTCAGGACGCAATCGCGGGGCAAGCCCGCTCCCACAGGATCGTCGTGTACCTGTAGGAGCGGGCTTGCCCCGCGATGCGTCACTCAGAACTTGTAGTTGGCGCTGACTACTACGTTGCGCTCATCGCCGTAGTAGCACCAGAAACCATCACAGTTCGACAGGTATTCCTTGTTGAACACGTTCTTGGCTTCCACCGCCACGGTCAGCCCTTTCATGCTGTTGTCCAGGCGCCCCAGGTCGTAGTGCACCGACGCATCGTAGACGGTGTATGAGCCCACGTGCCCCAGGTCGGTGTTGGCGGTGTTGCCGTAGGTGTCGCCCACGTAACGTACGCCACCGCCGATGCCGAAGCCATCCAGCAACCCCTGGTGCCAGGTGTAGTCGGCCCACAGGGTTGCCTGGTTGCGGGGTATCAGCGCCATGCGGTTGCCCTTGTCGTTACCTTTGAGAATCTCGGTATCGGTGTAGGTGTACGAGGCGATGGTCTTGAGGTTCTCGGTCAGCTGGCTGGTCGCCTCCAGCTCCAGGCCACGCACCTGCAACTGACCGACCTGACGGGTGATGCTGCCTTCGGTGACGTTCACGTTCTTCTGGCGCAGATCGTACACCGCCGCAGTAAGCAGGGTTTGACTCCCGACCGGCTGGAACTTCACCCCGACCTCGTACTGGCGTCCTTCGGTAGGCTTGAACGAGGTGGTGGAACTGACGTTGGCACCGATGGCCGGCTGGAACGACTCGGTGTAGGAGAAGTATGGGGTGATGCCGTTGTCGAATACGTAGCTCAGGCCGATGTTGCCGCTGAAGGCCTTGTCGCGCTCGGTGCTGGTGGCGTCGTTGCTGTTGTGGAACACGGTGCCGGTGTGAACCCAATCCTCACGCCCGCCGAGTGTCAGGCGCCAGTTGTCCAAGGCCATCTGGTCCTGCACGTAGAGGCCGGTCTGGCGGGTCTTTTGACCGAAGTCCTGCAAGGCAAAGTAGGTGACCTGCGACATGTCTGCGCCATACACCGGGCGCACCACGTTGATCGGCGGCACACCCATGCCGTAAAGCCACTGGTAGTTGGTGTTCGAGCGTTGGTGGTCCAGGCCCAGCAGCAGGGTGTGGTCGATGGCACCGGTCTGGAAGTTAGCCTGGAAGTTGTTGTCCACGGCGAACTGGCTGATGTCTTCGTTGACGATGCCCGACTCGCGGTTGACGTTGCCGTTAGCGTCGACACTGTTGAAGGTGTTCACGTTGACCGCCTGGAACGACAGGTCGCTCTTGGTGTAGCGCAGGTTCTGGCGGAACTGCCATGTGTCGTTGAAGCGGTGTTCGAACGCGTAGCCCAGAGCGTAGTAGGTGCGGTCGTAGAAGTCCCAGTCCGGCTCGCCGAGGTTCTTGTGGTGGGAAATCTTGCCTACTGGCGAGGACAGCTTGGTGCCCTGTAGTGGCAGAAACTGCCCGGTAATGCCGGTATCGTCGCGGGTGTATTGCGACAGGAAGGTCAGCTTGGTGTCGTCGTTGATATTCCAGGTCAGGCTTGGGGCGATGTTATAGCGTTTGTCCGGAATGTGGTCGACCGGGGCATTGCTGTCACGCACGGTGCCACTGACGCGGTAGAGGAACTGGCCCGCGTTGTCGATCTTGCCGGTGCTGTCGAAGTTGATCTGCTTGTGCTCGTTGCTGCCGACCTGGGCTTCGACCTGGTGCGCGCTCTCGGCTTGCGGGCGGCGGCTGACCATGTCGAGCATGCCGCCTGGCGGGGTCTGGCCGTACACCGAAGATGCCGGGCCGCGCAGCACGGTGATGCGTTCCAAGTTCCAGGGCTCGATCTTCGGGTTGGCGAACGATCCCTTGGGCAGCGGCAGGCCATCGAGGAACTGGGTTGGGTCGAAGCCGCGCACGCGCAGCCAGTCGGCGCGCGAGTCGGAGCCGTAGCCGCTGCTCTGCACACCGGCGGTGTAGCGCAAGGCGTCGTTGAGGTTGAGCACTTGGCGGTCGTCGAGCTGCTGGCGGGTGATCACCGATAGCGAGCGCGGGGTCTCGACCACGGGGGTATCGGTCTTGGTGCCGGCGGCGGTGCGGGTGGCGATGTAGCCGCTGACCGCGCCCCAGGCACTCTCGTATTCAGTGTTGGCGTTGATCGCGGTTTCCGGCAGGGACACGCTGCCTTCCGGGGCGGCCACCAGGCTGTAGCTGCCGGC
Source organism: Pseudomonas sp. A014 (assembly GCF_052378495.1). Lineage (NCBI taxonomy): Bacteria > Pseudomonadati > Pseudomonadota > Gammaproteobacteria > Pseudomonadales > Pseudomonadaceae > Pseudomonas > Pseudomonas sp. A014. Next base: position 404,021 of record NZ_CP199001.1, read on the forward strand.
GCTGCTCTGCTGCAGTTGCAGGCCGGTGCCACGCAGGGCGGCGTGCAGTGCGCCGAGAGCGTCGTACTGGCCGCTGACCGGGGCCGAAGTGCGGCCGTTGACCAACGCCGGGTCCAGGGCCAGGGCGATTCCGCCCTGGCTGGCGATCTGGTTCAGCGTGGTGGACAACGCGGCGCTGGGCAGGTCGTAGGCCCGCACGCTGGACTGCTCGGCAGCCAGCAGCATGGGGCTGACCAGAGGGGTGGCAAGGCCGATGGCCAGGGCCATCAGGCTGGGACGCAGGTAAGACTCGACAGCACGGGACATGCAGTGGCTCCTAGACGGATAAGTGCTAACTGCTTCCTTGCCGAGCGAGATTTGGAAAGTGACAGGGGGGTGGAGATTTTTTTGTCTGGGGTTATCACCGATGTGAAGAACGATAGGGTCGGTACTGATTCACCGCGGCCCGACGGTCACCCACCAGGGCGTCCGCCGTTCGATCTTCACCGGCAAGGCCGGCACCAGCGAAGCCAGCGCCAGGTCGGTATCCGTTAGCGGGAAGCTGCCGGTCACGCGCAGGTTGGCGACTTCATCCGACACCCCCAGGTGCCCGCTGCGATAACGACCGAGCTCGGTCACCAGGTCCGCCAGGCGCACGTTGTCCACCACCAGCATGCCCCGGGTCCAGGCGTCGGCACCGGCGCTGACCGGGCCGATCAGGCCGAGGCCGTTGCTGTGCATCAAGACTTGCTGGCCCTCGTTCAGCACTTCTTCGTTGCCCGTGTTGCTCGGTTGCGCAGCTACCTGGGCCTGCAGCACTTCAAGGCGTGTGCCGGCAGTTTCGCGTTTGACCAGGAAGCGCGTGCCCAGCGGACGCAGCCGCCCATCGTCGGTGCGCACCCACAACGGGCGAGGGTCGTCGTGGCCGGTTTCCACGGAGATCTCCCCCTGGTGCAGCACGATCACTCGTTGTTCGCCCTCGTAGTCGATATCGACTGCGGTGTGGGTGGCCAGGCTCAGCAGTGTGCCGTCCTCCAGGCGCAGGGTACGCAGCTCTCCGGTCCCGGTGCGTTGATCAGCCAGCCAGTAGCTGGGTGCCAGCGAAGGGGCGCCGATCCAGGCCAGCAGGCCACCGAGCAGGAGCATCCCGGCCAGCCCGCCACCGAGCTTGCCAACCCGCTGGCGCAGGCCGGCGCGAGACTGCAGCAGGGCGTGGCGGGCGGGACCTGCAGCCGCGCCCACACGTTGGTCGAGCATGCCAAGCTGGAACCAGGCGCGCGCATGTTCCTCGCTGGCGGCGTGCCAGCGCGTGAATTCGTTGCGCTCATCGGCGGTGCCGTCGCCGCCCTCCAGGCAAAGTTTCCACGCAATGGCGGCTTCCAGGACCTTGGCCGAGACCGGCGTATTGCTCACGTCGGCTCCCCGTACAACGCCACGTAGCACTGGCGCATGCCTTGGGCAATGTACTGGCGCACTCGCGACACCGACACACCCAGGCGTTCGGCGATCTCGGCATGGCCCATGCCGTCCAGACGGTTGTACAGGAACGCGGTGCGTGCCTTGCTCGACAGTTTGCCCAGCTGGCGGTCGATGGCCTTGAGGTCTTCGAGGATCAGGTGCTGGGTTTCTGGCGAAGGCTGCTCTGCTTCAGGCAGCAGCGACAGCTCGGCAAGGTACGCCTGCTCCAGGGCGGCGCGGCGGAAATGGTCGAACAGCAGCCCCTTGGCCACCGCGACGAGAAACGCGCGGGGTTCGCGAGGCGCGATCAACTGTTCGCGGCCGAGCAGGCGCACGAAGGTGTCCTGGCTGAGGTCTTCGGCGCGCTGGCGGCAAGCCGTGCTGCGCTGCAGCCAGGCCAGCAGCCAGCTGCGGTGGTCGCGGTACAGGCTGCCGACCAGCTCGGCATGTGGGCTGTGCGCAGAGGACAAGGGCGTTCCCCGGGGAAGAATGCGTTATATAACGATAATGATTCGCGATTGTGGCAGAGGAGGGCGGGGAGATGCAATTGACGCTGGTCAGAATGCCTGTGGGCGCGGGTTTATCCGCGAAAAGGCCAGCGCCTGCCTACAGGCCATGGCTGTGCACGGCGCGCCGCCGCCACTGCCTCAGCCGCTGTTCCAGTTGCAGCGGGCTGTCCAGTTGCTGGCGTCGTGCCTGGCTGAACAGGATCAAGGCCAGCTCTGCGGTGACCTGGGCGTCGGCACTGGCATGATGGCGCGCCTGTACCTCAAGGCCGAAGCGTGCCACCCAGTCGTCCAGGCCTGCCTCACGTAGCACGGTGTCGGGGTTGAGCATCGGTGCCAGTTCCGCCACATCGATGAAGACATGTTGCAGGCGATAGCCGAGGGTTTCCTTCAAGGCGCGCCCGAGCATGCCCTGGTCGAACGGCGCGTGAAAGGCCAGTACCGGGCTGTCGCCGATGAACTCCAGCAAGTCCACCAGCGCTTCGGCCGGGTCGCTGCCTGCCGCCAGTGCGCTGGGCCCCAGGCCGTGAATAAGCACGCTGGCGTTGGTCTTCTGTTCGGGACGGTGCAAGGTGCGTTCGAACTGGCGGCCCAGGTCGATACCGCCGTCCTCGATGGCCACGGCACCGATCGACAGCACCTGGTCACGGTTGAGGTTCAGACCACTGGTTTCGAGGTCCAGTACAACCCAGCGCTGCTCGCGCAGAGGCTGCACGCCGTACGCTGCTGGCCCTGGCAGCGCGGCCAGGCGCTGGCGCAGTTCTTCGTCGAGCGCCGGTGCGCTGGAGCGTAGCCAGGCGAACAGCTTCATAGCTGGTACCGCTGCGCCAGGCTGCTTTGCAGGCGCTGGGCCTGGCGCAGCGATTCACGCAGGATGCGGCGGTCCAGATGGTTGAGGCTGTCCGGGTCGACGCGGTTGGAGTAGGCCAGGTTATCGCGACTCTGGCGCTGGTGCTGTTGCATGCGGGTCTGCTGGATGAAGTGATAGGCCTCTTCGAAGGCGGCGCCATCGAGGGCATCGATGACGCCCTTGGCCACCAGCTGGCGCAAGCGTTCCAGTGTGTTGTTGGCACCGATGCCGTTGGCCAGGGCGAGCAGGCGGGCGCCATCGACGAAGGGTGTCAGGCCCTGGACCTTGAGGTCGAGGGTGGCGGCCTTGTCGTTGCCCTGACGGGTCAGCACGAACTCGCGCAGACGCCCGACCGGCGGGCGCTGGCGCAGGGCGTTGTCAGCCATCATGCGCTGGAAGATGCGGTTGTCGGCGACCTGGGCGAGGATGCCCTGGCGAAGCGCTTCGCAGCCTTGCTCATCGCCCCAGACCACGCGCAGGTCGAAGTAGATGCTCGAACCCAGCAGGTTTTCCGGGCTGGCTTCGCGGATGAAACCGGCAAAGCGCCGCGCCCATTCGGCACGCGACAGGCATAGCTCGGGGTTGCCGGCCATGACATTGCCCTTGCACAGGGTGAAGCCACACTGGGCGAGGTTGTGGTTGATGTATTGCGCCAGTGGCAGCAGGCGCGCGCGAATGGCGTCGGCTTCGGCGCTGTCGCGTGCCTCGAAGAGAATGCCATTGTCCTGGTCGGTGTGCAGGGTCTGCTCGCGGCGTCCCTCGCTGCCGAAGCACAGCCAACTGAACGCCACGCCGGGGTCGCCGCGTTCGGCCAGCGCCAGCTCGATTACCCGGCAGACGGTATGGTCGTTGAGCAGGGTGATGATCTGGGTGATCTGCGTCGAGGAAGCACCATGGGCGAGCATGCGCTCGACCAGTTGGCCGATCTCGCCGCGCAATGCCACCAGCACTTCCAGGCGCGGCGCGTGACGGATGGTGCGCGCCAGATGCACCAGGTCGACCCGCTGCAGGGAGAACAGGTCGCGCTCGGACACCACCCCGCACAGGCGACCGTTGTCCACCAGGCAGACGTGCGCGATATGCCGTTCGGTCATCGCCATGGCGGCATCGAAGGCGCTGGCCTGGGGGCTGAGGTAGAACGGTGCGACGGTCATGTGCCGGTCGATCGGTGCGCTGAGCTCGGCGCTGGCGTCGGCGACCACCTGACGCAGGTCGCGCAGGGTGAAGATACCGATGGGGAAGCGCTGCTCATCGACGATGGCAATGCTCCCCACCTGTTGTTCGTGCATCGACCGTACGGCGTCGCGCAGCGGCGTGTCGGGCGTGCACACCACCGGATGACGCATGGCCAGCTCGCCCAGCGGTGTATTGAGCGAATACTGCGTGCCCAGGGTTTCCACGGCGCGCTGGCGCACCTGCTGGTTGACCTGGTCGAGCAGGCTGCTGACGCCGCGCAGGGCGAAGTCGCGAAATACGCCGGACAACGAGAACACGCGGATGAACGCCGCCTTGTTCAGTTGCAGGCAGAAGGTGTCTTCGCCGGCCAGGTGTTCGGTGCGCGTGGCCCGTTCGCCAAGCAGTGCGGCCAGGGGGAAGCATTCGCCGCTGGCGATCTCGAAGGTGGTTTCCACACCGGGGCCGGTGACATGTTGGCGTTCGCCCACCACCCGGCCATGCTTGACGATGTAGAAGTGTTCCACGGGCCCGTCGGCGGGCTTGATGATGCTTTCGCCGCTGGCATAGAAGCGCAGTTGGCACTGCTCGACCAGATAGGCGAGGTGGCCCTGTTCCATCTGATTGAACGGCGGGAAGCGCTGCAGAAACTGCAGCGTACCTTGGATGTTCTGCAGCACCGCTGTCCTGCCGGCCTGGGTGTAGGCGTCCTTTTTGCTCATGAAGCTGACCGTATCGCTACGCCGAACTATATATATCTATCTATAGGTATCGGCTTTGTTGTTTTCGGCCTCCATGGTCGGCTGGCTGCCCGTGGATGCCCATTGGACGTAAGTCTATCGGTGAGCGTCGCTGTCAAGGATCCGACGAAAGGTGGGTAGGCTACGCCGGTTTTCGCGGTCCTAAACCTAGCACGAGATTTTTTTGACGAGATGACCATGGCTGAGCATGACGAAATACTGAGTGACGCCGAGCGCGAGGCGTTGGCCGTGGTGAGCGCGCCAGTGGCGCCCAGGCCGGTGGTGCTGGTGGTGGACGACAACCCGGTGAACAGCGAGGCCCTGAGCCTGTACCTGAAAAGCCGTGGCATCGACTGCATGGTGGCCGATGGTGCGCAGGAGGCGATATTCAAGCTGCACTACGAACCGCGCATCGCGCTGATGATCACCGATCTGCGCATGGAGCCCGAGGATGGCCTGGAGCTGATACGGCAGATTCGCAAGTCGGAGCGGGCGGCGTTGTCGATCATCGTGGTGTCGGGTGACACCGATGTGAAGGAGGCGGTGGGCGCGATGCACCTGGGGGTGGTGGATTTTCTGCTTAAACCGGTGGATCTGGGGAAATTGCTGGGGCTGGTGAAAAGAGAATTGAAGATCGAGTAATGCAGGACTAGGGCTGCTTCGCATCCCAATCGCGGCACAAGGCCGCTCCCACAGGTACGGCGCAAGCTTCGAACCGTGCACTGTACCTGTGGGAGCGGCCTTGTGCCGCGATTGGGCCGCAAAGCGACCCCCGTCGTAGATCTAACTTACAGCCCGTTACGCGCCTTGAACTCGCGACGGCGGCGATGCAGTACCGGCTCGGTATAGCCGTTCGGCTGCTTCGCACCCTCGACGACCAGCTCGACCGCGGCCTGGAACGCGATGTTGTCATCGAAGTTCGGCGCCATCGGGCGGTACTGGGCGTCGCCAGCGTTCTGCTTGTCGACCACCGCTGCCATGCGCTTGAGGCTTTCCAGCACCTGCTCCTGGGTGACGATGCCATGACGCAGCCAGTTGGCCAGCAACTGGGCGGAAATGCGCAGGGTGGCGCGGTCTTCCATCAGCCCGACGTTATTGATGTCCGGCACCTTCGAGCAGCCCACACCGTGGTCGATCCAGCGTATGACGTAGCCGAGGATGCCTTGGGCGTTGTTGTCCAGCTCGTTGCGGATCTCGTCGGCAGACCAGTGGGTGTTGGCCGCCAGCGGAATGGTCAGGATGTCGTCCACCGAGGCCGGGGTACGCGAGGCCAGCTCGCGCTGGCGCGCCTGGACGTCGACCTTGTGGTAGTGCAGTGCGTGCAGGGTCGCGGCGGTCGGCGAAGGGACCCAGGCGGTGTTGGCGCCGGACAGCGGGTGGGCGATCTTCTGTTCGAGCATCGCCGCCATCAGGTCAGGCATGGCCCACATGCCCTTGCCGATCTGGGCACGGCCTTGCAGACCAGTCGCCAGGCCGATGTCGACGTTGTTGTTTTCGTACGCGCCGATCCATTTCTCGCTCTTCATGGCGCCCTTGCGCACCATGGCGCCGGCTTCCATCGAGGTGTGAATCTCATCGCCAGTGCGGTCGAGGAAACCGGTGTTGATGAACACTACGCGCTCGGCTGCCGACTTGATGCAGGCCTTGAGGTTGACCGTGGTGCGGCGCTCCTCGTCCATGATGCCCACTTTGACGGTGTTGCGTGGCATGCCCAGCAGGTCTTCGACGCGGCTGAAGATCTCGGCGGCGAACGCCACTTCCTCAGGGCCGTGCATCTTCGGCTTGACGATGTACACGCTGCCGCTACGGGTGTTCTTGCGGCTGGTGTTGCCGTTGAGGTTGTGCAGCGCGATGAGGTTGGTGAACAGGGCGTCCTGGATACCTTCGGGAATTTCATTGCTCTGGGCATCGAGGATCGCCGGGTTGGTCATCAGGTGACCGACGTTACGCACGAACAGCAACGAACGACCGTGCAGGGTAACGCTGCCGCCATTGGGCGCTGCGTACTCGCGGTCGGGGTTCATGGTGCGGGTGAAGGTCTTGCCACCCTTGGTCACGCTTTCGGCCAGGTCGCCCTTCATCAGGCCCAGCCAGTTGCGGTAGACGACGACCTTGTCGTCGGCATCGACGGCGGCGACAGAGTCTTCGCAGTCCATGATGGTGGTCAGTGCCGATTCCATCAGGATGTCTTTCACGCCGGCGGCGTCGGTGCTGCCGACCGGGGTGCTGGCGTCGACCTGGATCTCGAAGTGCAGGCCGTTGTGCTTGAGCAGCACGGCTGTCGGCGCTGCGGCGTCGCCATGGAAACCGATCAGCTGGGCGTCGTCGCGCAGGCCGCTGTTGCTGCCGCCCTTGAGGGCGACGATCAGCTTGCCGGCGTCGATGCGATAGCCGGTGGAATCGACGTGGGAGCCGGCAGCGAGGGGCGCGGCCTCATCGAGGAAGGCGCGGGCGAAGGCGATGACTTTGTCGCCGCGTACCTTGTTGTAGCCCTGGCCTTTTTCGGCGCCGCCTTCTTCGCTGATAGCGTCGGTGCCATACAGTGCGTCATACAGCGAGCCCCAGCGGGCGTTGGCGGCGTTCAGGGCGAAGCGTGCGTTCATCACCGGCACCACCAGCTGCGGGCCGGCCATGTGGGCGATTTCTTCGTCGACGTTTTGCGTGGTGGCCTGGAAATCGTCGGCTTGTGGCAGCAGGTAGCCGATTTCCTGGAGGAATGCTTTGTAGGTCGCGGCGTCGTGGGCCTGACCCTGGCGTGCCTGGTGCCAGGCATCGATCTTGGCTTGCAGCTCGTCACGCTTGGCGAGCAGGGCTTTGTTCTTTGGAGCGAGGTCGTTGATGATCTTCTCTGCACCGGCCCAGAACTGCTCGGCGACGATGCCGGTCCCCGCAATGGCTTCGTCGTTGACGAAGTCGTACAGGACCTTGGCGACCTGAAGGCCACCGACTTGAACGTATCCAGTCATTGCTTGCCTCACTCTGCTCAGCTATTTCGCTCTTCTGTATTAAGCCTGTAGCGCTTCTCTAAACACGCGGCCAGTACATGCCCTCGTCATGCAGCCCGAGCGCGGCTGGGTGCGGCCTGCCAGACAGGCTGGCGGGCGATTCGCGTATTTTCACAGGCGCCTTGGCAGACATCCAAACGACGTTTTGTAGTCCGCGCTGGCGCATACTACATGATGCAGTAGGCGAGTGAACATCAGACTAAAAGCGTCGTTGTGCGACCCATTGGTCGCATGGGGTCACGCTGGGAGACAGTATGTTCGCAAAAAACCTGTAGATTGTTCCAGATAAATCTCTAAACGGTACACGATTTGTTGCTCGGTCTGCCCTGCGGCAGGTTGCCGCGCCTTGCCTATACTGATTCGATGCCCTTGTACGAGCAGGTAGAGGAGTGGCCCGTGGATCATCTTGTACTCACCGTGATCGCCCCTGACAAGGCCGGACAGGTCGAACGCATCGCCCAGTGCATCTCAGATCACAGCGGTAACTGGCTGGAAAGCCGCATGTCGCGCATGGCCGGGCAGTTCGCCGGTATCCTGCGGGTGGCGGTGCCGGCGGAAAACTATGACGAGCTGGTCGAGTCACTGCAGAAGCTGGGCGACCATGGGATCCGCGTGCTGATTGCCGAGAGCGGCATCGAACCGTCCTGCACCTGGAAACCGATCGCGATGGAGCTGGTGGGCAATGACCGCCCCGGGATCGTTCGCGATATCACCCGGTTGCTGGCGGAGCAGGGGGTCAACCTCGAGCGCTTGAGCACCGAAGTGCGCCCGGCACCGATGAGCAGCGAGCCACTGTTCCACGCCGATGCCTTGCTGGCATTGCCGCTGACCTTGTCGCTGGATGACCTGCAGCAGAAGCTCGAAAGCCTCGCCGATGACCTGATGGTGGAGTTGAAGCTAAGGCCGGAGGAATAGCGGGTTATCCCGATTTAACGGGGAAGCCCCTGTGGATAACCTGAGGGTACTCGAGGCCAGCCCCGATAGATCGCGGGCTGCAGCGGATTGTGCAAAAAATGACCATATTTCAGGGGCTTGTGCACAAAGCGCGGGGATCAGGGTGTGGATAACCTCTGGAGACCTTGCTGCAGGCCACGTGATCCGTGGCCTGCATGGATTTGGTCGTTTTTTGATCAGGCGCGTTTGCGCAGGCTCAGCCAGGCGTCGACGCTGTAGATCGCCAGGCCCGCCCAGATGAACATGAAGGCGATCAGGGTACTCGAGGACAGGTGCTCGTCGAACAGCAGCACCGCCTGCAGCAGCACCAGGGTCGGCGCCAGGTATTGCAGGAAGCCCAGGGTGGTGTAGGGCAGGTGGCGCGCGGCGGCGTTGAAGCACACCAGCGGCACCAGCGTGACCGGTCCCGCAGCCATCAACCACAACGCTTCGCTGCTGCTGAAGAATGCTAGGTTGGCGCTGTCGGCTTGCGGGTGCAGCAGCCAGCCCAGTGCCAACGGCACCAGCATCCAGGTCTCCACCACCAATCCCGGCAGCGCCGCCACCGGCGCCTGCTTGCGGATCAGGCCATAGAAACCGAACGACAGCGCCAGCCCCAGCGACACCCAGGGCAGGCCACCGACCTGCCACACCTGTTGCGCCACCCCCGCTGCGGCCAACCCGACCGCCAGCCATTGCAGGCGGCGCAGGCGTTCGCCCAGCAGGAGCATGCCCAGCAGCACGTTGACCAATGGGTTGATGTAGTAACCCAGGCTGGCCTCGAGCATGCGCCCGTTGTTCACGGCCCACACGTAGGTCAGCCAGTTGCCTGCGATCAGTGCGCCGCTCAGCGCCAGTATCGCCAGGCGCCGCGGGTTGTCGCGCAGCTCGCGCCACCAGCCTGGGTGTTTCCATACCAGCAGCAGGAGCGAACCGAACAGTGCCGACCACAGTACCCGGTGGACGATGATCTCCACCGCCGGGACGCTCTGGATGGCTTTGAAGTAGAGGGGGAACAGCCCCCAGATGATGTAGGCGCTGAGGCCCAGGATGTACCCGCGCTGCGGGTTTGCGGCGTGCATGCAGATTCCTTGCTTTGGCAGCTGATATCGCGGCGCCTATTGTAGACAGCTGGCGCCTTGCAACTAGAACAATTTGAGTGGTGCTTCATCCAGCGCCGCCATCTGCTCGCGCAGGGCCAGGATCTGGTCGCCCCAGTAGCGTGGCTGGCCGAACCAGGGGAAGCTGCGCGGGAACGCGGGGTCGTCCCAGCGCCGTGCCAGCCAGGCGCTGTGATGCAACTGGCGCAGGGCGCGCAGCGGCTCGATCAGCGCCAGTTGGCGCGGGTCGAAATCGTGGAACTCGTTGTATCCGTCGATCAGTTCGGCCAACTGCGTCAGGCGCTCTTCGCGGCTGCCGGCCAGCATCATCCACAGGTCCTGCACTGCCGGCCCCATGCGGCAGTCGTCGAGATCGACGACGTGGTAGACGTCGTCGCGGTGCATCAGGTTGCCAGCGTGACAGTCGCCATGCAGGCGGATCGCCTCGAAGGGCGTGCGTTGGTAGATATCCTCGACCCGCTTGAGCAGGTCGCGGGCCACGGATTCGAACGCCGGCAGCAACTCGCGCGGGACGAAATCGCCGTCGAGCAGGGTCTTGAGCGAGGCATGGCCAAAGTTGTCCACAGCCAGCGTTTCGCGATGCTCAAAGGGGCGCGTGGCGCCGACGGCATGCAGGCGTCCGAGCAATTGCCCGAGGCGATACAACTGATCGAGGTTGCCAGGTTCGGGCGCATGGCCGCCGCGGCGGGGGAACAAGGTGAAGCGAAAGCCCTGGTGCTCGAACAGGCTGCGACCTTCATGCTGAAGCGGGGCGACGACCGGCACCTCGTGCTCGGCGAGTTCGAAGCTGAAGCTGTGTTCCTCGAGGATGGCTGTATCGCTCCAGCGCCCGGGGCGGTAGAACTTGGCGATCAGCGGTTGTTCACCTTCGATGCCCACCTGATAGACGCGGTTCTCATAACTGTTGAGCGCCAGCACCCGGGCATCGCTGAGAAAGCCCAGGCTTTCGACGGCGTCCAGGACCAGGTCGGGGGTGAGGGTATCGAAGGGGTGGGACATGGGAGCTCCGGCAGGGGAATGCATGCGCGGCATGGTAACGCATTCCATGGCGGCTTCAGGTGCCAACGCTCCCAGCATTCGTGTGGGAGCGGGCTCGTCCCGCGATCGGGCGCGAAGCGGCCGTAAACCAGCCACTACAATGCTTCAGGCCCATCACGTCGCCTGCCAGGTAGCCGCTTCGGGTGATCGCGGTGCGAGCCCGCTCCAACGCATTGCGCGCTACACCGGCACCCCCAGCAGCACGAACGAAGGATGAAACTGCGCTCGCACCTTGCTGCCTGCCGCGACTGCCTGGTGCTGCAGCCATTGCGGTTCGGCAAAGGCGCACAGCGTCTGTCCGTTCTCCAGCGCCAGCCGCATTTCACTGCTGCCGCCTTCATTGGCCAGTACTTCTTCCACCTGGGCGTGCAGGCAATTGCTCTCGGCGTCCGGCTGATCACCGTCAGCCAGCACTTTCACCCATCCGGCCTTGAGCAGGGCCACCACCGTGCTTCCCAGGGCCAGCTCCAGCCGTTCGGTACTGTCCGGTGTGATCAGCGCATCGATTTCCAGCCCGCTGCCCAGTGCCAGGCTGACCCTGTCGTAACGCCCCTCGCGGCGCAGCCCGCTGATCTGCCCGCGCAACTGATTGCGAGCGCTGGTGCGCAGCATCAGGCGGCCGAGCAGGTCGAGGTCGCTGTGTTCTTCGGTGGATTCGAGGATTTCGCTCTGCAACGCCTGGATGCGCTGATACAGGCGCAAGACCCTTGCGCCCTCCGTCGACAGCTTGGCACCGCCACCGCCACGCCCGCCGGCACTGCGCTCGACCAACGGCTGCGCTGCGAGGTTGTTGAGCTCGTCGATGGCATCCCAGGCGCTCTTGTAGCTGATCCCGGCCGCCTTGGCGGCGCGGGTGATCGAGCCTTGTTCAGCGATGTGCTGCAGCAGGGCGATGCGCTGCGGACGACGGAAGATGTGCTGGGCAAGCAGGGCGGGCAAGGACATTGGGCAGGTTACCGGCGGTGTGATGCGGCGAAAGTGCCTTCGAGACCGAGTCTAGTCAACCCTGCCCAGGCCTGGGCGTGCGTGCCAGGCAGTACACATCGACCCGGCGCGCCCCGGCCTTGCGCAGCAGGCTCGCCAGCGCGCGGGCAGTGGCACCGGTGGTCAGCACGTCGTCGACCAGGGCCACATGGCGCCCGTCGAGCGTGGCGTGCGGTGCGACGGTGAAGGCCTGGCGCAAGTTGCGCCAGCGCGCTTTGGCGTCGAGAGTCTGCTGCGCCGCGGTGTCACGTGGGCGCAGCAGCACGCGCTCGTCGCAGGGGATGTGCAACTGGCTCGATAGCCAGCGTGCGAGCATGGCGGCCTGGTTGAAGCCGCGTTGGCGCAGTCGACGTGCAGCCAGTGGCACGGGCAACAGTTGGTCGGGTTTTGTCAGGCCTTCGTCATAGCGGTGCTGCAGGGCTTGTGCCAGCAGATCTGCCAGCAACCGCCCCAGCGGCCACTGGCTGCGGTGCTTGAAGCGGCTGATCACAGCGTCCAGCGGATACCCGTAATGCCACGGCGCAATGACCCGTTCGAACGGCGGTGGCCTGCGGCTGCACTGCCCACAGGTCAACGCCCGCATCGCCAGGGGCAGCGCACAGCGCGTGCACTGGTCGTCGAGCCACGGCAACTCATGCTCGCAGGCCGGACACAAGGGATATGCCTGTTGCGCAGGCTCATCGCAAAGCAAACAGATTTGTTCAATATTTAGCCAGTTGTAAACCAGTGTTTTTATGTTTGGTTGACAGTGCATGGGCCTTCCCTGACTATGCGAGCTATCCGTGAAGCGCTGCGGGCTTTCCTGTCCCGGCGCCTGTCAGAGCCTAGATAAGGAAACGCCGATGAGCGCCAGCACAAATGCAACAACACGTCACGACTGGTCCCTGGCCGAGGTCAGGGCGCTGTTCGAGCAGCCATTCAACGACCTGTTGTTCCAGGCGCAGACCGTGCATCGCGCGCACTTCGACCCGAACCGCGTGCAGGTCTCGACGCTGCTGTCGATCAAGACCGGTGCCTGCCCCGAAGATTGCAAATATTGTCCGCAGTCCGGCCACTACAACACCGGGCTGGAAAAACAGAAGTTGATGGAAGTGCAGAAGGTGCTGGAAGAGGCTGCCCGGGCCAAGGCCATCGGCTCGACTCGCTTCTGCATGGGCGCCGCGTGGAAGCATCCCTCCGCCAAGGATATGCCCTACGTGCTGGAGATGGTCAAAGGGGTCAAGGCCATGGGCCTGGAAACCTGCATGACCCTCGGCAAGCTCGATCAGGACCAGACCCAGGCACTCGCCCAGGCGGGTCTGGACTACTACAACCACAACCTCGATACCTCGCCGGACTTCTACACCAGCATCATCACCACCCGCACCTACAGCGAGCGCCTGCAGACCCTTGCCTACGTACGTGATGCCGGGATGAAGATCTGCTCCGGCGGCATTCTCGGCATGGGCGAGTCGCTGGACGACCGCGCAGGCCTGCTGATCCAGCTCGCCAACCTGCCCGAGCACCCGGAGTCGGTGCCGATCAACATGCTGGTGAAGGTTGCCGGTACGCCGCTGGCCAACGCAGAAGACGTCGATCCGTTCGATTTCATCCGCATGCTCGCTGTCGCGCGGATCCTCATGCCCAAGTCGCACGTGCGCCTGTCTGCTGGTCGTGAACAGATGAACGAGCAGATGCAGGCCCTGGCCTTCATGGCTGGCGCCAACTCGATCTTCTACGGCGAGAAACTGCTGACCACCGCCAACCCGCAGGCAGACAAGGACATGCAGCTGTTCGCGCGTCTGGGCATCAAGCCCGAAGAGCGTGAGGAGCACGCCGACGAAGTGCACCAGGCGGCCATCGAGCAGGCGCTGGTCGAGCAGCGCAGCAGCGAGATGTTCTACGACGCCGCTTCGGTCTGATCATGGCCTTCGATCTGGCGGCGCGCCTGGCCGAACGGCGCGCCGCGGACCTGTATCGGCGCCGCCCCCTGTTGCAGAGCCCGCAAGGCCCGGAGGTGGTGGTCGATGGGCAGCGTCTGCTGGCGTTCTGCAGCAACGATTATCTCGGGCTGGCCAATCACCCGGAAGTGACCGCCGCCTGGCGTGCCGGTGCCGAGCGCTGGGGTGTCGGTGGCGGTGCCTCGCACCTGGTGGTCGGCCACAGTACTGCGCACCACGAGGTCGAAGAGGCCATCGCCGAGTTGACCGGACGCCCGCGTGCGCTGCTGTTCACCACCGGCTACATGGCCAACCTCGGCGCCATCACCGCGCTGGTGGGGCAGGGCGATACGGTGTTGCAGGATCGTCTCAACCATGCCTCGTTGCTCGACGGCGGGCTGCTCAGCGGCGCCCGCTTCAGCCGCTACCTGCACAACGATCCGGCCAGCCTGGCGAGTCGCCTGGATAAAGCGGTCGGTGACACGCTGGTAGTCACCGATGGCGTGTTCAGCATGGACGGTGATCTTGCCGACCTGCCTGCCCTGGCGACGGTGGTGCGTCCACACGGCGCCTGGCTGATGGTCGACGATGCCCATGGTTTCGGCACGCTGGGCACCAATGGTGGCGGTATCGTCGAGCACTTCGGGTTGGGCATCGATCAGGTGCCGGTGCTGATCGGCACGCTCGGCAAGGCCTGCGGTACTGCCGGCGCGTTCGTCGCGGGCAGCGATGACCTGATCGAGGCGCTGGTGCAGTTCGCCCGTCCTTATATCTACACCACCAGTCAGCCGCCGGCACTGGCCTGTGCAACGCTGAAAAGCCTGCAACTGCTGCGTGACGAACGCTGGCGGCGCGAGCACCTTGGCGCGTTGATCCGCCAGTTCCGCCAGGGCGCGCAGCAGATCGGCCTGGCGTTGATGGACAGCCCGACCGCGATCCAGCCGATCCTGGTCGGCGATGCGGCGCGGGCATTGACGCTGTCGAAGATGCTGCGCGCGCGGGGTCTGCTGGTCACCGCGATCCGCCCACCAACCGTACCGGTCGGCAGTGCGCGCCTGCGCGTAACCTTGAGCGCCGCGCACAGCGAGGCGCAGGTCCAGCTATTGTTGAATGCATTGGCCGAGTGTCATGCACAGCTGGAGTCCGCCGATGCGTAACCGACTGATCCTCTTGCCCGGCTGGGGGCTGGGCACCGCTTCACTGGAACCCCTGGCTGCCAGCCTGCGGGCGCAGGATCCACGCCTGCAGGTCGATCTGGCAGCGTTGCCGGAGCTGCCTGATGCTGACGTCCAGGCCTGGGTCGATCACCTCGACCGCAAGCTGCCGACGGATGTCTGGCTGGGTGGCTGGTCGTTGGGCGGCATGCTTGCCAGCGCCTTGGCGCACAAGCGTGGCGACCATTGCTGTGGCCTGCTGACGCTGGCCAGCAATCCGAGTTTCGTGGCCCGCCACGACTGGCCCCACGGCATGGCCGAACACACTTTCGGCACCTTCCTTGATGGTTGTCGCAGCCACACGCAGGTCACCCTCAAGCGATTTCGCACGCTGTGCAGCGAGGGTGCGCAGCAACCCCGCACCTTGCTGCGCCAGCTCGGCGTGGGCGTGCCGGACACCGATCCCTTGTACCTGGCCACCGGCTTGCAAGTGTTGGCCAAGCTGGATACCCGCCAGGCGCTCGAGCAGTACGGCGGCCCACAGTTGCACCTGTTCGCCGGCAGCGATGCACTGGTGCCGGCGGATGCGGCCAAGGCGCTCAGCGAGCTGCTGCCGGATGTTGAAGTCGGCCTGGTCGAAGAGAGTTCCCACGCGTTCCTGCTGGAGTACCCACAGGAGCTGGCGGCGGGTATCAAGAGTTTCTTGCATGAGAGTGGTGATGACTGATCTTTCCCGCCCGATCCTGCCCGGCGCCCTGCCGGACAAGCGCCAGGTGGCGGCCTCGTTCTCTCGCGCGGCGGCCAGCTATGACAGCGTCGCTGCCCTGCAGCGCGCGGTGGGTGACGCTTTGCTCGCGCGCTTGCCGGCGTCGATGGCGCCGACCCGCTGGCTCGACCTGGGCAGCGGCACTGGCCATTTCAGTCGCGCCCTGGCTGCGCGCTTCGAGGCTGCCCATGGCGTGGCGGTGGATATCGCCGAAGGCATGTTGAGCCATGCCCGCGAGCAGGGTGGGGCGCATCATCATGTGGCCGGTGATGCCGAGCGCCTGCCGCTGCGCGATGGCGCCTTCGACCTGGTGTTCTCCAGCCTGGCAGTGCAATGGTGCGACCAGTTCTCCAGCGTGCTGGCCGAGGCCCGGCGCGTGTTGCGACCGGGCGGAGTGCTGGCGTTCAGCAGCCTGTGTGTCGGCACGCTGGAGGAGTTGCGTGCCAGCTGGCAGGCAGTGGATGGGCTGGTGCATGTCAATCGTTTCCGGGGTTTCGAGGATTACCAGCGCCTGTGCGCCGACAGCGGCCTGACCCTGCTCGGGCTGGAGCGCCTGCCCCACGTACTGCACTACCCGGATGTGCGCAGCCTGACCCACGAACTCAAGGCGCTGGGTGCGCACAACCTGAATCCCGGGCGCCCGTCGGGCCTGACCGGGCGTGCACGCATGCAGGGGCTGCTGCAGGCCTATGAGCAGTTCCGTGACGACCAAGGTCTGCCTGCCACCTATCAGGTGGTCTATGGGGTGTTGCGTAGAGGCGAAGAGGAGTGACATGAGCCAGGCCTATTTCATCGCCGGTACCGACACCGATGTCGGCAAGACCACCATCGCCGCCGGGCTGTTGCGTGCAGCACATAACCTTGGGCGTAGCACGCTGGCTGCCAAGCCTGTGGCGTCCGGATGCACGGTCAGCCCCAAGGGGCTGCGCAACAGTGATGCGCTGGCGCTGATCGACGAAAGCTCGATCAAGCTGCCCTATGAGCAGGTCAATCCCTTCGCCTTCGAACCGGCCATCGCCCCGCATGTGGCCGCGCGCGAAGCCGGCGTGGCACTGAGCGTGCCGACACTGCGTGACGCCATGCAGCAAGTACTGGCGCACGGCGCCGACTTCACCCTGATCGAGGGGGCGGGTGGCTGGCGGGTGCCGTTGTCCGATCATGCCAACCTGTCCGACCTGGCGGTTGCCTTGAAGCTTCCGGTGATCCTGGTGGTGGGGGTGCGCCTGGGTTGCATCAACCATGCGCTGCTCAGTGCCGAGGCCATCGCCCGCGATGGCCTGCAACTGGCGGGCTGGGTGGCCAATGTCGTCGATCCACGCACTGCGCGGCTTGAAGAAAACCTGGCAAGCCTCGCCGAGCGCCTGCCGGCACCATGCCTGGGGCGGGTGCCGTGGCTGAAGTCTGCCGGAGCCGAGGCGGTTGCCGGTTATCTGGACCTGGACTTGCTTGACTGACCGATTGGTGGACATCCGGTTACGAAAAATGCCCTGATTCTATTAGCTGGCACTGGGCTATTAAGGATTTAAACGGGTAATTTTCCTTGCGGGCTGTTTTAATTGAGCCCTCTTCCCTCACCCAGTCTTGTGGAGTCCTGATATGGAAATCACCGGCAGCTCTGCTTTCTACGCAGGCCTCGGCGCCATCCAGAACGGGCAGAACCGCGTCGACCAGGCCGCCAGCCAGATCGCCAGCAATGGCGTCGAGCGCGCAGGCGCCAGCCAGTCCACCAGCTATCAGGCCGAGCGCCTGCGTGGTGTAGACCGCAGCCAACAGCAAGACTTGGCCACCAGTACCGTGCAGCTCGCCCTGGGCAAGCACGAAGTCGAACTCGGCGTGAAAGTCGCCAAGGCCTCCGACGAAATGCTCGGTCGGTTCATCGATACCTACGCCTGACTGCATAACCGTCGGCCAAGTCCCTGTGGGAGCGGGTTTACCCGCGAATCAACCAAGCCACGCAAGTGTGCCTGGTTTGTTCGCGGGTAAACCCGCTCCCACAGGCGCATGGGGCCGATGAATCGAGCGCTGGCAGAAACGCCATCGTTCGCGACCGAATTGGCACTATCGTCCCTTCTTGACATTGCCCTGAGCTAAACGTAAGTTTCAAACAACTGTTTGACCGAAAGCCGCCAAGAGCTGGTCGGTACCCGCGGTCTCCCCAACGAACTCAGCCCAGAGGTTCATCGCCATGCCTGAATACAAAGCCCCCTTGCGTGATATTCGCTTCGTCCGTGACGAGCTGCTCGGCTATGAAGCGCACTATCAGAGCCTGCCGGGTTGCCAGGATGCTACACCGGACATGGTCGATGCGATCCTCGAGGAAGGTGCCAAGTTCTGTGAGCAGGTGCTGGCCCCGCTGAACCGTGTCGGCGACCTGGAAGGCTGCACCTGGAGCGAGTCGGGCGTGAAGACCCCGACCGGCTTCAAGGAAGCCTACAAGCAGTTCGTCGAAGGCGGCTGGCCGAGCCTGGCCCATGACGTCGAGCACGGCGGCCAAGGCCTGCCAGAGTCGCTGGGCCTGACCCTGAGCGAGATGGTCGGCGAGTCGAACTGGTCCTGGGGCATGTACCCAGGCCTGTCCCACGGCGCGATGAACACCATCTCCGAGCACGGGACCCCCGAGCAACAGGAAACCTACCTGACCAAGCTGGTGTCCGGCGAATGGACCGGCACCATGTGCCTGACCGAGCCGCACTGCGGCACCGACCTGGGCATGCTGCGCACCAAGGCCGAGCCGCAGGCCGATGGCAGCTACAAGGTATCCGGCACCAAGATCTTCATCTCGGCCGGTGAACACGACATGGCCGATAACATCGTCCACATCGTGCTGGCGCGCCTGCCCGATGCCCCAGCCGGCACCAAGGGCATCTCGCTGTTCATCGTGCCCAAGTTCCTGCCGAACGCCGAAGGCGGTGTAGGCGAGCGCAACGGCGTGAGCTGCGGTTCCCTCGAGCACAAGATGGGCATCCACGGTAACGCCACCTGCGTGATGAACTTCGACGCGGCCACCGGCTACCTGATCGGCCCGGCCAACAAGGGCCTGAACTGCATGTTCACCTTCATGAACACCGCGCGCCTGGGGACAGCACTGCAAGGCCTGGCTCACGCCGAAGTGGCCTTCCAGGGTGGCCTGAAATATGCCCGCGATCGTCTGCAGATGCGCTCCCTGACCGGCCCGAAAGCACCGGACAAGGCCGCTGACCCGATCATCGTCCACCCGGACGTTCGCCGCATGCTGCTGACCATGAAAGCCTTCGCCGAAGGCAATCGCGCAATGGTCTACTTCACTGCCAAGCAGGTGGACATCGTCAAGTACAGCCAGGACGAGGAGGAGCGCAAGAAGGCCGATGCACTGCTGGCTTTCCTGACCCCGATCGCCAAGGCATTCATGACCGAAGTCGGTTTCGAGGCCGCCAACCATGGCGTGCAGATCTACGGTGGCCACGGTTTCATTGCCGAGTGGGGCATGGAGCAGAACGTGCGCGACAGCCGCATCTCGATGCTGTACGAAGGCACCACCGGCATCCAGGCTCTCGACCTGTTGGGCCGCAAGGTGCTGATGACCCAGGGCGAGGCGCTCAAGGGCTTCACCAAGATCGTCCACAAGTTCTGCCAAGGTCAGGAAGGCAACGAAGCCACCAAGGAATTCGTCGAGCCGCTGGCTGCGCTGAACAAGGAGTGGGGCGAGCTGACCATGAAGATCGGCATGGCCGCCATGAAAGACCGTGAGGAAGTCGGTGCCGCGTCCGTGGACTACCTGATGTACTCCGGCTACGCGTGCCTGGCCTACTTCTGGGCTGACATCGCCCGCCTGGCTGCCGAGAAGCTGGCGGCCGGCACCGCTGAAGAGGCGTTCTACACTGCCAAGCTGCAGACCGCGCGCTTCTACTTCCAGCGCATCCTGCCGCGTACTCGCACGCACGTGGCGGCCATCCTGTCGGGTGCCAACAACCTGATGGCGATGAAAGAAGAAGACTTCGGTCTGTCGATCTGACCCCCGACGCTGTACGGAAAAACGCCTGCCATTATCGGCAGGCGTTTTTTTTGCCTGCTCTCGTTGCATCCGGTAACGAGAAAACCTCAAGACTCGCCCCCCGCCTGCCGTTAAACCCTTCGTTGTATTCATCTATTCATGTGCGCTGCCGATGAAGTAAGGGCACAATGCCATTATTGATCTGCCGGGTCGGAGATTACCCTTGTTTCGTCTATCCGCTGTTCGCGCCAGCCACTTTCTGCCTTCGATCCTGCTGCTGGTGTCGGGGCTTGCGGCGGCGTATGTCAGGGACCTGAGCGTGTTTTTCACGTCCCTGTTCAACGTATTACCTACCCTGGTGCTGCTGCTCGGCGGTGCCTACTGTGCGGTGTACCGCCGCCAGCGTGAACTGTTCCTGATGGTCACGGTGTACATCGCCTACTTCCTGCTCGATACCCAGACCGATTACTACCGCGATCACGGCAAGGTCCGCGAAGACGCTGCAGTGGTGTTCCACCTCGTGTGCCTGCTGCTGCCAGCACTGTTCGGGCTGTTCGGCGCCTGGCAGGAACGCACCCACCTGGCCCAGGACATGCTTGCCCGCTTCGCCGTGCTGTTCGCGGTTGGCAGCGTGACCCTGGCGCTGGAGCAGAGTTACCCACAGACGTTGCTGACGTGGCTGGCAGAGATCCGCTGGCCGTCGCTGCATGGGCAGTGGATGAGCCTGATCCAGTTGGCCTACCCGTTGTTCCTGGGCGTATTCATCCTGCTGGTGGTGCAGTACCTGCGCGAGCCCCGGCCGTTGCACGCCGCGCAGATCACCGGCCTGGTGGGGATCTTCTGGATGCTGCCGCAGACGTTCATCCTGCCCTTCACCCTGAACATCATGTGCAGCCAGGTGATGCTGATGATCGCCGCAGCCGTCTCCCACGAGGCGTACCAGATGGCGTTTCGCGACGAACTGACCGGCCTTCCTGGCCGCCGCGCGCTGAACGAACGCATGCAGCGCCTGGGCCGCAGTTATGTGATCGCCATGACCGACGTGGATCACTTCAAGAAATTCAACGATACCCATGGCCACGATGTCGGCGACCAAGTGTTGCGCCTGGTCGCCAGCCGCCTGTCGAAGGTGACCGGGGGCGGGCGCGCCTATCGCTATGGCGGTGAGGAGTTCGCCCTGGTATTCGCCGGGCAGACCGCCGAAGAATGCCTGCCGCACCTGGAAGCGGTGCGCGAGATGATCGCTAACTATGCCATCCAGTTGCGCGATCAGAACAGCCGCCCACAGGATGATTCCACCGGGCGCCAGCGCCGTGCAGGTTCGGCGGGCAACACGGTGTCGGTGACTATCAGCATCGGCGTCGCCGAGCGCCTACCGGAGCACCGCAACCCGGAAGAAGTGCTCAAATCCGCTGACCAGGCGCTCTATAGCGCCAAGGCTGCGGGTCGTAACTGCGTCATGCAGCAGGGGCAAACTGCACGGCGCGGGGCAGTTCGCATGGCGTGACTATAGTTGACTATATGGTCGCGTGATGACCCTATGTCTCGTAAAAGTTGTTCGGTTACACTGCTTCCAACCCAGTGTGCGGCCCATGGCGGCCGCCCCCGACTCTGCTAGCGAGAGGTTGTCATGGCCGACTATAAAGCGCCCCTGCGCGATATGCGCTTCGTACTCAATGAAGTCTTCAAGGTTGCCGATCTCTGGTCCCAGTTGCCGGGGCTGGCTGAGGTTGTCGACGCCGAAACTGCCCTGGCCGTGCTGGAAGAGGCAGGCAAGGTCACCAGCAAGAGCATTGCGCCCCTGAGCCGCGCCGCTGATGAAGAAGGCTGCCACTGGGACAATGGCGCGGTCCGCACCCCGGCCGGGTTCATCGAGGCTTACCAGACCTACGCCGAAGGCGGCTGGGTCGGTGTCGGCGGGGATCCGCTGTTTGGTGGCATGGGCATGCCCAAGGCCATCTCGGCCCAGGTCGAGGAAATGGTCAACGCTTCGAGCCTGTCGTTCGGGCTGTATCCGATGCTCACCGCAGGTGCCTGCCTGTCGATCAACGCCCACGCCAGCGAAGCGTTGAAGGAAAAGTATCTGCCGAACATGTACGCCGGCGTCTGGGCCGGCTCCATGTGCCTGACCGAGCCCCATGCCGGCACCGACCTGGGCATCATCCGCACCAAGGCCGAGCCGCAGGCCGACGGCAGCTACAAGGTCAGCGGCACCAAGATCTTCATCACCGGTGGCGAGCACGACCTGACCGAAAACATCATCCACCTGGTGCTGGCCAAGCTGCCGGACGCGCCGGCTGGTCCGAAAGGCATCTCGCTGTTCCTGGTGCCCAAGTTCCTGGTCAACGACGATGGCAGCCTGGGGGCGCGCAACCCGGCCACCTGTGGCTCGATCGAACACAAGATGGGCATCCAGGCTTCGGCCACCTGCGTGATGAACTTCGACGAGGCAATCGGCTATATCGTCGGGGAGCCGAACAAAGGCCTGGCGGCGATGTTCACCATGATGAACTACGAGCGCCTGGGTGTCGGTATCCAGGGCCTGGCGTCGGCCGAGCGCTCCTACCAGAATGCCGTCGAATACGCCCGCGACCGCTTGCAGAGCCGTGCACCGACGGGCCCGCAAGCCAAGGACAAGGTCGCCGACCCGATCATCGTCCACCCCGACGTGCGCCGCATGCTGCTCACCATGAAAGCGCTGATCGAAGGCGGTCGGGCGTTTTCCACCTATGTCGCGATGCAACTGGACAGCGCCAAGTTCAGCGAAGACGCCGCTACCCGTAAACGCAGCGAGGAACTGGTGGCCTTGCTGACGCCGGTGGCAAAGGCGTTCCTCACCGACCTCGGCCTGGAGTGCACCGTACATGGCCAGCAGGTGTTCGGTGGACACGGCTACATTCGCGAATGGGGCCAGGAGCAGTTGGTGCGCGATGTGCGCATCACGCAGATCTACGAGGGAACCAATGGCATCCAGGCCCTGGACCTGATGGGGCGCAAGGTGGTGGCCAGCGGCGGCGCGTACTACCGTCTGTTCGCTGACGAGATCCGTCAGTTCCTCGGCGCTGCCGACGACGAGTTCACGCGGCCGCTGGGCGCTGCGCTGGATCAGCTCGACGGCTTGACCGAGTGGGTGCTGGAGCAGGCGAAAGGCAACCCCAACGAAATTGGTGCCGCCTCGGTCGAGTACCTGCATGCGTTCGGTTACGTGGCCTATGGCTACATGTGGGCACTGATGGCTCGTGCTGCGCAGGTTGGCGAGGGCGACGAGGCCTTCTATGGTGCGAAGCTTGGGACGGCGCGCTTCTACTTCGCCCGCCTGCTGCCAAGGCTGGATTCGTTGGTGGCATCGGTGAAGGCGGGCAGCGAGTCGTTGTACCTGCTGGATGCCGCGCAATTCTGATCGAGGGGCCGGGGTTTTCGAGTGCAAACAGGACGTTCTGAAAACCTCGGCCTTGTAAGCTTTTTCCTACATTACGTGGTGACTTTTCTCCTCTTTCCTAAGATTGGATCCACGGTTAATCTTTCTTACATGGACGGAGCGCAGGAAGCGCAAAGGACAGAACAGGGACACGTAGGATTTCCCGCCAGGATGGTGGGACGATAAGGATGTCAGGGAAACAGTCTGGAGAGCCCCGCCTCGGCGGGGTTTTCTTTGTCTGGCGTTTTTATGCGCCGCGCCCATCCAGTGTCTGCACGCCAGCCTGGCGGGCATCGCTCTCCTCCTCAAGCAGGGTGCGCAGCAACTCCACCGATGCCTGCTGGCGCTGGGCATCGCGAAACACCAGGCCCACCTTGAGCGGGACCCGCGGCTCGCTCAGGGGTTTCCACAGCAGTGCCTGATCGTCTTCGGCCGCTTCCTTGGCCCGCCCCGGAAGGATGGTCGCCAGGGCGGTATTGGCCAGGCTGTCGAGAATCCCCCCCATGTTGTTCATCTCTGCCTGCACCTGCGGCCTGCGCCCGAGGTTGGCCAGTTGGGCCTTCCAGATCTGCCGGATCTGAAATTCCTCCCCCAGCATCAGCAGCGGCAGTTCGGCGGCTTGTCTGATCGAGACCTTCTTGAAGTCTTTCAACTGATGCGTATTGGGGATGACAAGCTGCAGTTCATCTTCGTACAACAACAGCCCGTGCAGCCCTGGCTGACGTGGCGGCAGGTAGCTGATGCCGATATCCAGGCTGCCATTGAGTAGCCGCCGCTCGATTTCCAGCCCTGACAGTTCGTAGATCTGCACGACCAGGTGTGGCTGGGCCTTGCGCAGTTTCTCCAGCAGCCGCGGCACCAGGCTCGGGCGTACGGTCTGCAGCACACCGATGGCCAAGGTACGCAAGGACTGGCCCTTGAACCCCTGCATGGCTTCCTGGGCGCGCTGCAGCCCGTCGAGCAGGGGCAATGCATGGTTGTAGAGGGTGTGCGCGGCGAGGGTTGGCAGCAGGCGTTTGTTGCTGCGCTCGAACAGGTTCAGGTCAAGGCTGTGCTCAAGCTGGCGGATCTGTTGCGACAGTGCCGGTTGCGACAGTGACAGACGCTCTGCAGCCCGCCCCACATGGCCTTCTTCATAGACCGCGACGAAATAACGCAGTTGGCGAAAATCCATAAGAAATACTTATCGAAAAAGCTGAAAAAACGAAATGGCCGCGAAGCGCCGGTACGCCTAGTCTATCGCCGTATTCCGGAGGGCTGAAGCGATCCGCCCGGTTCATTGTTGCCCCGGATGAGAAACACTTTTGATAGGCAAGGCAAAATATCCGACCTCAGGCGAAGACCGGGGCGCCTTGCCGTCCCCGTGATTGCCCTGGAGTCATCATGAACCTGTTCAAGCTGCGTCGTTCGGCTGCGGCCGTTGCCGGGCCCGTGCAGAGCCCGACGCATGAGGCGCAGCCCTCGCAGATGTCCCGCGAGTGGCTGATGCCTGGCCGCGAGCGCGCACCTCAGGTGTTCGTGCGGGGCCAGGGTTCGTGGTTGTGGGATGACCAGGGGCATGCGTACCTGGACTTCACCCAGGGCTGCGCGGTCAACAGCCTCGGGCACAGCCCTGAAGTGCTGGCCAGGGCCCTCGGCAGCCAGGCCCAGGCCCTGATCAATCCGGGCGCGGGCTTTCACAGCTCGGCGCTGCTGGCGTTGGCCGGGCGCTTGTGCCAAAGCACCGGCAGCGACCAGGCGTACCTGCTCAATAGTGGCGCCGAGGCTTGCGAGGGCGCAATCAAGCTTGCGCGCAAATGGGGCCAGCTGCATCGCGGCGGCGCCTATCACATCATCACGGCCAGCCAGGCCTGCCATGGCCGCAGCCTTGGCGCGCTGTCGGCGTCCGACCCGCTGCCGTGCAACCGCTGTGAACCGGGATTGCCAGGCTTCAGCAAGGTGCCGTTCAACGACCTGGCCGCGCTGCATGCCGAGGTCGACTCGCGCACCGTGGCGATCATGCTCGAGCCGATCCAGGGCGAAGCCGGCGTGATTCCGGCAACACGTGAATACCTGCAGGGGGTCGAAAAGCTCTGCCGCGAGCTGGGCATCCTGTTGATTCTCGACGAAGTACAGACCGGTATCGGCCGTTGTGGCGCGCTGCTGGCCGAACAGATCTATGGCGTGCGTGCTGACATCCTCACCTTGGGCAAGGGCCTGGGCGGTGGGGTGCCGCTGGCGGCCCTGCTGGCCCGCGGTACGGCCTGCTGCGCCGCGCCGGGCGAGCTGGAGGGCAGCCACCACGGCAACGCCCTGATGAGCGCGGCGGGCCTGGCGGTGCTGGATACCGTGCTGGCGCCGGGTTTTCTCGAGAAGGTGCAGGACAGCGGCCGGCACCTGCGCGAGGGTCTTAGCCGTCTGGCGGGGCGCTACGGGCAGGGCGAGGTGCGGGGCCAGGGGTTGTTATGGGCGTTGCAGTTGCGTGAAGCGCTGGCCCAGGAACTGGTCGAGGCAGCTCTGCACGAAGGCCTGCTGCTCAATGCCCCGCAAGCGGATGTGGTGCGCTTCTCGCCGGCGCTGACCGTTAGCCGGGGCAATATCGACGAAATGCTGCAGCGGTTATCCCGTGCCTTCGCCCGCTTGCATTCCCACCAACAGGTTCGCCGCGAAGCGACGGCCTGACCACCGAATTTCAACGAACCGTCTCGCGTTCCTGCGCATCGCCCTTGGCCAGCTGTATTTGGCCCGGGGCGTTTTTTTTCAGGCGTGATATCAGTGTGGAACCTCCAGCGAAGCGCACTAGTCTGTGTTGAGAACCATCCCAGGAGAGCTTCACATGGACTTCATTCGTATCATCATCGCTATTCTTCTGCCGCCTTTGGGCGTGTTCCTGCAAGTTGGCTTCGGCGGCGCGTTCTGGTTGAACATCCTGCTGACCCTGTTGGGCTACATTCCGGGGATCGTGCACGCGGTGTACATCATCGCCAAGCGCTAGCGCATGACGGGGCCGGGCGCGGCCCCCTCAACCCGCCAGCACCCGGCAATAAAACCGCCATTCCTCTTCCAGCGCATGGGCAAGGTTCTGTGCCTTGCGAAAACCATGACGCTCCTCAGGGTAGAAGTGCCCAACCGCTTCGATGCCATTGGCTTTCAGCGCCTCCAGCATGCTGCGGGTCTGTTCCGGCACTACCACCGCATCCAGCTCACCCTGGAAGAAGATCACTGGCGCCTTGATCCGCTCAGCATGCAGTAGCGGTGTGCGTTCCCGGTAGCGCTCGGCATCTTGCTGCGGGTCGCCGATCAGCCAGTCCAGGTAATCGCCTTCGAACTTGTGAGTCGCCTTGCCCAGCGCGATGGGGTCGCTGACGCCATAGAGGCTGGCGCCCGCGCGGAATACGTCGTGGAAGGCCAGGGCGCACAGGGTGGTGTAGCCGCCGGCACTGCCGCCGCGAATGAACGCCTTGTCCGGGTCTATCAAGCCTTGCCCGGCGAGGAATGCAACGGCGGCGCAGGCGTCCTGCACGTCGATTTCGCCCCAGCGCAGGTGCAATGCCTGGCGATAGGCGCGGCCATAGCCGCTGCTGCCGCGATAGTTGAGGTCGGCGACGGCGAAACCACGCTGGGTCCAGTACTGGATGCGTGCGTCGAGTACCGGGTAGCAGGCCGAGGTCGGGCCTCCGTGGATGAACACCACCAGCGGGGGGGTGTGCTGGCTGTCCATGGCTGGGTAGAAGAATCCATGGGCCAGGGCGTCGCCACTCGGGTAGCTGATGGGCTGTGGATAACTGATGCGCTCGGCTGGCAGTACCTCGCCGCCACCTGCCAGGATCCGGCTGCGCTGGCCGTCGCGTGCGATGGCGAGGATTGCCGGTGGGCGCGTGGGTGAGGCAGCGATGGCATAGAGGTGCTGTGCGTCCATCGCCAGGCTGCGAAACCGCGTGTAGTCCTCGGCGAACACTTGCAGGACTTGGTCTTCGCTGCGAATCGCCAGCTTGCCGAAGCCGTTGTCGAACCAGGTCGCGAGATAGCCTTGCGGGCCCAGGGGCAGCCAGGTGCAGGCGCCCAGTTGCCAAGGCGCAGCAGCGTGGTCGGCAGCTTCGGCAGGGATAGCCTGCCAGCCGCCGTCGAACTCGCCCCAGGGCTGCCAGAAGCCGTTGCGGTCGGATAGGCAATACAGCCTGCCGTCAGTGTCGAAGCGAGGCTGTTGCAGGGATTCGTCCTCGCCGGCCACGCAGTGCGTTGGCCCCCAGTGTCCGTCGGATTGGCGCGCACAGCTCATCAGGCGGGTAAGGGTCCAAGGCTGCGCCGGGCGATCCCATTCGATCCACGCCAGGCGCTGACCGTCGGGGCTCAGAACAGGGGAGGCGTAGAAGTCGGCACCTTCGACCAGTACCTGGCGCGTGCCTGCTGCCAGCGTCACCAGGCGGTGCTCGACGCATTCGCCATGCCGCTCCTCGACCGCCAGCACCTGGCCGTCATGCCATTGGAGGTCGCCATAGCGGCATTCTGAGGCTGCTGTCAGTGCTTGGGGGTGCGAGCCGTCCAGCGCCTGGCTGTAGACCTGCTGGTCCTTCTCGTTGACGAAGACCACCGCTTCTGGGGCCAGGCAGAAACTGCCGCCGCCGTATTCATAGACCCGGCTGCGCGCGCTGAAACCGTCCGGTGTCAGGCAGTGGGCCTGCTGCTGGCGCCAGTGCCAGATGCGGCAGGCGCCATCGGCGGGGCGGAATTCGTTCCAGAACAGCCCCTGCTCGCCGACCTTGAGCTCGGCGAAGTCGGTGCCGGCGGCCACCGCCTGGGTGGCGCTGAACTCAGCCGCGGGCGATGACACGGGAGTTGCGCTCATTGCGGAAGGTCATCTGTTCGATGTTCATCTGAGCGGTCTGCGCCTCCTCGCGGGCCTTGAGAATGATGCCGTGATCCGGCGACTTGGCGCACACCGGATCGGCCTTGCTGGCATCGCCAGTGAGCATGAAGGCCTGACAGCGGCAACCGCCAAAGTCCTTTTCCTTTTCGTCGCACGAACGGCAGGGTTCGGGCATCCAGTCGTAACCGCGAAAGCGGTTGAAGCCGAACGAGTCGTACCAGATATGCCGCAGGTCGTGGTCGCGCACGTTGGGAAACTGCACCGGCAACTGACGCGCGCCATGACAGGGCAGGGCGGTGCCGTCGGGGGTGATGGTCAGGAACAGGCTGCCCCAGCCGTTCATGCAGGCCTTGGGGCGTTCTTCATAGTAGTCGGGGGTGACGAAGATCAGTTTGCACGGGTTGCCGTCGGCTTTCAGCCGTTCACGGTACTGGTTGGTGATGCGCTCGGCGCGTTCGAGCTGCTCTTTGGTCGGCAGCAAGCCCAGGCGATTGAGGTGCGCCCAGCCGTAGAACTGACAGGTGGCAAGTTCGACGAAGTCGGCTTCGAGGGCGATGCACAGCTCGATGATGCGGTCGATCCGGTCGATGTTGTGCCGGTGGGTGACGAAGTTCAGCACCATCGGATAACCGTGGGCTTTCACCGCACGCGCCATTTCCAGCTTCTGCGCGAAGGCTTTCTTCGAGCCGGCCAGCAGGTTGTTCACCTGTTCGTCGCTGGCCTGGAAGCTGATCTGGATATGGTCCAGACCGGCCTGCTTGAACGCGGCGATCTTCTGCTCGGTGAGGCCGATGCCGGAGGTGATCAGGTTGGTGTAGTAGCCCAGGCGCCGGGCCTCACCGATCAGCTCGGCGAGGTCCTGGCGCACCAGTGGCTCGCCGCCGGAAAAACCGATCTGCGCCGCACCCATTTCACGGGCCTGTGCCATCACCTCGAACCACTGTTCGGTACTCAGCTCCTTGCCCTGGGCGGCGAAGTCCAACGGGTTGGAGCAGTACGGGCACTGCAGCGGGCAGCGGTAGGTCAGCTCGGCCAGCAGCCACAACGGCAGGCCGACCGGCACCTCAGGCGAGGGTGATCCAGTGTTCGGCACGGGCCACCTCCATGAACTGCTCGATGTCCTCGGCCACTTCCGGGATACCGGGGAATTGCTGTTCGAGCTCAGCGATGATCGCCGCGACATCGCGCTGGCCATCGACCAGCCCACCTATCAGGCCAGCACTGTCGTTGAGCTTGATCATGCCTTCGGGGTACAGCAGCACGTGGCCCTTTTGCGCGGGTTCGTACTGGAAGCGGTAGCCGGTGCGCCAGTTCGGCACCAGTGTGCGGTCGAGACTCATAGTGCGATCCCCTTGTGCCAGACCCGTTCGCTTGTGACGCTGTGATAGGGCGGGCGGTTCAGTTCATAGGCCATGCTCATGGCGTCGAGCATGCTCCAGAGGATATCCAGCTTGAACTGCAGGATTTCCAGCATACGCTCCTGCCCTTCGCGCGTGGTGTAGTGCTGCAGGGTGATCGCCAGGCCGTGCTCTACATCGCGTCGGGCCTGGCCCAGGCGGGTGCGGAAGTACTCGTAGCCGGCCGGATCGATCCAGGGATAGTGCTGCGGCCAGCTGTCCAGGCGCGACTGGTGGATCTGCGGGGCGAACAGCTCGGTCAGCGAGCTGCTGGCCGCTTCTTGCCAGGAGGCGCGGCGGGCGAAGTTGACATAGGCGTCGACGGCGAAGCGCACGCCGGGCAGCACCAGCTCCTGCGAACGCAGTTGCTCCGGGTCCAGGCCCACCGCCTGGCCGAGGCGCAGCCAGGCCTCGATGCCGCCGTCCTCGCCGGGGGCGCCGTCGTGGTCGAGCAGGCGCTGGATCCACTCGCGGCGTACTTCGCGGTCCGGGCAATTGGCCAGGATCGCGGCATCCTTCATGGGGATGTTCACCTGGTAGTAGAAGCGGTTGGCCACCCAGCCCTGGATCTGCTCGCGCGTGGCGCGGCCCTGGTACATCGCCACGTGGTAGGGGTGATGGATGTGGTAGTAGGCGCCCTTGGCGCGCAGGGCCTGCTCGAACTCGGCAGGGGACATCGGCAGTGCGTCGCTCATCAGGCCTCCTTACAACTCGATGCTCATGCCATCGTAGGCGACTTCCACGCCCCGGCGCTGGACTTCGGCGCGCTCCGGGGAGTCTTCGTCGAGGATCGGGTTGGTGTTGTTGATGTGGATAAGCACCTTGCGCTGGCGTGGGAAGGCATCGAGCACCTCCAGCATGCCACCGGGGCCGTTCTGGGCCAGGTGGCCCATTTCGCGGCCGGTGCGGGTGCCGACGCCGCGGCGCTGCATTTCATCGTCTTCCCACAGGGTGCCGTCGACCAGCAGGCAGTCGGCGCCGTGCATCATCTGCAGCAGCTTGTCGTCGACCTGACCCAGCCCCGGCGCGTAGAACAGCTTGCCGCCAGTGCGCAGGTCCTCGACCAGCAGGCCAAGGTTGTCGCCTGGGTGCGGGTCGAAACGGTGCGGCGAGTAGGGTGGCGCCGCGCTGCGCAATGGGAAGGGCGTGAATTGCAGATCAGGGCAGGCGGGGATGACGAAGCTGCCTTGCAGCTCGATGCGATTCCACTGCAGGCCACCGTTCCAGTGGCTGAGCATGGTGAACAGCGGGAAGCCGGTGCTCAGGTCCTGGTGGACCATGTCGGTGCACCAGACCTGGTGCGGGCAGCCTTCGCGCAGGCTGAGCAGGCCAGTGGTGTGGTCGATCTGGCTGTCGAGCAGGACGATCGCGTCGATACCGGTGTCGCGCAGGGCTCGTGCCGGCTGCATCGGTGCAAAGGCTTGGAGCTGGGCGCGGATGTCGGGCGAGGCGTTACACAGGATCCAGTGCTCACCGTCGTCGGACAGGGCAATGGACGACTGGGTGCGTGCCGTTGCGCGCAGGCTGCCATCGCGAAAGCCCTTGCAGTTGACGCAGTTGCAGTTCCACTGGGGGAAACCGCCACCGGCGGCGGAACCGAGAATCTGGATGTACATGGCTACTGTCTTGCCCCTGGTCCATGAAACGAAAACGCCCCGGCGGGCCGAGGCGTTGCACTGCAGCGCTGCTTAGCGGCTGGCGAAGTACATGGTGACTTCGAAGCCGATGCGCAGGTCGGTGTAAGCGGGTTTGGTCCAGGTGGTCATGGTCGAACTCCTTCCGGATGGTGTGGGTGGATGTCAGCTATCTACTTTGGTGCCGCCTGAGTCAGGAGGTTCCATTGGCTGAGATTGCGCTATCTTACAAGAAAAATTTGTACCGAAAGGTTAATTCTTCGAAAAGCGCCCTTGCAGTACAGGTAACAATCCCCGCCTCAGACAGAGGGAATTTGCTCAAAGCGCGCATCCGGTGCTTCGCTGGTGGCCAGGCATAGCCAGCCGTGCTCGGCGTCCAGAAGGCGTTTCACCAGATCGTCCAGTATTGGCTGGTCTGTCCTGAGAATAGACCTGCGCAGATGGGAAAGGTCTGTCGGCTCTGTAGCCAGATATGTCTGCCAGGCCCATTCGGCGACTTCCGCATTGGCCATCGCCGGCTCCTCGAACTGCGCGGCCAGGGCCCGTACGGCGGCGGGGTCGAACGTGACGCCGTCGGCCAACAGGCTGAGCAGGTGTTCGAGAATCTGGCCGGGCGTTGCCTGTGGCGATTGCACACCGAACAGCAGGCCGCCTTGGCCTTCTATCTGACGAAAGGCGCTGAACACGGCATAGCCCAGTTGCAGTTCGACCCGCAGGCGCTGGTAAACCGGCCCTTGCAGCGCTTGCGCCAGTACCCGACCTGCGCCTTCATCGTGTGCGGGAACCGGGCAGAACAGCAGCAGCGCATGCTCGCTGCCGCCCGTGGGGGGATGCAGCCAGCGTCGGGCCGGCAACGACCGGGAGGCCGGCGGTGGCGCCTCCGGCAACCCCGGTGCATGTGCCAATACCGCGCCGAGGGCCGCTTGCGCTGCGCCATCGAAGCCGATGGCGAGGCCGTGTCGAGGCGCGCTGGCCCAGATCTGCCCAAGCATTGTCAGGTCCAGCAGGCAGGCTGGCTGTGGCTGTATGGTTGCCTCGCGCAGGTGATCTGGCAGTGCCTTGAGCAGTGCCCTGATCGGGATGTGCGCTGGCTCGGCGGGCGCAGGTGTGTTCAGCAAGTGGGGTGCAGGGTGGCGCAGGTGTTCCAAGGCCAGGTCGAGGGTGCGGATTACCGCGCCAGACGTGCCCGCACAGCGCAGTTGCCAGTGTTCGCCAATGAGAGAGAAGTCCAGTTGCAGCGAGGCGCGGCGGGCGCGTTCGAGCAGTGGTTGCAGCGCTTGTGACAGCACTGCGTGAAAGCGCTCGCGCAGGGGTGAGGCGATACGCCAGCGTAGATACAGCGTTGCGAGGCCTCGCTCGACCGGCAGGATGTCGCTGACGGTCAGATCATCCGGCAGCGCTGCGCATCCAACCGGGAGGTCGGCGATCAGCAGGGGCTCATCGTGCGGTTGCTGCCATTGGCCCTGCTCACCGCTCGGCAGATCATCGAGCAATGCCTTGAAGGCTTTCAGTGCCTGGGCATCCAGCGCTTCGAACGGCCGCTGGGCACTGTCCCGACGGGCGAGTTCAAGTGCGCTGGCTGCTTGCTTGCGACTGAGTTGAAGGCGCTCGAACTCGTTGTTGAGCGCTGCGGCGTCCAGGCGCCGCAACGCGCCGAACCAGCCGTGCAGCAGTGCGCGAACCTCGGCTGGCGGGGCGTCCGGCTGCAGTTGCAGGCGGATGTGCCAAAGCAACTGGCCGGCAAAGGCATACAGCGAATCGCTGTGAACCTCCTGGAGCCAGCCGCGTTGGCGCAGGGCATCGAGCCAGCCGCCTGGGCGGCTGTCGCTCAGGCAGGCCTGCAGCAGGTCCAGGGCCTGCTCGGCACCTGGCGGAAGGTGCTCGTGGGCGAACAGCAAATCAAGGCCGCCTCTGGAGGCTTCGAGCTCGATCAAGGGAATATCGAGCAAGGGTGCGGGAGGCGTTTGCGCTTGCATTTCGCCCGCACTGAACAGGCTGGCAAACTGCCGGCCCAGAGCTTCGAGCTGCATCAGCGATTGCGGCCCGCACAGGCTCAGATGGATCTGCCCACCGCGATAGAAGCGAGCATGGAAGTCGCCCAGCGCGCGCTGGAAAGCCGGGTCCTGCAACGCCAGGCTGTACCGGTTGCCTGCGTGGAACCCGCTCAAGGGATGATGTGGCGATACGCATTGCAACAGCCTGAACTGGCGTTGCGCCTCGGCATTGCGCGACCAGGCGATGAACTCCGCATGGATCACTTCACGCTCGCGGTGCTGGCGTGCCAGGCTCAGGTGCGGTTCGGCGAGCATCTGGCACAGGCGCTCCAGCGCTGAGCCCAGGGCCGAGACGGGCACTTCGAAGAAAAAATCGGTGGTGCGTTCGCGGGTACTGGCATTGACCTGGCCGCCGAACGCCTGCACATGCCGCATCAGGCCGTCTTCCAGCGGGAAGCGCGCGGTGCCGAGGAACAGCAGGTGCTCGAGAAAGTGCGCTAGGCCCGGCCACCTCGCCGGAGCGTCATGACTGCCGGCATGGACCCTCAAGGCGGCGGCGGCGCGCTTGAGGCGCGGGGCGTGGCGCAGGGTCAGGCGCAGGCCGTTGGGCAGGGTGAGTGTGTTGATAGCGTCGGTCATGGAGCGATGCTAGCGCATTTACGGCGGCCGGGCCGGTGCCATCTGCCACGGTGCCGATTTCGTCGGTGAACCCGCTTCTTTGCCGTCGGCTTCAATCCTGACCGCGGTGAAGATCCCGCCGCAGGTCCGCAAGATACGGAAACGCCTCACGCCCCTTCACCACCCGCTCGTGCTCAAGGTCGGCCAGCAATTGGCATTCCTCGCGTCCGGCCATGGCCAGCAGGCTGCCGTCCGGGCCGATGATGCTGCTCTGCCCGCAATACTGGATATCAGCCTCAGCCCCGCAGTAGTTGGCGTATACCAGATAGCACTGGTTCTCCTGCGCCCGCGAGCGCACGGTCACCTGGCAGACGAAGTCGTAGGGCGTCATGTTCGCGGTCGGCACCAGGATCAGCTCGGCACCCTCAAGCGCCAGGCGCCGGGCGTTCTCGGGAAATTCGATGTCGTAGCAGATCAGCAGCCCCAGCTTCCAGCCATCGAGCTCGACCACCGGAAAGTGGTTGGCGCCCGGGCTGAACATCGAGCGGTCCAGCTCGCCGTACAGGTGGGTCTTGCGGTAGTTGCACAGGCTGCGGCCGTGGGCGTCGATCAGTTGCACGCTGTTGTGAATCGAGCCGTCCTCCGCCCGCTCCGGGTAGCCATAGACGATGGCGATGCGCTGCGCCTGGGCAATCTCCACCACCGCCATGGCCGACGGTCCGTCTTCGGGTTCGGCCAGGCGCTGCACCGCTTCGGCGCCGATGTTGTAGCCGCTGAGGTACATCTCCGGGCACACCAGCAGTTGCGCGCCCCGCGCTGCCGCCAGTTGTGCCTGGTGCTGCAGGCGTTCTAGATTGCCGGGCACGTCCAGTGGCCTGGGCGCACCCTGGAACAGGGCGATGCGCATGGGCGCCTCCTCGTCTCAGTCAGGCAGGGCGATCGGGCCGATCTCGTGGAACACGTCGCCTGGCCCGGGATTGTC
Organism: Pseudomonas sp. A014; assembly: GCF_052378495.1. Classification (NCBI taxonomy): domain Bacteria; kingdom Pseudomonadati; phylum Pseudomonadota; class Gammaproteobacteria; order Pseudomonadales; family Pseudomonadaceae; genus Pseudomonas; species Pseudomonas sp. A014. The sequence continues at coordinate 438,506 of NZ_CP199001.1, forward strand.
CGCATGGGTCTTGCCGCCGAAGTGGTTCATGATACCCCACACCGCATTCAGCGACGTTTGCACCGCGCCTTCGACCCAGGCCGGGGTCCAGGACACGTCGTCGCCAGCGATGAAGATGCCGCGCTGCTCGGGGGGCAGGTCCTGTTGCATGAAGTGCGCGTACATGCGCTGGTTGTAGCGGTAGTGACCTGGCAGCGCACCTTTGAAGGCGCCGAGGAAGTAGGGGTCGGCTTCCCAGGAGATGGTGATCGGGTCGCCGATGATGTGCCCCGCGATGTCGGTTTTCGGGTAGATCTTCTTCAGCGCATCCAGGGCAAGCTGCACGCGTTTCTCGGTCGGATGCGGCAGCATCTTCAGCGCATCGCTCATCCATGCGTACGACAGGCAGATCACTCCCGGCTTGTCGTCGCCGTTGTCGAACAGGTAGGTGCCGCGGGTCAGGCGATCGGTGAGCGTCATGCTCAGCAGGTCGCGGCCGGTCTGCGGATCCTTGTCCTTCCAGAACGGGCGATCGACCATGACGAAGGTCTTCGACGACTGCATGTAGCGGGTGCGGTCCAGGGCCATCCACATCTTCTGCGAGAACAGCGACTCTTCGCAGTCGATCTGGGTGGTCAGCAGCCAGCTCTGGCAGGTGGTGAGCACGGCGGCGTAGTGGCGGGTGTCGCCATAGTTGTCGGTAACCGCCAGGCGGCCATCGCTGGCACGGGCGATGCGCTTGACCCCGGCCCGCGGCGCGCCGCCGTGCAGCGAGCGAAGACTGGTGCCGGCCGGCCAGTGCGCAGTGCTGTCCGGCACATGCCGCCAGATGCCCTGCGGCACTTGCTCCACACCTCCGACCACCAGGTGCTGGTGATCGTCGCAGTTGGTCATGACCACGCGGAAGATTTCCAGCATCGAGTTGGGGAAGTCCGAATCCCAGCCGCCGGTGCCGAAACCGACCTGGCCGAACACTTCCCGGTGTTGGAAGCTCAGCTTGGCGAAGGCTTTGGAGGTGGCGACGAAATCGTAGAAGGTGCGGTCGTCCCACAGCGGCACCAGGGTATCCCACAGGGCCTTCAGGCGCGGTACGTCGCGCTCGCGGATGGCCTGCTGAATCTCGCCGAAGCGTGCGCCGTCCTCCAGCGCATCGGCCCAGGCTTCGGCCACCTCGTGGAACAGGGCCGGCAGGTCGGCGGCTTTCTCGGCGTAGTAGGTCTGGCCTTCGAGGTCGATCACCGTGCTGCCCGACGCCGGGGTCAGCGGGTTGGGGAAGGGTTTCGTTTCCAGGCCGAGCTTGTCGACATAGTGGTAGAACGCGGTGGACGATACCGGGAAGCGCATGCCGCCCAGCTCGGCGACGATACCGTCGGTGCCGTTGAAGGCCTGCGAGCGCAGGCGCCCGCCGAGCTTCGAGGCTTCGTAGACGACCGGCTTGAGGCCCAGCTTCATCAGCTCGTAGGCCGCCACAAGCCCGGCGATGCCAGCACCGACGATCGCCACTTCTTCGCCATGCCTTTCAGCGGGAATGCTGCCAAGGCCTGCGGGATGCTCGAGCCAGTCATCGAAGGCGAAGGGAAAATCAGGGCCGAAGATGGTGACCGGCGGCTTGCCGTCGACGGGGTGGCGGTTTTTCTTGTTCATCTGATGACCTTGCCAGAGCGGCTGCGCTGAGGGCGGAGCCTGAGTATAGGAAATGCGTGGCGGTCATTTTATGAAGCGTGGCGTTCGTAATTAAGAGCAATAGTGGCGTCGATATGCAGGCTGAAATGTCGATATGACGATCAGGGTTCGCATTATGACAAACGCCTATCCAGGCTGCCCGCGATCCACCTTGCTGCTCAGGATGATCGAGGTGGTGGTCTTTTCCACCCCTTCCAGGCTGCCAATCTGGTCGAGCAACTGGTCCAGCTGTTCCGGTGAGTCACTGAGCAGCCAGGCAACGTAGTCGAACTCGCCACTCACCGCGCACAGCTGCTGTACCTGCCCCATCGCCGACAGGCGGCGCACCACTTCGCGCCCTGATCGTGGTTGCACCGTGATGCCGACATAGGCCTGCAGACCACCCCCGACCAGGCGCTGGCCCAGGCGCACGCCGTAGCCGGTGATCACCTTGTGCTTTTCCAGGCGCGCCAGGCGCGACGTGACGGTGGTGCGGGCGATGCCCAGCTGGCGTGCGAGGGTAGCGACGCTTTCGCGGGCGTTGATCTGCAGCAGGGCAATGAGCTGACGATCGATTTCGTCGAGGGCGATGGCGCGGGAGTCCGGCATGACAAATCTCTGCAATGGGTGCGCTAGCCTAGCCAGACCTGGGCTCGGGCGGCAAGATGAGCCGTTCGCACGATGATGGCAAAATGATTAAATCGATTTCACTTCTGTCCTTGAGCGGGTGCGTATTATGATGCGGCACTTGGTATTTGATAATCATTCTCGCTAAAGAATTGACGCCAGAAATCCCCTCTGCCTAGCTGTAGGTGCTACGTGTCCAGCCTGTTCAAGTTCGACGTCGATGCGGCGTTCTGTGTTTCCTTGCGCGATCGGCAGGACAGCCGCGAGCGCTTCATGCGGGAAGTGGGCAGCAGGATTGGCAATCCACTGGTCTTCCACCTCAGGGACAAGGACATCAACCCGATTCGGGGCCACTACGAGTCCCATCGCGCCTTGGCGCTGATGGCCCTGGAGCACGGCTGGCAGCGCATCCTGATTTTCGAGGACGATGCCAAGCCCTACGACTGGCGTGCCACGTCGATCAACTGGATCAACCGCTTCATCGCCACCCGGCCGTTCGAGAGCCTGCACCTGGGCTATACGATGGGCCGCACCTGGCTGACCTGGTTTCCATTCATCGCCCGTGGGCGGGTCAGTGCACCGCATGCGTACATTCTTTCCCAGGAAGGCTGTCGAGTGCTGGTTGCCGCGCCCTACGACGGTAGAACGCTGGACAGCCTGTTCAAGCGACGGATCAAGCAGCACTGCGCCTACCCGATGCTGTTCCGCCGCATCAGCACTGCCGCCTCCCAGGATGCGCGTGTCGCCCGGCATGAGGATGCGCAGTGGCAGCAGAACTGGGGGCGCCACCTGCGCTCGCCGCTGAAGTATTTCTGGAAAACCTTGTTACGCTGGGGCTTTTGATAACGCAGGGGAAACCGGCATTGACCTTCGAACATCTGCTGGAGTGCTGGCGACTGGAAGTCTCCAACAAAAAGAAGCCGGGACGGTTGGTCAGTTTGCTAAGTAACGTCCTGCGTCGGTCGCGCAGGGATAACAAGCTGCGCTTCCTGTTTTCCTACCGTCTGGCTCAGTACCTGGACGGCAAAGGGGGGCTTGCCCGCCGGCATGCCCGCGGCATGCAGCAGCGACTCAATCTGAAGTATGCGCTGGACATCGACATCGGCGCGCAGATTGCGCCTGGGTTGCGCATCGCCCATCTGCCAGGCGTTGTCATCACTCGGCATGTACGGATCGGGCGCAATTTCTTCATTCGCCAGAACTGCACGATCGGTATCAAGACCTTGGGGCTGGAGCACTACGCGCTGGAGATCGGCGACAACGTCAGCCTGGGCGCCAACAGTTGCATCATCGCCGACCGCCTGCGCATCGGTGACAACGTGGTGATCGGTGCGATGTCACTGGTCACCCGCGACATTCCCGCCGACACGACGTTCTACAACCCAAGGCAGGCGACGCTGCTGCAGCGCTGACGGTTGCCGTGAGGTTCAGCCGACCGAAGCTGCAGGCGAACGATTGCTGCGACTGCCCGACAAAAGCACCATGACTGCCGCCAGCAGCAACACACAGGCATAGGCATTGGTGGTAACGACCAGCCCGACATGCTGGGTGGCGATGCCGGCGGCAACTGCCGGCAGGCTGAAGGCCAGGTAACTCAGCACATAGAACCCGGCCATCAGCCCGCCGCGTTCGTGAGCGAGGGCCAGCGGCACGACCGAGCGCAAGGCGCCGAGAAATCCGCCACCAAAGCCCAGGCCGGCGACTGCGGTGCCGAGGAAGAACAGCCAGGCCAGGCCGCAGTCCACGCCGATCAGGGTCAGCAGCAGGCCGGTGACCAATGCCAGGCTGCCGCGGCGCAGGATCACCTGGGCCTCGCTGTTGCGCAGGGCGAAGATGCCCAGCGCGCCGCAACTGGTGAGGAGAAAGACCAGGGTGCCGCCGACCAACGGTGCCTGCAGCCCTGTGACCTGGCGCGCGAGCGTCGGCCCCAGCGACAGGTAGAAGCCCCCCAATGCCCAGAGACTCGCATTCAGCGGTGCGATCCGCCAGAAGGCCCGCCGGGCCTGCGGCGGAATCCGCACCCGTGGCCGCAGCGAGGCCCATGCACCGGGCTGACGGCTGATGCTTTCCGGCAGGCGCGCCAGCACCAACGCGAACAACGCAAAGATCCCCAACAGAACCAGGAACACCCGGTGCAGCGGTTCGCCGGAAAACTGCATCAACGCACTACTGCCCAAAGCGCCAAGGGCCAGGCCCAGCATCGGTGTCACGCTGTTGAGCAGCGGCCCGCGCTCACGGTCGAAATCCAGCAACGCCGCGCCCAGCACGCTGGTAGCAAGCCCTGTGGCGCAGCCCTGCAGCAAGCGGGCGACGATCAACGCCTCGACCGATTCTGCACGCAGGAATACCGCCATGGCCAACACCTCCAGTGCCAAGGCGGCTGCTATCACTGGGCGCCGGCCGATGTGATCGGACAGCGAGCCGCACACCAGCAACGTCAGCAGCAAACCGCCCGCGTAGATGCTGAAGACCACACTCAGCAAGGCCGGCGAGAAGCCCCAGGTTTCGCGGTAGAGGGCGTAGAGAGGTGTCGGCGCGCTGGCCGCAGCCGAGAAGGCGATCAGTATCGCCCCCAATAACCACAGGGAGGCAGCGCGAGACAGACCGTTGCGGCGGTCGCGCATGCTTTTGGGTAAGGTATCGCTCATGGTTGCTCTCGCAAAGGCTAAGAGTTAGCTTTTGCAGACGATGAACCTGTTTCGAGATAAAAGCAAACTCTTTGCGTTAAGGTGCATATGGCGATCAATCAGGGCGTGCGTCCAGGCGGGCGTAGTGCGAGGGTCCAGGCCTCGGTCCACAATGCGGTCAATCAGCTGCTGGAGGAGCGCGAGCGTGGCGAACTGACCGTGCCGCTGATCGCTGCCCGCGCCGGAGTAACGCCTTCGACCATCTATCGACGCTGGGGCGACCTCAACGAACTGCTGGGTGACGTTGCGCTGCAGCGCATCCGTCCGGACAGCGGCCCGACCGACACCGGCAGCCTGGCTGGAGATTTGCTCGCCTGGGGCATCCAGTACATGGAAGAGACGTCATCGGTACCCGGCCGCGCCGCGGTGCTCGACTTGCTGGCGGCAGGCGGCGGCTGCTCCGGACGCTGCCTGGAGATTGCCACGGCACAGTTTGGCGCGATTCTCGAACGCGCAGTGGCACGCGGTGAGCCGGTTCCGAGCAATGATCGCGTGGTCGATAGACTGATGGCACCGCTGGTGTACCGGATTCTGTTTTCCGGTGAGCCGCTGGAAGCGGCGTATGTGGAGGCGTTGGTGGAGGTGACGCTGGAGGGGATTGGCGGCTGAGGGTTGTTTGCCTGACGTGGCCGTCCCACCAAACGCAAAAAAGCCGCGCTGATGCGCGGCTTTGTCGTATCTGGTGGGCCCACACGGACTCGAACCGTGGACCAAAGGATTATGAGTCCTCTGCTCTAACCAACTGAGCTATAGGCCCCAGAGGTCGGCCGGATTATAACGAGGGTTTGCTAAGGGTGCCATCTGAAAGATCCGATAGTGCTATACGAAGAAAGGTGGCGGCGAACTCGTCGGCGGGCAGGGGCAGGCTGACGATGTAGCCCTGGATCTGTTCGCACCCCTCAGCGGCCAGGAAGCGTTGCTGGGCCTGGTTCTCCACGCCTTCGGCGATGATGGTCAACTGCATGCTGCGGCCCAGGGCAATGATGGCGCGGGCGATGGCGGCGTCGTGTGGATCGTCGGGCAGGCCGCGGATGAACGACTGGTCGATCTTGAGGATGTCCAGCGGCAGGCGCTTCAGGTAGCTCAGCGAGGAGTAGCCGGTGCCGAAATCGTCGATCGCCAGTTGCACACCCAGGTGCTTGAGCTGATGCAATATGGCCAGGGCTTCCTCGGCCTGGCTCATGATGAAGTTCTCGGTGATTTCCAGCTGCAGGTCGCCGGCCTTGAGGTGGAAGGTCTTGAGCAGGTGTTCGATACGTCGGGTCAGGCTGGGCTGGCGTAATTGAGCGCCCGCGAGGTTGATCGACAGTGGGCCGAATGCTTGATAGGTGCGCTTCCAGGTGTGCATCTGCCGGCAGGCCTGCTCCAGCACCCAGTCGCCGAGCTGGAGGATGCTGCCGTTCTCTTCGGCCAGGTGAATGAACTGCTCCGGTGGTACTTCGCCGAAGGTCGGGTGGTTCCAGCGGATCAGCGCCTCCGCACCGACCAACCCCTGGGTCTTGAGGCTGAACTTGGGTTGGTAGTACAGGCTCAGTTCGTTGCGTTCGATGGCGCGGCGCAGCTCATGCTCGAGGAAAATACGTTCGCTGGCTTGGGCAGTGAGGTCGAGAGTGTAGCTTTCGACGCGGTTGCGGCCCTTGGCCTTGGAGCGGTACATCGCGGCGTCGGCGTTGCGGATCAATGTGGCGACGTCGGTGCCGTCCTGCGGGTACAGGCTGATACCGATGCTGGCACTGGTGAAGAACTCGTGCTCGCCGGCCTGAACCGGGGCGTGGAAACACGCCAGCAGCTTGTTGGCGATGGCGCTGGCGTCGCTTGGGCGATGCAGGCCAGGCAAGAGGATGATGAATTCGTCGCCGCCCAGGCGGGCGACGGTGTCGACATCGCGCACCTGCTCTTTCAGGCGTTGGGCGATGCCTTTCAGCAAGAGATCGCCGACCGGGTGCCCGAGGCTGTCGTTGATGTGCTTGAAGCGGTCGAGGTCGAGGAACAGCACGGCGCCTTGGCGGCTGGAGGCCTGGGCGCAGGTGAGGGCAGCCTGCAGGCGGCTCTCGAACAGGGTGCGGTTGGGCAGGCCGGTGAGCGGGTCGTGGTGGGCCTGGTAGTCGAGCTTGGCCTGGGCGTGCTTGAGGCTGGAGATGTCGGCGAACACGGCGACGAAATGGGTGGTCTCGTGTTCGCTGTTGCGTACGGCGCTGATGGTCAGCCAACTGGGGTAGAACTCGCCGTTCTTGCGTCGGTTGCAGATCTCGCCCTGCCAATGGCCTTCGGCGGTGAGCTGATGCCACATGGCGACGTAGAAGGCGCTGTCGTGTTGGCCGGAGGCGAGCAGGCGCGGGGTCTGGCCGAGGGCTTCGAGTTCGCTGTAGCCGGTGATCTCGCTGAAGGCGCGATTGACCGCACTGATGCGCTGCTCGGTGTCGGTGATCAGCACGCCCTCGGCGGTGTTCTCGAAGACCGTGGCGGCCAGTTGCAGTTTTTCCTGCATCAGGTGGCGCTCGGTGATGTCACGGGTGATGGTCAGCATGCAGTCGATGCCGCCGATTGGCAGCGGCCGAGCGGACATTTCGCACAGGCGAATCTGGCCGTCGCTACGGCGGATATGGCAACTGAAATCGCGCGCGAAACCATCGCGCTTGAGCAGTTCGATCAGCCGATCACGTTCGTTGAGGTCGACCCAGATGCCCAGATCAAGGCTGTTGTGGCCAAGGCTTGGGTTGATGTCGTAGCCGGTCAGGCGGCAGAAACCTTCGTTGGCTTCCAGCAGCAGGCCATCGCTCTGGCGCGACAGCAGCAAGCCGTCGGGCGATGCGTGGAAGGCCTTGGCGAACTTCTCTTCGGAAGTCTGCAACTGTTGCTGGGTTTCCTTGAGCTGGCTGATGTCGCGCACGGCAACCACCAGCGCCGGTGTGCCATCCAGGTCGAAGCTTTCAGCGGAGGTGAGGCCTGTGAACAACTCGCCGTTGCTGCGCCGGAAGCTCATTTCCAGGTTGCGGATGCCGCCACGCTGCACGCGTTCGAGGATCGTCGGGCCGGTGCCCGCGACACCCCACAGGCCCAGTTCGGTGGCGGTGCGGCCAATGACCTGGGCCGGGCTCAGGCCGATCTGTTCCTCGAACGCTTCGTTGACCTCCAGCAGGCAGCCATCGCTGTGGCGGGCGATGAGCAGGATGTCGGGGCATTGCTGGAACACTGAGGCGAACTTCTGTTCGGAAAGGCGCAGGGCATCCTCGGTGCGTTTGGTTTCGCTGATGTCGATCATCAGGCCGCGCATGAGCGGCTTGTGGCCGTGCTCGATCATGCTGACGATATTGCGCACCCAGAGGATGTGCCCGTCGGCACGTATTACGCGATAGTCGAGGCTGTGGTCGCGCCCGGCAGCGGTTTCAGCGTCGCAGTAGGCCTGGGCCCAGAGGGCGTCCTCGGGGTGCAGGATACCGCGCCAGAAACCAGGTCTGAGCCATTCCCTCAGCGGATAGCCGAGCAGGCCCTCGGCGTGCGGGGAGACGTAGCTGTAGGTGAAATCGTTGGCGTCGGCTTCCCAGGCGATGGCCGAAAGGCTTTCGATCAGGCTGCGGTAGTGGTATTCGCTGCTGCGCAGCTCTTGCTCCAGGGCGATCCGCCGCGAAATCTCCGAGCTGAGACGCCGGTTGATGCGCAGCATGGCGGCGAGGATCAGCAACACCACGGCCAGTGTCGGCAGGCCATAGACCAGCAGATCGCGCCATAGGCTCCGTTGATCGACGACGTTGCCGACCCAGCGCTGCTGAATGTCGCTGATTTCGGCGCTGCTCAGGTCAGCCATGACTTTGTCGAGAATACCGATGAGGATTTTCTGTTCCCGTGGTGCGGCCATGGCCAGCTGATAGCGGTAGGGCGTCTCGCCACTGACGTACAGGCCATCGAGTTTGAGCTGGCGCAGGCTCCAGATGCTCGAAGCAAGGTCGCCAACCACCGCATCCACTTCGTCGGTAGCCAACGCCTGCAGGGCTGAACTCACATTGGGCAAGGCCACCAGATTGAGATCCGGGTGGTGGGTGCGCAGCAGCTCATGGGGAGCGTAGTTTTCCACGACCGCGATTTTCAGGCCGTACAGGTCTTTGAGGGTGCGTGGCTGAGGGCCGCCCTCGTGGGCGAGGATGACGATGGGGAAATCGAGGTAGGGGCGGGTGAAGGCCAGGTAGGATTGGCGTTCGGGCGTCGACATGATGCCTGGAAGCAGGTCGATGCGGTTCTGTCGCGCCTGCTCGAGTACCTGCGACCAATTGCTCGGCTCGATTGGCTGCAGCGAAACGCCCAGGCGTTGCTGGATCAGGGCAATGTAGTCGGCGGCCAATCCCTGGTAGCGACCTTCCTGGTCGCGGAACTCGAATGGCGGCCATGAAGCATCCACGCCCAGACGCAGCTGCGGATGGGCGCTGAGCCAGGCTTTTTCTTCGTCCGTCAGGGTCAGGGCGCCGGCCGTTGTGTTCCAGATCATCAGGAGCAGCAACAGAAGTGCCGGCATCAGGGGCATGGCGACCTCTCTATCAGGGGGCTGATTCGAGTGTAGACGGACGCGGGTGAAGAGTGCCGGTGAATGCGGCAGATTGCCTGCAGCTTTTTGTCGCCCATGAAAAACCCCGGCCTGGGCCGGGGTTCGTCATCACTCGTCGAGGAAGGAGCGCAGATGCTCGCTTCGCGTCGGGTGGCGCAGCTTGCGCAACGCCTTGGCTTCGATCTGACGGATCCGCTCGCGGGTCACGTCGAACTGCTTGCCGACTTCTTCAAGTGTGTGGTCGGTGTTCATGTCGATACCGAAACGCATGCGCAGCACCTTGGCTTCGCGTGCGGTCAGGCCCGAGAGCACGTCACGGGTGGCTTCCTTGAGGCTTTCGACCGTGGCCACGTCGATCGGGGACTGCATGGTGGAGTCCTCGATGAAGTCGCCCAGATGCGAATCTTCGTCGTCGCCGATCGGGGTTTCCATGGAGATCGGCTCTTTGGCGATCTTCAATACCTTGCGGATCTTGTCCTCAGGCATTTCCATGCGCTCACCCAGCTCTTCCGGGGTCGGTTCGCGGCCCATTTCCTGCAGCATCTGCCGGGAAATACGGTTGAGCTTGTTGATCGTCTCGATCATGTGCACCGGAATCCGGATGGTGCGCGCCTGGTCGGCGATCGAACGGGTGATCGCCTGGCGAATCCACCAGGTGGCGTAGGTCGAGAACTTGTAGCCACGACGGTATTCGAACTTGTCCACCGCCTTCATCAGGCCGATGTTGCCTTCCTGGATCAGGTCGAGGAACTGCAGGCCGCGGTTGGTGTACTTCTTGGCGATGGAGATCACCAGACGCAAGTTCGCCTCGACCATTTCCTTCTTGGCGCGACGGGCTTTCGCCTCGCCGATCGACATGCGACGGTTGATCTCTTTGATTTCTGCGACGGTCAGGCCGGTCTCGGTCTCGAGGTCGATCAGCTTCTGCTGGCAGGCGACGATCGCGGCGTCCTTCTCACCCAGGGCAGCGGCCCACTTGGTGCTGCGCTTGGCGAGGTCACCGCTCCAGGTCTGGTCGGTCTCGTTGCTCGGGAACAGGCGCAGGAAGTCGGCACGCGGCATGCGGGCATCACGTACGCACAGTTGCATGATCGCACGCTCCTGCTGACGCAGGCGGTCAAGGGCACCGCGCACACGCTCGACGAGTACGTCGAACTGCTTGGGCACCAGCTTGATCGGCATGAACAGATCGGCCAGGGCCTGGAGCGCCGCAACGCTTTCCTTGCCACTGCGACCATGTTTCTTCAGGACCTTGTTGGTGGCCTGGAGCTGGTCGGAGACGGCACCGAAACGCTGACGCGCAACTTCTGGATCGGGGCCGCTTTCGCCCTCTTCCTCGCTGTCGTCGCTGTTTTCGTCACCTTCTTCTTCGTCTTCCGACTCTTCCTTCGCCGCTGCAGTCTTGGCGCCTGGGATCGGTACTTCTTCGGTAGGCGCGGCGATGTTGTCGTCAGGGTCGATATAACCGCTGAGGACATCCGACAGGCGGCCGCCTTCGGTCGTTACACGGTCGTACTCGCCGAGAATGTGATCGACGGTGCCCGGGAAGTGAGCGATGGCGCCCATGACTTCGCGGATACCTTCCTCGATGCGCTTGGCGATTTCGATCTCGCCTTCGCGGGTCAGGAGCTCGACGGTACCCATTTCACGCATGTACATGCGTACCGGGTCGGTCGTGCGGCCGATATCGGTTTCAACGGCCGCCAACGCTGCGGCGGCTTCTTCGGCTGCGGCTTCGTCGGTGTCGGCTTCCGCCAACAACAGGGCATCCGCATCCGGAGCACTCTCGAATACGTTGATCCCCATGTCGTTGATCATGCGGATGATGTCTTCCACCTGTTCCGGATCTGAAATATCCTCAGGCAGGTGGTCGTTGACCTCCGCGTAAGTCAGGTAGCCCTGCTCACGACCGCGGGTGATCAACTCTTTGATACGAGATTGCTGTTGCGCTTTTCCGGACATAACACCCTATCCACTGAAGGTCTTGGCGGGCAAAAAACAAGCCGAGGATTATACCCGAGCATGGACCTCACGCGCCAGATGAGGTCGGGGTTTGTGCGGGAACATTCCTGCTGAGCAGGGCAAGCAACTGGGATTTTTCCTCGGTGCTCAACTCACTTTGACGTGCTTTCCTGAGCAGATGTTCCAAGCTTCGCTCGCGCTGGCGGGCTGACAAGCTAGTTATAGTGTCGAAAAACTGTTGTTCAAGGTTATCGGCATCGATCAGCCATTCCTTCTCTGCCAGCGCCCGCAACAGACGCCCCTGTTCGGTGCCGTGCCAGCGTGCGATCAGCTGCATGGAGCTTAGCCCAGGATTCTTCTGCACGGCTTCGATCAGGGCCACCAGCAACTGGCTGTAAAGATGTTCTTCGTCGGCGAAATGGCTCGCGTCCTCGACCTTTCCGGCCAGCAGCGGATGGTGCAGCAATGTGCGCAAGGCCGCGAGCGCCGGGGGTTCGACCGGTGCCGGCGTGCGTGGAGGCGCTTCGTCGCGCTGCCAGCCCTTGCCGCCCTTGCGGTTCTTGTCCCAGGGCTTGCCATTGCCATCCCAGGGCTTCTTGCCCCCCCCTTTGTTGGGTGTCCAGGGGCGTTGCTCCTGCTGGACGGGAGCGTAGTCGTGGTGCTGTTCGCTGAAGTCCGGCGTGTAGCTGGCCATGGCATCGTAGTCATAGCCTGGATCGTAGTCCGGTACGCTGGGCGCGGGCGCTTTCTGTGCCAACTGCTCCATTTGTTGGACATCAAGACCAGTAATTTCCTTCAAGCGATTGCGCATTAACTGACGCAGATTGGCGCCCGGAATCTTTTCGATCAACGGTGCAGCCAAGGTCGCCATGTGGGCCTTGCCTTCCAGCGAGCGTGGGTCGGCTTCGCTGCCCAGTTGCTCGAAGAAATAGTCGGCGAGCGGTTGGGCGTGCTGATGGATGCGGGCCTGGAAGGCGTCGGTGCCTTCGGCGCGGACCAGCGTATCCGGATCTTCCCCTTCGGGCAGGAACAGGAAGCGCGCACGCCTGCCATCCTGCAGGTTCGGCAGCGTGGCCTCCAGTGCACGCCAGGCCGCCTTGCGCCCGGCCTGGTCGCCGTCGAAGCAGAACAGCACATGGGGCACCACGCGGAACAGGCGCTTGAGGTGCTCTTCGCTGGTCGCGGTGCCAAGTGTGGCTACGGCGTTGCGCAGGCCTTGCTGGGCGAGGGCGATCACATCCATGTAGCCCTCGACCACGATGATTTCGTCGAGGTTGCGGTTGTGCTTGCGTGCCTCGAACAGCCCGTACAGCTCCTGGCCCTTGTGGAATACCGGGGTTTCCGGGGAGTTCAGGTACTTGGGCTTGTCATCGCCCAGCACGCGCCCGCCGAAGGCGATCACCCGGCCACGGCTGTCGCGGATCGGGAACATGACCCGGTCGCGGAAGCGATCGTAGCGCTTGCCGGTCTCGGCGTTCTCGATCAGCAGGCCGGCGTCGATCATCACCTTCTGTTGCAGGGTGTCGGCGCCCAGGTGCTTGAACAGGTTGTCCCAGCCCGGCGGGGCGAAACCCAGGCCGAAATCACGGGCAATTTCGCCGGACAGGCCGCGGCCCTTCAGGTATTCGACCGCTGCCTTGCGTGTCGGATGGTTGCGCAGCGCCTGGCGATAGAACTCGGCAGCTGCTTCGAGCAGCGGGTACAGCGGAGAGTCGGTGGGCTGGCGCGGCTTTTGTCCGCGTCGTCCCTCTTCGCGCGGCACTTCCATGCCTGCGGCGCGGGCCAGTTCCTCGACTGCTTGGGGGAAATCCAGGTTGTCGTGGTCCATGATGAAGCCCAGGGCGTTGCCCCCGGCGCCACAGCCGAAGCAGTAGTAGAACTGCTTGTCGGGGCTGACAGTGAAGGACGGCGTCTTTTCCTTGTGGAACGGGCAGCAGGCCGAATGGTTCTTGCCGGTCTTCTTCAGTTGGATGCGCGAACTCACCACGTCGACAATGTCGGTGCGGTTGAGGAGGTCGTCGATGAAACTCTGGGGAATCAGCCCGGCCATGGCAGTCTCGTTATCTGGCTACTGGCAAGTCTAATCGCTGGAGAGAGCAACAAGGGAGATGCGTGTCGGCCTATCACCTGCCGCATCGGGCATTCTGGTGAGGCGTATGAATTCTGCCCATGGGCGAGTGCCGGGGCCCCCAAGGCACATGGCCGAGGGTTTGAAGCGACAACTGCCATTAGCCCGGCACGAGGCCGGGCTGGGCAGAAGCTTTGCGTAGAACGTCTGTATTAGTACAGACGAACGGCGCGGCGCTGTTCGCGCTGAACTTTCTTGGCGTGACGCTTAACAGCGGCAGCAGCTTTGCGCTTACGCTCAGCGGTCGGCTTCTCGTAAAACTCGCGGCTACGAACTTCAGCCAGTACACCGGCTTTTTCGCAGGAGCGCTTGAAACGACGCAGAGCTACGTCGAAGGGTTCGTTCTCTTTAACTTTGACGGCTGGCATCCAGGGCTACCTTAATTCATTACCGGGGTAGACGTGCTCCTGGCAAAACAAAGGTGTGCTGGAGAACGTCGGTTTTCAAGGGTTGCGGATGTTAACCCTTAGCGGGGAGGAATGCAAAGCCTCTGATCGAAAACCGCTGGTCGGCACTCTGTACGGGGACTAGAATGCGCGGCTTCGAATTCAGCCTCCACAAGGCACGGACCCATGCTAGTACTGGGATTGGAAACATCCTGCGACGAAACCGGCGTCGCATTATACGACAGTGAGCGCGGCCTGCTGGCCGATGCGCTGTTCAGCCAGATCGACCTGCACCGCGTCTACGGCGGCGTCGTGCCCGAGCTCGCCTCGCGCGATCACGTCAAGCGCATGCTGCCGTTAATCCGCGAAGTGCTGGATGAAGCCGGCTGCGTCGCTGCCGACATCGATGCCATCGCCTATACCGCCGGCCCTGGTCTGGTCGGGGCGCTGCTGGTTGGCGCTTCCTGTGCACAGGCGCTGGCGTTCGCGTGGGATATTCCGGCGATCGGCGTTCACCACATGGAAGGCCACCTGCTGGCGCCGATGCTCGAGGAGCAGCCGCCGCAGTTCCCGTTCGTCGCCTTGCTGGTATCCGGTGGTCACACTCAATTGGTGCAGGTCGATGGCATCGGCCAGTACGCGCTTCTGGGCGAGAGCCTGGATGACGCGGCGGGCGAGGCCTTCGACAAGACCGCCAAGCTGATTGGTCTGAATTATCCCGGCGGTCCCGAGATCGCGCGTCTGGCCGAACAGGGTACGCCCGGGCGCTTCGTGTTCCCGCGGCCGATGACCGACCGTCCGGGGCTCGAGTTCAGCTTCAGCGGTCTCAAGACCTTCGCCCTGAATACCTGGCAGCAGTGCCGCAATGCGGGTGACGACAGCGAGCAAACCCGTTGCGACCTGTCGCTGGCATTCCAGCAGGCGGTGGTGGAGACTCTGACCATCAAGTGCAAGCGTGCCCTCAAGCAGACCGGTCTCAAGCGCCTGGTCATCGCCGGAGGCGTGAGCGCCAACAAGGCGCTGCGGGCATCGCTCGAGGACATGCTCGCGAGCATCAAGGGCAATGTGTACTACGCACGTCCGAAGTTCTGCACCGACAACGGCGCGATGATCGCCTACGCCGGCTGCCAGCGCCTGTTGGCCGGACAGCAGCAGGATCTGGCGATCAGCGTGCAGGCGCGTTGGCCGATGGAGCAATTGCCGCCGCTGTGAGGCGGCGTTTTCCCCGCGAGTGATTCAGAAATGTCGTTCGCGGCCGGCAAACAGGTCGCGCAGATTGCTGCGGTGTCGCCAGACTATCAGTACTGTCAGCACCGTCATTGGCAGCAGCGCGGCCGGCTCGCGCCAGGCCAGCAGCGGCAGGGTCAGAGGCGTGGCTATCAAGGCCGCCAGCGAGCTGGTACGGGTGAGGTAGAAGGTGAGCAACCAGGCGCCGATCGCCAGCAGCGCGGCGGGAAAGTACAGCCCCATGAGCATGCCCGCCGCAGTGGCTACGCCCTTGCCGCCCTGGAAACGGAAGTACAGCGGAAACAGGTGGCCGATCACCGCGCACAGACCTATCCAGGCCTGGGCCTGCAGGCTCAGGCCTGCAAGTCCGGCCAGCAGCACTGGCAGCAAACCCTTGCACAGGTCGCCGAGCAGGGTGAGGATGGCCAGCTTGCGGCCTGCCAGGCGCAGCATGTTGGTCGCGCCGGCGTTGCCCGAACCACTGGAGCGAGGGTCGGGGTTGCCACTGAGGCGGCTCAGGACAATGGCGAAGGACAGCGAGCCGAGCAGGTAGGCGAGCAGCGCCAATAACCAAAACATGCTAACTATTCCGGGCGGGGACGCCCTGATTCTAACGGCGCCAGTCGCCCTTGTCGTCTGTGGAGAGAAGTGCTTGGACAGAGTGTTCATCGAGGGACTGGAAGTCGATACCGTCATCGGTGCCTATGACTGGGAGCGGGATATTCGCCAGTGCCTGCGCCTGGACCTGAGTTTCGCCTGGGACAACCGCCCGGCGGCGGCCGGTGACGACCTCAACCTGGCGTTGGACTACGCCAGTGTCTCGGCCCGTATCCAGGCCTTTGCCGAGCAGTCGCGCTTCGAGCTGGTGGAAACCTTCGCCGAGCGTCTGGCGGCGACCTTGATGGAAGAGTTCGGCATCGTGTGGATGCGGTTGAAGCTGACCAAGCCCGGTGCCGTTCCTGCGGCCCGGGGTGGCGTGGGCGTGGAGATCGAGCGCGGATGTCTCTGAGCACGGTTTACCTGGGGCTGGGCAGCAACATCGACCGCGAGCGCCACCTGTGCGCCGGGCTTGATGCGCTGGCCGGCATCCTTCAGGACATGCGCTGTTCGGCGGTGTTCGAGAGCCAGGCGGTAGGGATCAAGAGCGGGCCTTTCTTCAACCTGGTGGTGAGCGGGCAGACCGCGCTGCCGCTACTGGAGCTGGATCGCCGGCTCAAGTTCATCGAGGCGGAAAACGGCCGCTATGCCCCGGATCGCAAGGGTTTGCCGCTGGATATCGATGTGCTGATGTTCGATGAGCTGCACGGTACTTTCGACGGGCTTGTACTGCCGCGCGCCGAAATCCTGAAAAACGCGTTCGTGCTCTGGCCGCTGTCGTTGCTCGCGCCCGATCTGGTGCATCCTGGAGCAGGTAAATCCATGGCCGAGTTGTGGCAGCAGGCGAATATCCAGCAGGAGCTGGCGCCAGTGCCGTTCGAGTGGCGTGGGTTGCAACTGACGCAGCTATTTTAGCCACGACTGCGTTGTCCAGAATCTGGAGGCCGTTTCAATGTCGCGGCCTTTTCTCACCAGGTGGTGGCGGTTCGCCGCTGCGACTTGCGCCGCGATCGCCGGCAAAGCCGGTGCCATCCACCGCTGCTCCACAAGGATCGGGCTCGCTGCGCAAGGTCAGCCTTTGTAGCGTGTCAACGCCTGCAAGCGCTCAGCCTTCAGTGCCTCTCCCAATGCCTGTCCGGTCAAACCCTGTTCAACCAACGGTTTCACATCGACGTCTCGTGCCGCCGACGCCGCGCCGCGCAGGTAGGCGGCCTGTGGATAACGCTCTGCATGCCGCGCAAGTGCCTCCATCTCGCAGGCGGCGATGAAGTCTTCGAAACGCTGCGGCCTGCGATACACGTCGAACTTCTGCAGAAGCTCCAGCAATGCCGCCGCTTCCAGCTCCATTGCGCGATGCGCCAGAGGCAGGCACTCACCAACCAGCAGCGCCAGTTCCTGGCATTCACGCGGCGCCTTGAAGCGCTGGTTTACAGCTTTCAGTTGTGAGGTGTCTCTAACGCCTTGCAGCAGGCAGGCCCAGCGCACGTGCAGTGGCTGCCGATGCTCTGCCGCCTGTTGCAGCGGGGCGAGTGCCTGCGGGCTTGGGTCGAGCTCCGGCATCAGTTGCTGCAGCGCGCCGCAGTCGCGCAGCACTTCGATGAACACCTGTGGCTGCGCTTCCATCAGCGCACGCTCGATCTCTTTCCAGCTCCGTTCGGCAGTCAGTGCCTGCAGTTCGCCGCTGGTGCTGATCTGGCGCATGAGTTCAAGGGTTTCATCGGCGACGTGAAAGCCCAGCGGCGCATAGCGCGCGGCAAAGCGGGCAACCCGCAGCACACGCAAAGGATCTTCGGCGAATGCCGGGGAAACATGGCGAAGAATGCGTTTATCCAGATCGACTTTGCCACGGTAGGGATCATGCAGATTGCCTTGGTCATCCTCGGCCATCGCATTGATGGTCAGATCGCGGCGTATCAGATCTTCCTCGAGAGTGACTTCGGGGCTGGCGTGAAAGGTGAATCCGCCATAGCCGCGACCGCTCTTGCGCTCGGTGCGCGCCAGGGCGTATTCCTCGCCGGTTTTCGGGTGGATGAAGACGGGGAAATCCGCGCCTACCGGGCGAAAGCCCAAGGCCTGCATTTCTTCGACCGTGGCGCCGACTACCAACCAGTCGATATCGCTGACCGGGCGCCCGAGCAGGCGGTCGCGAACCGCGCCGCCAACTTTATAGATGTGCATGTACAACCTCCGTGACTGCCGACAGCATACCTTGTCGGCAGTCACGAGGTCTCAGAGGTGGTGGATGACTGCGAGATCCATGCGGCCGTAGTCGCCTGGTTCCCCATGCTCGCCACGGGGCGGCATATGGTGGGTTTTCACCACCTGGTCACCCTGTACGGTCTCCAGGCGGATGTCGAAGCCCCACAGGCGGTGCAGGTGCTTGAGCACTTCCTCGGTGGAGTCGCCCAGCGGTTTGCGGTTGTGCTGCTGGTGGCGCAGGGTGAGCGAACGGTCGCCACGGCGGTCGATGCTCCAGATCTGTACGTTGGGCTCGCGGTTGCCCAGGTTGTACTGCGCCGCCAGTTGTTCGCGGATGACGCGATAACCCGCCTCGTCGTGGATGGCCGGTACCAGCAGGTCGTCGCGTTGGTCGTCGTCGAGGATGCTGAACAGTTTGAGGTCGCGGATCACCTTGGGGGAAAGGTACTGAAGGATGAAGCTCTCGTCCTTGAAGCTGCTCATGGCGAACTTGATGGTCGACAGCCAGTCGCTGCCGGCGATTTCCGGGAACCAGCGGCGATCCTCTTCCGTTGGGTGCTCGCACATCCGGCGGATATCCGTGTACATGGCGAAGCCCAGGGCATAGGGGTTGATGCCGCTGTAGTAGGGGCTGTCGAAGCCGGGCTGGAACACCACGCTGGTGTGCGATTGCAGGAACTCCATCATGAAGCCGTCGGTGACCAGGCCTTCATCGTACAGGTCGTTCATCAGGGTGTAGTGCCAGAAGGTTGCCCAGCCTTCGTTCATCACCTGGGTCTGGCGTTGCGGATAGAAGTACTGCGCGATCTTGCGCACTATCCTTACCACCTCACGCTGCCAGGGTTCGAGCAGCGGCGCGTGTTTTTCGATGAAGTACAGGATGTTTTCCTGGGGTTCGGCAGGGAAGCGCGCGTCGTCCTTGTCGCTGCCCTTGTCGGCGCCCTTCGGGATGGTGCGCCACAGGTCGTTGATCTGCCGCTGCAGGTGTTCCTCGCGCTCCTTCTGGCGCCGGCGCTCTTCCTCGGCGGAGATGGGGTAGGGCCGCTTGTAGCGGTCGACGCCGTAGTTCATCAGGGCATGGCAGGAGTCGATGAGGTCCTCCACCGCGTCGATGCCATGGCGTTCCTCGCACTGGGCGATGTACTGCTTGGCGAATACCAGGTAATCGATGATCGAGCTGGCGTCGGTCCAGGTGCGGAACAGGTAGTTGCCCTTGAAGAAGCTGTTGTGCCCGTAGCAGGCGTGGGCGATCACCAGCGCCTGCATGCAGATGGTGTTTTCTTCCATCAGGTAGGCGATGCAGGGGTCGGAGTTGATGACGATCTCGTAGGCCAGGCCCATCTGCCCGCGGCTGTAGGACTTCTCGGTGCTGAGGAATTGTTTGCCGTAGGACCAATGGTGATAGCCCAGCGGCATGCCCACCGAGGCGTAGGCATCCATCATCTGCTCGGCAGTGATCACCTCGATCTGGTTGGGGTAGGTATCCAGCGCATAGCGCGCGGCCAGGCGGCTGATTTCCCGGTCGTAGGTCTGGATCAGCTCGAAGGTCCATTCCGAGCCGGTGGAAATGGGTTGGCGTCTCTGTGCTCTGGCGGTCATGTGGCTAACCTGCGCTGGAAGAGTTCACGGAAGACCGGGTAGATGTCACCGGCCGAGACCAACTGTTGCTGGGCGAAGGTGTCGGGAAACGCCTCGCCGATACGTTCGTACTCGTACCACAGTGCCTGATGCTCGCGGGGGGTGATCTCGACATAAGTGTAGTACTGCACGTGCGGCATGATCTGCTTGGTCAGGATATCGCGGCAGATAGGGGAGTCGTCGTTCCAGTTGTCGCCATCCGACGCCTGGGCGGCATAGATGTTCCAGTCGCTGGCCGGATAACGCTCGGCCATGATCTCCTGCATCATCTTCAGGGCGCTGGAGACGATGGTGCCGCCGGTCTCGCGCGAGTAGAAGAACTCTTCTTCATCCACTTCGCGGGCGCTGGTGTGATGGCGGATGAACACCACCTCGATGCGTTCGTAGTTCCGCTTGAGGAACAGGTACAGCAGGATGAAGAAGCGCTTGGCGATATCCTTGGTGGCCTGGGTCATGGAGCCGGAGACGTCCATCAGGCAGAACATCACCGCCTTGGAACTGGGGTTGGGCTGCTTGACCAGCAGGTTGTATTTCAGGTCGAAGGTGTCGAGGAAGGGCAGGCGGTTGATACGTGCCTTGAGGCGTACGATTTCGGCTTCGACTTCCTGGATGTCGGTGAAGTTGTCGGGTTCCTCGACTTTCAGCCGCTCCAGTTCCTTTTGCGCTGCGCGCAGCAGGCCGCGGCTGCTGCCGGTCAGGGCGATGCGCCGGGCATGGGCCGAGCGCAGTGTACGCACGATGTTGATGCGCGACGGATTGCCCTCGTTGGCGATACCTGCGCGTACGGTCTTGAAGGTGTCGGCACCGGTCAGGTGACGCTTGACCAGGTTGGGCAGCTCCAGGTCCTCGAACATGAATTCGAGGAATTCTTCCTGGGTGATCTGGAAGACGAATTCGTCCATGCCCTCGCCGGAATTACCGGCCTTGCCGCGTCCGCCACCGCCACCACCGCCTTGCGGACGGGCGATATGTTCGCCTGCGGTGAATTCCTTGTTGCCCGGATGAACGATGGTCTGCTTGCCGCCACGGCCGTGGTGCAGCACCGGTTCGTCGATATCGCGCCCGGGAATGCTGATCTGCTCACCATGCTCCATGTCCATGATGGAGCGGCGGCTCACCGCCTCTTCGACGGCCTTCTTGATGTGCTCACGGTACCGGCGCAGAAAGCGCTGGCGGTTGACCGTGCTCTTGTTCTTGCCGTTCAGGCGTCGGTCGATTACGTAGCTCATGGGGCCTCCGCTAAGAGCAGCTGCAAGCGTCAAGCTGCGAGACAAAGCAGCCACCAGCACCGCAAGCCGAGGCGCAGACCTGACGGTCGCGCCGTACAGCTTGCAGCCTGTGGCTGACAGCTTGTCGCTTTATTGCGATTTCCTGACCCGCAGGTACCATTCCGACAGCAGGCGGACCTGTTTGTCGGTGTAGCCACGTTCCACCATCCGCGTGACGAAGTCGTTGTGTTTCTGTTGGTCTTCCTTGCTTGCCTTGGCGTTGAAACTGATGACTGGCAGCAGGTCTTCGGTGTTGGAGAACATTTTCTTCTCGATCACCACCCGCAGCTTCTCGTAGCTCAGCCAGCTTGGGTTCTTGCCGTTGTTGTTGGCGCGGGCACGCAGCACGAAGTTGACGATTTCGTTGCGGAAGTCCTTCGGATTGCTGATGCCGGCCGGTTTCTCGATTTTCTCCAGTTCTTCGTTGAGGGCGATCCGGTTGAGGATTTCGCCGGTTTCCGGGTCGCGGTATTCCTGGTCCTGAATCCAGAAGTCTGCGTACAGCACATAACGGTCGAAGATGTTCTGGCCGTATTCGCTGTAGGACTCCAGGTAGGCGGTCTGGATTTCCTTGCCGATGAACTCGATGTAGCGCGGTGCCAGGTATTCCTTGAGGTAGCGCAGGTAGCGTTCGCGCACCTCGGCCGGGAATTGCTCCTGTTCGATCTGCTGCTCGAGCACATAAAGCAGGTGCACCGGGTTGGCCGCGACTTCGTGCGGGTCGAAGTTGAACACTTTGGAGAGGATCTTGAAGGCGAAGCGGGTCGACAGGCCGTTCATGCCTTCGTCGACGCCAGCGGCATCACGATACTCCTGGATCGACTTTGCCTTTGGATCGGTATCCTTGAGGTTTTCGCCGTCATATACCCGCATTTTCGAGTAGATGTTCGAGTTTTCCGGCTCTTTCAGCCGTGAGAGCACGGTGAACTGGGCGAGCATCTTGAGGGTGTCGGGCGCGCAGTGGGCCTTTGACAGCGAGCTGTTGACCAACAGCTTGTCGTAGATCTTGATTTCGTCGCTGACCCGCAAGCAGTAGGGCACCTTGACGATATAGATCCGGTCGATGAACGCCTCGTTGTTCTTGTTGTTGCGGAAGGTGTGCCACTCCGATTCGTTGGAGTGGGCCAGCAGGATGCCCGAATAGGGAATCGCCCCCAGGCCCTCGGTGCTGTTGTAGTTGCCTTCCTGGGTGGCGGTGAGCAAGGGGTGCAGGACCTTGATCGGCGCCTTGAACATCTCCACGAACTCCATCAGGCCCTGGTTGGCCCGGCACAGAGCGCCCGAGTAGCTGTAGGCGTCGGCGTCGTTCTGCGGGAATTCCTCGAGCTTGCGGATATCCACCTTGCCGACCAGTGCAGAAATGTCCTGGTTGTTCTCGTCGCCGGGTTCGGTCTTGGCGATAGCGATCTGGTTGAGGATCGAAGGGTACAGCTTGACCACCCGGAACTTGCTGATATCGCCGCCATATTCCTGAAGACGCTTGGTCGCCCAGGGCGACATGATGGTGTTCAAGTAACGCCGCGAGATACCGTACTCCTCTTCGAGGATGGCGCCGTCCTCGGTGGCGTTGAACAGGCCCAGTGGCGACTCGAATACGGGCGAATCCTTGATGGCGTAGAACGGCACTTTCTCCATCAGCTGCTTGAGTTTCTCGGCCAGGGACGATTTGCCGCCCCCTACCGGGCCCAGCAGATAGAGGATTTGCTTCTTCTCTTCCAGACCTTGGGCGGCGTGGCGGAAGTATGAAACGATCTGGTCGATGCACTCTTCCATGCCGTGGAAGTCGGCAAAGGCCGGATACCGGCGGATCACCTTGTTGGAGAAGATCCGAGACAGTCTGGAGTTGCTCGAGGTGTCGATCAGTTCCGGCTCACCGATGGCCAGCAATAGCCGTTCAGCGGCCGATGCGTAGGCACTGCGATCCTCTTTGCACAGCTCGAGGTACTCCTGCAGCGAGAGTTCTTCCTGGCGCGTTGACTCGAAACGTTGTTGGAAGTGGCTAAAAATGCTCATGACGTCACCTCGCTCGATACGTGGAGACGACGCCGGATCAGTCAGCTGATGCTGGCATGCAAGCGGCTTTCACCGATTGCTGTTTACCCCCCAGAACACCTTGGAACGCTACCGATGACCCGCACGCCGGTGTACCGGCTCTCCCCTTTTTTGGATGGCCTGCGCTTAAGGATAGTTGGTAATACGCAAGGTCAAGGGCGAGGGGTCGAGAAGTTGCTTCCGACCGTTCGTCAGGTAAGGCGCAAGCCCGCAGGTGGCGCGGGCTTGAGGGGAAATGAAAAAAATTATTCGGCGTCGCCCTGGGCGGTTTCGGCCGGATAGGTAGCGCGCCACAGCTCGAAGCCGCCGTCGACGCTGTAGACCTCGGAGAAGCCCTGGCCCACCAGGTAGGCGGCGGCACTCTGGCTGGAGTTACCGTGATAGCAGACCACCAGCGTCGGCGCGTCGAGGTCGGCGTTGTGGATGAAGTCGGCCACCGAATGGTTATCCAGATGGCGGGCGCCGGTGATATGGCCGGCAGCGAAGGCCTGGGGATCGCGAATGTCGACCACCACCGCACCTTGTGCACGCAAGGCCAGGGCCTGTTCCGGAGGGATGCGCTTGAATTCGCTCATGGGTACGTTTTCCTTCAGGTTCGGTCGTTGATTCTAGTGGGTTCCGGTGCCGTACGTACGGTGCCTTCGTCGGTGCAGTCGCAGCGGTGGTATTGGCCGCTGTCCAGGTTGTACAGGGTCATGGCGCCGCCCCATACGCAACCGGTATCCAGGGCGATGACGCCCGGCTCTTCGACGTTGCCTTCGAGGGCGGCCCAATGGCCGAAAATGATCTTCACGTGGCGCGAGCGACGGTCCTTGTGGGCGTACCAGGGCTTGTAGCCCTTGGGGGCGCTGTCCAGGCCTTCCTTGCTCTTGAGGTCGAGCTTGCCGTCGGTGGTGCAGAAACGCATGCGGGTGAAATAGTTGGTGATGACACGCAGGCGCTCGACGCCGCTGAGGTTCTTGCTCCACTTGTTCGGTTCATTGCCATACATGCCGTCGAGGTAGAGCTTGAGGCGGTTGTCGTCGCGCAGCACCTCCTCCACCTCTGCTGCCAGCTCCAGGGCCTTGCCCAGTGTCCACTGGGGCGGGATGCCAGCGTGAGCCATGGCGATACCCCGGGCCTCGTCATAGTGCAGCAGCTTCTGGCGGCGCAGCCAGTCGAGCAACTGATCGGCGTCTGGTGCCTCGATGATCTCGCGCAGGGTGTCACTTTTCTTCAGGCGCTCGATGTTATGCCAGGCTGCGAGCAGGTGCAGGTCATGGTTGCCGAGCACGCAGACCAGCGACTCGCGCATCGCATACAGGTAGCGCAGGGTTTCGAGCGATTCCGGGCCACGGTTGACCAGGTCGCCCACCAGCCACAGGCGATCGACCTTGGGATCGAAGTTGACGCGTTCGAGCAAGCACTTGAGCGGTTGCAGGCAGCCTTGCAGGTCGCCGACGGCGTAGGTGGCCATCAGTGCAGAGCTCCAGGCACAGCCAGGCGGAACGGCGCGATCTCGGCGTCGAAGCGCGTACCGTCTTCGGCGAACATCTGATAGCTGCCTTGCATGGTACCGACGCGAGTGCTGATGACTGCGCCACTGCTGTAGGTATAGCTCTGCCCGGGGTCGATGGTCGGTTGTTGGCCAATGACGCCATCGCCGCGCACTTCTTCGACGGCGCCGTCACCGTTTGTGATCAGCCAGTGGCGCGCCCTCAGCTTGGCCTTGAGCGTGCCGTTGTTCGACACCGTGATGGTGTAGGCGAAGGCGAAACGGTTGTTCTCGGGGTCGGATTGCTCTTTGAGGAAGCGGGTCACGACGCTGACGTCGATCTGGTAGCGGGGGTCGGACATGCAAGGGCCTTGGGCGAACGGGAGCATTAACGCGATTGTCGCAGTCTAGGCCATTGAGAGGGGGAAGGGCCAGCGGTGGGCGCTGTCATCGGTGTGGGGTACTTCGCGGGTAAACCCGCCCCCATGAGAGGTGCGGGTTGCCCGCGAAGGGGCACGAAGGGCCGAGTCAGCCTTGCTGCAGTGCCAGTTGATCAGCCAGGCGCACGAAGGCCGCCAGGTCCAGCTGTTCAGGGCGCAGGCTGCCATCGACGCCAGCCGCCTCGATGGCCTGGCTGTCGAGCAGCCCCTTGAGTGTGTTGCGCAGTGTCTTGCGGCGCTGGTTGAACGCTTCGCGCACCACGCGCTCAAGCAGTGCCGGGTCTTTGGCCGGGTGCGGCAGCACTTCGTGCGGCACCAGGCGGACGATGGCCGAATCCACTTTCGGTGGCGGATTGAACGCACCAGGGCCGACGTTGAACAGGTGTTCCACGCGGCAGTGGTATTGCACCATGATCGACAGGCGCCCCCAGTCCCCGCCGCCTGGGCCTGCGGCCATGCGCTCGACCACTTCTTTCTGCAGCATGAAATGCATGTCGCGGATCAGTCCGGCGTGAGCCAGCAGGTGGAAGATCAGTGGCGTGGAGATGTTGTAGGGCAGGTTGCCGACGACTTTCAGGCTGCGCGGCGGCACGCTCAGGGTGTTGAAATCGAACTTCAGCGCATCGCCTTGATGCAGGCGGAAATTGTCGCGGTCGGCGAACTTGTGCTGGAGGATGGGCACCAGGTCCTTGTCCAGCTCGACCACGTCGAGTTGTGCGCCGCTGCCCAGCAGGCCCTCGGTCAGGGCGCCTTGGCCCGGGCCGATTTCCAGCAGGTGCTCGCCGGCCTTGGCGTTGATCGCCCGCAGGATGCGGTCGATGATGCCGGCGTCGTGCAGGAAGTTCTGGCCGAAGCGCTTGCGCGCCCGGTGTTGGTAGTGCTCGTTCATGGTCGGTTCTCGGCCATCTGGTAGGCGGTTTCCAGGGCGACGCGCAGGCTGCCGGTGTCGACCTTGCCGCTACCGGCCAGGTCCAGGGCAGTGCCATGATCGACCGAGGTACGGATGATCGGCAGGCCCAGCGTCACGTTGACTGCGGCGCCGAAGCCCTTGTACTTGAGTACGGGCAGGCCTTGGTCGTGGTACATCGCCAGCACTGCGTCGCAGTGCTCCAGATATTTGGGGGTAAACAGGGTATCGGCCGGCAACGGACCGCGCAGGTCCATGCCCTCGGCGCGCAGGCGCTCGAGCGCGGGCTCGATGATGTCGATTTCTTCGCGGCCAAGATGGCCGCCTTCGCCGGCATGCGGATTGAGGCCGCAGACCAGGATGCGTGGTTGGGTGATGCCGAACTTGTCGCGCAGGTCGGCATGCAGGATGCGGGTGACGCGCTCCAGGCGTTCGGCGGTGATGGCGTCGGCGATATCGCGCAGCGGCAGGTGCGTGGTGACCAGCGCCACACGCAGCCCGTGGGTGGCGAGCATCATCACCACCTGGGCCGTCTGGGTGAGGTCGGCGAGGAACTCGGTATGCCCGGAGAAGGCGATACCGCTCTCGTTGATCACGCCCTTGTGCACCGGGGCGGTGATCATCCCCGCGAAGTCACCGTCCAGGCAGCCTTGGCCCGCGCGGGTCAGGGTCTGCAGGACGAAAGCCGCGTTGCGTGAGTCCAGTTGGCCGGCAGTTACAGGTGTTGCCAGCGGCGTGTCCCACACGTAGAGGCTGCCTGCGGGTGCCGGTTGGTCTGGCCAGGCATCCGGCGACACCGACAGCAGCGCAACCGCCAGCCCCAGCTGCGCGGCCCGCTCGGCGAGCAGGTCACGGCTGGTGATGGCGATCAGGGGGTGCGGCTGAGGTTCTGCGGCGAGCAGCAGGCACAGGTCCGGACCTATGCCGGCCGGCTCGCCGGGGGTGACGGCGAAGCGCAGGGGCTTCACTGGGTCGCCTGGTCGGCGCCAGGCAGCTTGATCTCAACGTAGGCTTCGTCGCGGATCTGGCGCAGCCAGGTCTGCAGCTCTTCGTCGTATTTACGGTTGCGCAGTACGTTCAGCGCCTGCTGCTCGCGGGCCTGTTCGGTGCTGTCGGTAGCGCGACGACCGAGTACTTCCAGCACATGCCAGCCGTACTGGGTGCGGAACGGCTTGGTTACGACGCCTTGCTCGGCGTTGGCCATCTGCTCGCGGAATTCCGGTACCAGGCTGTTCGGGTCGACCCAGTTCAGGTCGCCGCCGTTGAGTGCGGAACCTGGATCTTCCGAGAAGCTTTTCGCCAGTTGGGCGAAGTCTTCGCCATTCTTGATGCGATCGTACAGGCGTTCAGCCAGTTGCTCGGTCGCCGCATCGCTGCGGATCTCGCTGGGCTTGATCAGGATGTGACGCACGTGGACTTCGTCGCGCAGTACGCTTTCGCTGCCGCCGCGCTTCTCCTCGAGCTTGAGGATGATGAAGCCGTTGGGGATGCGAATCGGCTGGGTGATGTCACCGATGGCCATGCTGCTGAGCATCTTGGCGAAGTCAGGTGGCAGTTGGCCGGCCTTGCGCCAGCCCATTTCGCCGCCTTCCAGGGCGTTTTCGCTGGCCGAGCGGGCGATGGCCAGTTGACCGAAGTCGGCGCCCTGGCGCAGTTGCTGGTAGACCTCGCCAGCCTGGCGTGCCGCGGCCTGGATAGCGTCCGAATTGGCGCTCTCCGGGGTCGGGATCAGGATGTTGGCCAGGCGGTATTCTTCCGACATCTGCATCTTGCCCAGGTCGGAGTTGAGGAAGTTCTTCACTTCCTGCTCGGACACCTGGATGCGCTCGGCCACGCGACGCTGGCGAACGCGGCTGATGATCATCTCGCGCTTGACCTGATCACGGGCGTCCTCGAACGACAGACCATCGTGAGCGAGGGCAGCACGGAACTGATCCAGCGACATGCCGTTGCGCTGCGCGATGGTGCCGATGGCCTGGTTGAGTTCTTCGTCGGTGATACGAATGCCCGAGCGCTCGCCGATCTGCAGTTGCAGGTTCTCGACGATCAGGCGTTCCAGCACCTGCTGTTCCAGGGCGCCGGCAGGCGGCACACCACCGCCGCGCTTGGCGATGGTCTGCTGCACTTCGTGTACGCGCTGGTCCAGCTGGCTTTGCATGACCACGTCGTTATCGACGATGGCCACCACACGGTCCAGGGGTTGCGGCGCGGCATGCACCGCACCGCTCAGCATTACGGCGCCCAGCATCAGCGGGCGCAGACGATCAATAAGCTTGCTCTTCACGGGTACGGTAACCTTGAATGCCTTGGTCCAGGAACGATTCGACCTTGTTGCCCACGACGCCGCCGAGGCCTTTGAGGACGATCTGCAGGAATACGCCGTGGTCGCCTTTCTCGTTTGCCGGCAGGGCCTGGCTGAAGTCGTCGGTGTCGAGCCAGTAACGATTGATCAGGCGCAGCTTCCAGCAGCAGCTGTCGTACTCGAAACCGCCCATCGCTTCGAGGGTGCGGTTGCGGTTGTAGTCGTGCTGCCAGCGGGCAATGACGCTCCATTGCGGCACGATCGGCCAGATGACCGAGAAGTCGTGCTGCTGGATCTTGTAGTAATCCTTGATGTAGTTCGGATCGCCCGGCGTGCCGTAGTCACCGCCGCCGACCTTCCAGGTGCCGGTAAGCGAGTCGTACGAAATGGTGTCGTTGCGGTAGCGATAACCGAGGTTGACCACCTTGTTCGGGTTGTCTTCAGGCTGGTAGTGGAACATCGCGCTGCCCGAACGGGTGCTGCGGCTGTCCGGATCCCAGTTGAAGTCCGAATCGAAGCGCCAGTCGCGGTTGAAGGCGTAGCGGTATACCAACGCATACGGCGAGACGTTGGAGCTGGCATCGTTGCGATCGCGGTAGTTGATGCCTGGCAGTTGCACCTTGCGGTCTTCGAAGTAGTAGGCCTGGCCAATACTGAAGCTTTGGCGCTCGAAGCCGTTTTCCTCGATCCAGCGAGTGGTCACGCCCAGCGAAAGCTTGTTCTCGTCGCCGATGCGGTCGACACCGCTGAAGCGGTTGTCGCGGAACAGCGAGTCGTAGCTGAACAGGGTTTCAGCTGTGTCGAACAGCGGGATGTCCTTCTGATCTTCGTTCGGGACGTAGAGGTAGAACAGCCGTGGTTCGAGCGTCTGACGGTAGTTCTTGCCGAACATCGAAGTGTTGCGGTCGAAGTACAGGCCACTGTCGACGCTGAAGATCGGGATGCTGCGGTTGATCGAGCTGTGATAAGTGCCGAAGGCCGGGTCCGCCGCCTGTGCAATGGCCTGGCCTTTACCCTGGCTATCGAGGTCAAGGTCGTAGCTGGTATAGGCGTACTTGAGCTTCGGTGTGATGTAGCCATAGCTGGCTTTCATCGGCAGGCTCATTGCCGGGGAAATATTCAGGCGGTTACCGTTGGCGCGAGCGATACCGCTGACGCTTTCATCAATACGGCGTCCACCAAGGATGGCATCTGTAACAGGGTCCCTTACGTAGCCGAGCGAACCATCAGGCTGACCATCCTTGTTGAATACCAAGTCATTCTTCAGGTCACGCTCGAAGCGGACAGCTTCGGTCTCGTAATCGAAGTTCAGGCCGGCCGGGTGATAAGGCAGCATGCCGTTCAGGGTGATCTGCGGCAGACGGTCGTACGGCGTAATCTGCGAGATGGTCGCCAATTCGTAGGCATGCAGGTTCAACCGGGCGGTATAGCTGTCACCCCGGTAGCTGATCGCGCCTTGCTGGTTGATGAAGTCGCGCTTCTGCACGCCGATCTGGTCGGTCTCGAGGTCCTGGAAATAGAACGGGTCGCTGATGTCGGTGTAGTCCACCTCGGTCATGATCCGGTCGTCCAGGCCGCCCTTGTGCTGCCAGTTGACCATCCAGCGTTCTTTCTTGTAGTCCGTCTGCAGCTTGCGGTCATCGTCCTCGTCGTTGAGGTACGCGCCGCCGAACTGACCTTCGCTCGACTTGGTCAGGTAGCGGAATTCGCCTTCCATCAACAAGCCGCGCTTGGCCATGTAGCGCGGATACAGGGTGGCGTCGTAGTTCGGCGCCAGGTTGAAGTAGTACGGCGTGACCAGCATGAAGCCGGTGTCGCTGCTGGTGCTGAATGACGGCGGCAGGAAGCCGGACTGGCGACGGTCGTCGATCGGGAAGTAGATGTACGGTGTGTAGAACACCGGAATATCCTTGACCCGAAGGGTGACGTTGGTGCCGGTACCGAAGCCGGTGGCCGGGTTCAGGGTGATGTTGTTGCCCTTGAGCTGCCATGCGTTGCTGCCCGGCTCACAGGTGGTATAGGTACCGTCCTTGAGGCGGATGATGGCGTTTTCTGCACGCTTGGCGTACAGGGCCGAGCCGCGGATGTGCGACTTGTGCATCACGTATTCTGCGTTGTCGACCTTGGCTTCGCCAGTGTCGAGCTGGACTTCGGCCTGGTCGCCCACCACCAGCGTACCGTTATCGCGAATCTTGACGTTGCCCTTGAGCTCGCCGCGGTTCTCGGTCTGGTAGAGGTTGGCTTCGTCGGCTTCGGCCTGCATGCTGCCCTGGCGCATGACCACGTCACCGGCCAGGGTAGCGATCTGCTGCTCCTGCTGGTACTTGGAGACCTTGGCGTTGAGGTAGGTCGGCGACTCGTCCTTGGGCGTGGAGTCGTTCATGCCCGGACGGGTCGGCTCGATGTACGCGCCGCCGCAATACGGGCCGGTCTCGGCCAGTTGGGCAGCGGTGAGCTTCTCGCGGGGCACCCAGTCCAGATGGCTGTAGTCTTCGCTGCGCGATTTCAGCGCGCGGCCCTTGCTCTCGGTGACCAGCACCGGCTTGGGCTCGGCACTGCCAGCCGCCTCGGCGGTCTGGGCCTCGGTGCCGCCACTGAGCGCGGCGCCATCGTGCACAGGGCGCGGCGGCAGAGTGCTGGCAGCGGTCTTGGGCTTGCAGTCCCAACCACCGGCGGCGGACACTTGGCAGTCGAACTGCTCGGCAGCCACCACGTACGATGTGGCCAGAGGTTGCAGGGCCAGCAGACCGCCAGTCACCAGCAATGGAAACTTTCTACGAAACGCGGGGGATTTCAATGCCATCTTATTAGTCCGGGCTTCCTGCGTGCCATCTGCCCGCGTGTGGGGCCGCACGCCTCTCGATGGTCTGAAAAAGATGCTGGATAATAAAGCATGACCCGCTTGACGGCTAGGGGCCGTCGGAGACCCTTGTAATGCCTGATCATGATGTACGCCTGCAACAGCTGACTGTGTGGCTCGAACAACAGCTTCAGAATCTTTTCCGCGAAAACGCCTGGGGCGAGGTGCCTGCGGGCAGCCTGACCGCCGCCAGCAGCGACGCGAGCTTTCGCCGCTACTTCCGCTGGGAGGGCGGCGGACACAGTTTCGTGATCATGGATGCGCCACCTCCGCAGGAAAATTGCGCACCTTTCGTCGCCATCGACCACTTGCTGGCCAGCGCGGGTATCAACGTGCCGGTGATCCATGCCCAGGACCTGGAGCGCGGCTTCCTGCTGTTGAGCGACCTGGGGCGCAAGACATATCTGGAAATCATCGGCGACGACAATGCCGATGCGCTGTTCGCCGATGCCATCGACGCGCTGCTGGCCCAGCAACAACTGCCGATGCAAGGGCCGCTGCCGAGCTACGACGCCGCCTTGCTGCGCCGTGAGCTTGAGCTGTTTCCCGAGTGGTATGTCGGGCGTGAACTTAAACTGACCTTCACCGAAGCGCAGCAAGCCAGCTGGCAGCGCATCAGCCAGCAACTGATCGACAGCGCCCTGGCCCAGCCCAAGGTCCTGGTGCACCGCGACTACATGCCGCGCAACCTCATGCACAGCGCCCCCAACCCGGGCGTGCTGGACTTCCAGGACGCCGTCTATGGCCCGGTGACCTACGACATCACTTGCCTGTTCAAGGATGCCTTCCTCAGTTGGCCGCAAGCACGTGTCGATGGCTGGTTGCGTAGCTACTGGGACAAGGCGCAGGCCGCAGGGATTCCGGTACAGCCTGAGTTCGAGGAGTTCCAGCGTGCCAGCGACCTGATGGGCGTACAGCGCCATCTCAAGGTGATCGGCATCTTCGCCCGCATCTGTCACCGCGATGGCAAACCGCGCTACCTCACCGACGTGCCGCGTTTCTTTGCCTATATAGATGAAGTGATCGCCCGTCGCCCTGAGCTGGCCGAGCTCGGTCAACTGATCGGCGAACTCAAGACCGGGGCGCACCCATGAAAGCGATGATCCTGGCGGCAGGCAAGGGCGAGCGCATGCGCCCGCTGACCTTGCACACCCCCAAGCCCCTGGTGCCTGCGGCGGGCAAGCCGCTGATCGAGTACCACCTCGAGGCCTTGGCCAGGGCGGGGGTGAGCGATGTGGTGATCAACCATGCCTGGCTCGGGCAGCAGATCGAGGATCACCTGGGCGATGGCAGCCGCTTCGGTCTGAGCATCAGCTATTCGCCCGAGGGCGAACCGCTGGAGACCGGCGGCGGTATCTTCAAGGCGCTGCCGCTGCTGGGGGATGCACCGTTCCTGCTGGTCAACGGTGACGTCTGGACCGATTACGACTTCAAGCGCCTGTGCCAACCGCTTCAGGGCCTTGCGCACCTGGTGCTGGTGGACAATCCAGGGCATCACGGGCGTGGCGACTTCCGTCTCGACGGCACGCACGTCGTCGATGGCGACGACGCTCCCGGCACCCTGACGTTCAGTGGCCTGTCGGTGCTCGACCCGAAGCTGTTCGAAGGCTGCCAGCCCGGCGCCTTCAAGCTCGCGCCGCTGCTGCGCCAGGCAATGGCGGCCGGGCAGGTGACAGGTGAGCATTATCCTGGGCAGTGGATTGACGTCGGCACTCTCGAGCGCCTGGCCGAGGTCGAGCGCCTGATCGGCGAGCGTGCCTGACATGTGGTGGCCGAGCACAGTGATTGGTGCCGGAGCCGGTTTTGCCGTGGCCAGCATTCCTGGCGCCTTGCTGGGCGCCTTGCTGGGACAGGCCATGGACCGGCGTCTGCGCTTGCAGGGATGGGATGATGTGCGCGAGCGCCTGGGTGGGCGTCCGGCCTTGCGCGACGAAGAGTTGCTGTTCGTGCTGTTGGGGCGTCTGGCCAAGAGTGATGGGCGAGTCGCAGAGGGGCATATCTATCAGGCACGTCAGGAAATGACCCGCCTGGACCTTGCAGAGCCCGCCCGCTTGCGGGCGATCGCGGCATTCAACCGCGGCAAGTCGGGCAAGGACCGCCTGGGGCAGTACCTGCGCCGTATCGGCCAGCAGCCCCACGGCGCCGAAGGTACGCTGCGGGCGTGCTGGCGCATGGTCTGGGCCGATGGCAAGGCGGGGCGGCACGAGCGTGAGCTGTTGCTGGACTGGGGCCAGCAATTGGGCATGAGCCGTAACCAGGTGCAGGCCTTGTCCCAGGAGTACGAGCCGAGCCGTTCTGCGGTCGAGGGCGGGGTGATGACCTATGCTGCGGCGCTGCGGCTGCTGGGCGTCGAGGCCGATACCGACAGCGATCGGATCAAGCAGGCCTATCGCCGACTGGTCAGCCGGCATCACCCGGACAAGCTGGTCGGTAGTGGTGCGAGCGAGGCCCGGGTGCGTGAAGCGACCGAGCGCACGCGTGAGTTGCATCAGGCTTATGCCCTGATTCGCAAGCGGCGGGGGATTTGAGGGGCAGGGTGCGGTGGTGAATTCGTCGCGGGCAGGTCGCAGCGGCGAGCCGCTGCTGCCACAGGGGGCAACGCACCCAGCCCCTTACTGCGCCTCCTGCGGCATCAACCATCCCCGCACCCGACGGAACAGCTGCTCTTGCTCCGCTGCCTTGGCACCCGGCATGGCAATCAGCGACAGCTGCCGATACTGGCTGTCCTTCTCGCGCTTGCTGGCTTGCAGGCGCAGCTTGGCGGCGTTCTGGTCACGGGTGCGGGTCATGACGTAGATGTCGGCGGTGGGCACCTTGAGCGTCGGTACCAGGCTTTCCAGGTCGTGCTCGACCCGTGCCGGTGTCTGCGCCGAGATCAGTGCCAGCTTCTGCACCTGTGGTGGCTGTTTCTCGCTCACATAGCGCGCCGCCCAGTACGCCCCGCTGCCATGGCCGATCAAGACGATGCTGTGGGCATTCTGCTGCTGGGCGAAGGCCACGGCAGCGTCGAGGCGGGCGAAGATGCGGGTGGCGTCGGCCGAGTCGTTCTGCTCGTCGGCCTGCACGGCGTCGGTGCCCTGCGCGGTATCGGCATCGGCCGCCGTGGCCTGGGCGACATTGGCGTTGGCGTCGTCCGGCGTATCCTTGGCCGGGGCACTGGTGCCCTTGCCTTCTACCTTGTCGGGCTGGGCGGCGGGTGTGTCGGTGGCGCGTGCCTGCGGGCTGTCGGCCAGCAGATCCGGCAGGCTGAGGCTCAGGCTGTGCCAGCCGACATCGGGGAACTTGTTGCGCAGCGGGCCGACAGCATTGGGCCAGTCGGCGGTTTCGCCGGCACCGGGCACGATGATCACGGCGCCTTTCGGGGCGCTGTCGTTTGCCGGTTTCCACAGCGCCAGAAAGTTTTCGCCGTCGGCCTGCAGGGTCTTCTGCTCGGCCTTGGGCACCAGTCGTTCCAGGGCCTGGGCGTCTTCCTGGCTGCGTTCGGCCAGGGGCGCGCGCACGGCAGTGGTTTCGGCCGGCGCGGCAGGTTTGTCGGGGTCGGCGGCATGGGCCGCGAGCGGTAGGGCCGAGGCCAGGCAGAACATGGCCAGCGTCGTGCGATAAAGTATGAACATGGATCAACCCAAGGCCAGAATGATACCGGCAGCCTAATAGTATTTGCCCGCGACGGCCACGCAGATGGCCGTCATTGCCAAGACGAGCGTATCGATGAAGCGAATGCGTTGCCTGTTGGTTATCGGCTGGTTGTGCCTGCCCTTGATCGCCCTTGCCAAAGCCCCGGCACCCCCGTCGGTGGTGCTCGAGCCTGCGCAGCAGCAATGGCTCGACAGCCATCGCAGCCTGCGCGTGGGCCTGGTGCTGCAAGCACCCTATGCTCAGTTCGACCGGCGCCTGCAGCAGTTGTACGGGGCCAACGTCGAGCTGGTGAGCTGGCTGGGGCGGGCTCTGAATCTGGACCTGACCTGGCGAAACTTCCCAGACCAGACTGCCTTGGAGCATGCGTTGCAGGCTGGCGAGATCGATTTTGCCCCAGGCCTCGCTCAAACCCCGGCAAGCCTGCGCCTGTGGCTGTTCAGCGACCCCTACATGCGTGTGCCGCAATTGCTGGTCGGCCTGCGCAGTGGTGCGCTGGCGGTCGACTTGGAGCAGCTTGGCGCCAGCGACCGGGTGGCCGTGCGCATGCCTGGCAGCCTGGCCGATTATCTGCGTGGCAACTTCGCCAATCTCAACCTGCAGGGCGTGCCCAATGAGCGCGAGGCGCTGCAGTTGGTGCTGGGTGCGCAAGCCAGCTACGCCGTGCTCGACGAGGCGCAGCTCAGTCGCCTCTCGCGCGAGAGCGAATTCGGCGACCTGGTGGTCGTGGGCGATATTGGCCTGCCGCAGTTGCTGCGTATCGGCTCGCGCCGCGATTGGCCGCTGCTGGCCGACGTGCTGGAGCGCGGTCTGCAGGCGATGCCTGCCAAGGAACTGGAGCAGTTGCACCAGCGTTGGTTGCAACCGAAGTACCCGCGCCTGAGCGACTCGGCGGGGTTCTGGCAGAACCTTGCGTTGTTGTTCGGCTTGTTGCTGCTCTGCGCGCTGGCCACCCTGGCGATGCAGCGTCGCCAGCAGCGCCGACTCGAGCGGAGCCTGCTGAGCGTGCGCGAGAGCCTGCTCGAACGCCAGGCACGTGAAGAGGCACTGCGGCTGAGCCAGTTTTCCATCGACCAGAGCACCGTCGGCATCCTCTGGGTGCATTGGGACAGCCACGTGCGCTACGCCAATCATGCTGCCGAGCGCATGCTCGGCCATGGTGAGGGCGAACTGCTCGAGCGACCGCTGATCGATATCGAGCCGAGCCTGCACATGGACCGCTGGCTGGAGTTGTGGAAGCGTGCGCGCACGGGCGACAGTGGGGCACAAGCGTTCGAGACCCTGTGCCGTCGTGCCGATGGCAGCTTGCTGCCGGTGGAGCTGTCACTGAGCTTTCTGCGTTTTCGTGATGCCGAATACCTGGTGGTGTTCATCACCGATGTCACCGAGCGCCGCCGCGCCCTGGCGGCCCTGCGCGAGAGCGAGGCGCGGCTCAAGGGTATCGCGGGCAACGTGCCGGGCCTGGTCTTTCGCCTGGAGCGTGATCCTGCCGAGGGCGAGCCGGAGTTTCCCTATGTCAGTGAGGGCAGCGAGGCGCTGGTCGGCTATGCCCCCGCCCAGATCCAGCAGGCGGACATGGGGCTGCGCAATCTGGTCCACCCCGATGACCGCGCCGACTATCACCGGGTCCAGGACCTGGCGCTGGCCAATGACCGCGACTGGTCCTGGCAGGGCCGCATTCTCACCCGCGAAGGTCTGCAGCGCTGGGCCGACATCAAGGCCAGCGCCCGGCGTCAGGCCGATGGCCGGGTGGTGTGGGACGGCATTGTCTGGGATATCACCCAGAGCAAACGGGTCGAGCTGGAACTGGCGCGCTCCCAGGAGCAACTGCGTGAGTT
Organism: Pseudomonas sp. A014; assembly: GCF_052378495.1. NCBI lineage: Bacteria > Pseudomonadati > Pseudomonadota > Gammaproteobacteria > Pseudomonadales > Pseudomonadaceae > Pseudomonas > Pseudomonas sp. A014. The sequence goes on from NZ_CP199001.1 coordinate 474,909, forward strand.
GTCGGCGCACCTGGAGAGTGTGCGTGAGGAGGAGAAGGCGCGGATCGCCCGTGAAGTGCACGATGAGCTCGGGCAGATGCTCACTGTGCTCAAGTTGGAAGTTTCGATGTGCGAGCTGGCTTTCGCCGAGCTCGACCCGGGGCTCAACGAGCGGCTTACCAGCATGAAGCGCCTGATCGCCCAGTTGTTCCAGCTGGTGCGCGATGTGGCCACGGCGTTGCGTCCGCCGATCCTCGATGCCGGGATCGCCTCGGCCATCGAATGGCAGGCCCGGCGCTTCGAGGCGCGCACGCAGATTCCCTGCCTGGTGCAGGTGCCGGATAATCTGCCAGCATTGAGCGATGCCAAGGCCACTGGACTGTTCCGCATCCTGCAGGAGGCGCTGACCAATGTCATGCGCCATGCCAGGGCGCACACGGTGCAAATCGAGCTCAAGCATGAAAATGACTGGCTACGCATGACGGTGATCGACGACGGTGCCGGCTTCAGCCCCGCTCAGTCACGGCCCACCTCGTTCGGCCTGGTCGGCGTGCGTGAGCGGGTGCTGATGCTGGGCGGCAGCGTGATCCTGGAAAGCGAGCCGGGCGAGGGCACCAGCCTGAGCGTGGCCATCCCTCTTTATTAGGAGAAACACCTTGATTCGAGTGTTGGTGGCTGAAGACCACACCATCGTCCGCGAGGGCATCAAGCAATTGATCGGCCTGGCCAAGGACATGCTGGTAGCGGGCGAGGCCGGCAATGGCGAGCAGTTGCTCGAAACGCTGCGCCATACCCCCTGCGAGGTGGTGCTGCTGGATATCTCGATGCCGGGCGTCAACGGCCTGGAGGCGATTCCGCGGATCCGCGCGCTGAACAGTCCGCCAGCCATCCTGGTGCTGTCGATGCACGATGAAGCACAGATGGCAGCACGCGCGCTCAAGGCGGGGGCGGCTGGCTATGCGACCAAGGATAGCGACCCGGCGCTGCTGCTGACCGCGATCCGCCGCGTCGCCGGTGGTGGTCGCTACATCGACCCGGTGCTGGCCGACCGCATGGTCTTCGAGGTGGGCCTGACCGAGACCCGGCCGCTGCACACACTGCTGTCGGAGCGGGAGTTCTCGGTGTTCGAACGCCTGGCCCAGGGTGCCAACGTCAACGACATCGCCCAGCAGCTGGCGCTGTCGAGCAAGACCATCAGCACCCACAAGGCGCGGTTGATGCAGAAGCTCAAGGTCAATTCGCTGGCCGAACTGGTGAAGTACGCCATGGAGCACAAGCTGGTGTGACCGTTCTGGTTGCGACAGCTGCGGCATGCTACACACAGCCTGACCTGTGGGAGGGGGTTTACCCGCGAAGAGGCCGAGCCTGCTGGTCGCGGCGCCTGGGCCGACGCATTCGCGGGTAAACCCGCTCCCACAGGTTGGGGGAGCGGGCGAGCGAGAGCATTCCAATTCCGTCATTCGTGTAGGGAAATCCCTACACGCAATCTTCCATCTGGATGATGGCATTCTCTCAGCACCCCCGATTTCCGGGGCTTTGCCGTTCTTCTAGTCTTTTGCCTACGCAGTCATTCCAACAAGAAGGTGCAGGGCATGAGCGAGGCGAATTCGAACGAGACGCTGGTCAGCTTCCGTGGTGTGCAGAAGAGCTACGACGGCGAATCGCTGATCGTCAAGGACCTCAACCTCGACATCCGCAAGGGCGAGTTCCTCACCCTGCTCGGCCCTTCCGGTTCGGGCAAGACCACCAGCCTGATGATGCTGGCCGGTTTCGAGACCCCCACCGCCGGTGAGATCCAGCTGGCCGGGCGCTCGATCAACAACGTGCCACCGCACAAGCGCGACATCGGCATGGTGTTCCAGAACTATGCGCTGTTCCCGCACATGACCGTGGCCGAGAACCTGGCTTTCCCCCTGAGTGTGCGCAACCTGAGCAAGACCGACATCAGCGAGCGGGTCAAGCGTGTGCTCAACATGGTCCAGCTCGACAGCTTCGCCAAGCGCTACCCCGGTCAGCTTTCCGGCGGTCAGCAGCAGCGTGTGGCGCTGGCGCGAGCGCTGGTGTTCGAGCCGCAACTGGTGTTGATGGACGAGCCGCTCGGGGCGCTCGACAAGCAGTTGCGCGAACACATGCAGATGGAGATCAAGCATATCCACCAGCGCCTGGGCGTGACCGTGGTCTATGTCACCCACGACCAGGGCGAGGCGCTGACCATGTCCGACCGCGTGGCGGTGTTCCACCAGGGCGAGATCCAGCAGATCGCCGACCCGCGCACCCTCTACGAAGAGCCCGCCAACACTTTCGTCGCCAACTTCATCGGCGAGAACAACCGCATCAACGGCACTCTGCTGGCGCGCAACGGCGAGCGCTGCCAGGTGCAACTGGCACGTGGCGAGAAGGTCGAGGCGCTGGCAGTGAACGTCGGCCAGGCCGGCGAGCCGGTGACCCTGTCGATCCGCCCGGAGCGCGTGCGGCTCAACGGCCACAGCGAGCACTGCGTCAACCGTTTCTCCGGCCGCGTGGCCGAGTTCATCTACCTGGGCGACCACGTGCGGGTGCGCCTGGAAGTCTGCGGCAAGGCCGACTTCTTCGTGAAGCAGCCAATCGCCGAGCTCGACCCGGCCCTGGCCGTGGGCGATGTGGTACCGCTTGGCTGGCAGGTGGAGCACGCCCGTGCGCTCGACCCGATTGCCGAAGCCCACTGATCGATTGCTTCACCAACCCTGTACTGTGGAGAGAATAATAATGCGCAAGCAGTTGAAACTGACCGCCCTGGCCCTGGGGCTGTTTACCGCGGGGCAGGCCCTGGCCGCGGACCTCACCGTGGTGTCGTTCGGCGGTGCCAACAAGGCGGCCCAGGTCAAGGCGTTCTACGAGCCGTGGGAAAAGGCCGGCAAGGGCAAGATCGTCGCCGGGGAGTACAACGGCGAGATGGCCAAGGTCAAAGCCATGGTCGATACCAAGAGCGTGTCGTGGGACCTGGTCGAGGTGGAGTCGCCAGAGCTGGAGCGCGGTTGCCAGGAAGGCCTGTTCGAGGAACTCGACCCCGCGCCGTTCGGCAACGCGGCCGACTACGTACCCGGTGCGATCCAGGGCTGCGGCGTAGGCTTCTTCGTGTGGTCCACGGTGCTGGCCTACAACGCTGACAAGCTCCAGACCGCGCCCACCAGTTGGGCCGATTTCTGGGACACCAAGAAATTCCCCGGCAAGCGCGGCCTGCGCAAGGGTGCCAAGTACACCTTGGAATTCGCCCTGATGGCCGACGGCGTAGCGCCCAAGGATGTGTACTCGGTGCTGCAGACCAAAGCCGGTGTAGACCGAGCCTTCAAGAAGCTCGACGAGCTCAAGCCGAACATCCAGTGGTGGGAAGCCGGCGCCCAGCCGCCGCAGTACCTGGCCTCGGGTGACGTGGTCATGAGCTCGGCCTACAACGGCCGGATCGCTGCGGTACAGAAGGACAGCAACCTGAAGGTGGTGTGGAACGGCGGGATCTACGACTTCGACGCCTGGGCCATTCCGAAGGGTGCGAAGAACGTGGAAGAGGCGAAGAAGTTCATCGCCTATACCGTGCAACCGGCACAGCAGAAGATCTACTCCGAGAACATCGCCTACGGCCCGGCCAACTCCAAGGCCATCGAACTGCTGTCGGACGATGTGAAGAAGGACATGCCGACCACGCCTGAGAACATCGCCAACCAGGTGCAGATCGACGTGGCCTTCTGGGCCGACAACAGCGAGCAGTTGGAGCAACGCTTCAACGCCTGGGCTGCGAAGAAGTAACGCGCCTCAAAGGAGCGCCGGGGTTTGACCGGCGCTCCCTCGTTTTCTGTGTTTTTCGGAGTTCGCCATGGCCATTGCAGTGCCCCTGAATGAAGGCGCAGGTCCAAGTCTCAAACAGCGCCTCAAGCGCGCCGAACGGGTCAACCGCTGGAAGGCCCAGGCGTTGATCGCGCCGCTGGCGCTGTTCCTGCTGCTGGTGTTCCTCGTGCCGATCGCCGCACTGTTGTACAAGAGCGTCGAAAACCCCGAGGTGGTCGCAGGCCTGCCGCGCACCGTCGAAGCCGTGTCGCAGTGGGACGGCAAGAGCCTGCCCGACGAGGCGGTGTACAAGGCCCTCAGCGAGGACCTGGCCGAATCGCGCAAGAACCAGACCCTGGGCGAGCTTTCCAAGCGCCTGAACATGGAGCTGGCCGGCTACCGCAGCCTGCTGTCCAAGACAGCACGTGCACTGCCGTTCAAGACCGAACCGGCTTCCTATAAAGACGCCCTGCAAACCCTTGATGAGCGCTGGGGCGACCCGGCCTACTGGCAGGCAATTCGCCGTAACACCAGCGAGGTGACACCTTTCTATCTGCTGGCCTCGCTGGATCACCGCATCGATGATCTGGGCGAACTGGCCAAGACCACCCCTGACCAGGCCATTTATCTGGACATTTTTGCCCGCACCCTGTGGATGGGGGTGGTGATCACCGTGATCTGCCTGGTGCTGGCCTATCCGCTCGCCTACCTGCTGGCCAACCTGCCGACCCGGCAGAGCAACCTGTTGATGATCCTGGTGTTGTTGCCGTTCTGGACTTCGATCCTGGTGCGGGTGGCGGCGTGGATCGTGCTGTTGCAGTCTGGCGGCCTGATCAACAGCGCGCTGATGGCCATTGGCATCATTGATCAGCCGTTGGAGCTGGTGTTCAACCGCACCGGGGTCTACATCTCCATGGTGCACATCCTGCTGCCGTTCATGATCCTGCCGTTGTACAGCGTGATGAAGGGTATTTCGCCCAGCTACATGCGTGCGGCGATCTCGCTGGGCTGTCATCCGTTTGCCAGCTTCTGGCGGGTGTACTTCCCGCAGACTTACGCCGGTGTCGGCGCCGGCTGCCTATTGGTGTTCATCCTTGCCATCGGCTACTACATCACCCCGGCCCTGCTGGGCAGCCCGAACGACCAGATGGTCAGTTACTTCGTCGCCTTCTATACCAACACCAGCATCAACTGGGGCATGGCCACGGCCCTGGGCGGGTTGCTGTTGCTGGCAACCGTGCTGCTGTACCTGATCTATAGCTGGCTGGTCGGTGCCAGCCGCCTGCGCCTGAGCTGAGGAGCCTTGTCATGCTGAGCCCTTACATGTCGCCCGTGGAGCGGGTCTGGTTCTACAGCCTGCGCATTCTCTGCGGCCTGATCCTGTTGTTCCTGGTCTTGCCGGTGCTGGTGATCATTCCGCTGTCGTTCAACAGCGGCAGCTTCCTGGTGTACCCGCTGCAGGGCTTTTCGCTGCAGTGGTACCAGGACTTCTTCGCCTCTGCCGAGTGGATGCGCGCGCTGAAGAACAGCATCATCGTCGCTCCGGCGGCCACGGTACTGGCCATGGTGTTCGGCACCCTGGCCGCGATCGGCCTGACCCGCGGCGACTTCCCCGGCAAGTCGCTGGTGATGGCGCTGGTGATTTCGCCAATGGTGGTGCCGGTGGTGATCATCGGTGTGGCCAGCTACTTGTTCTTCGCGCCGCTGGGGATGGGTAACAGCTTCATTTCGTTGATCCTGGTGCACGCGGTGCTGGGCGTGCCGTTCGTGATCATCACCGTGTCGGCGACCCTGCAGGGGTTCAACTACAACCTGGTGCGCGCCGCGGCCAGCCTCGGCGCCTCGCCCTTGCTGACCTTCCGTCGGGTGACCTTGCCGCTGATTGCGCCGGGCGTGATTTCCGGAGCGCTGTTCGCCTTCGCCACGTCCTTCGATGAGGTGGTGGTGACGCTGTTCCTCGCTGGCCCCGAGCAGGCCACCTTGCCGCGGCAGATGTTCAGTGGCATTCGCGAGAACCTGAGCCCGACCATTGCGGCGGCGGCCACGTTGCTGATTGCGTTTTCGGTAATCCTGCTGCTGACCCTGGAGTGGTTGCGCGGGCGCAGCGAGAAATTGCGGACCCAGCAGCCGGCCTGATCCTGCGGCGGCTGCACCGGCCTCATCGCGGGGCAAGCCCGCTCCCACAGTTGCCCCGCCGTTCATGAGGGCAGCGCTGTACTGGTAGGGGCGGGCTTGCCCCGCGATGAGGCCGGTACAGACAACCCCGGTTCCGTGCACCGTTCGACACCAATTGATACCAATCAGCCCCCGTCCACTTCCCTGAGTTACAATGCGCGCCACCGTGATTTCCACCACATAGGTGCGCCATGCAGCCCTACGCTATTGCCCCCTCCATTCTTTCCGCCGATTTCGCCCGCCTGGGCGAGGACGTCGACAAGGTTCTGGCCGCCGGGGCCGACATCGTCCACTTCGATGTCATGGACAACCACTACGTGCCCAACCTGACCATCGGTCCGATGGTCTGCACGGCACTGCGCAAGTACGGCGTGACCGCGCCGATCGATGTGCACCTGATGGTCAGCCCGGTCGACCGCATCATCGGCGACTTCATCGAGGCCGGCGCTACCTACATCACCTTCCACCCGGAAGCGTCGCAACACATCGACCGTTCACTGCAACTGATCAAGGACGGCGGCTGCAAGGCCGGCCTGGTATTCAACCCGGCCACCAGCCTGGACGCACTGAAATACGTGATGGACAAGGTCGACATGGTCCTGCTGATGAGCGTCAACCCCGGCTTCGGCGGGCAGAAGTTCATCCCAGGCACCCTCGACAAGCTGCGCGAGGCCCGCGCGCTGATCGATGCCAGCGGGCGCGATATCCGCCTGGAGATCGATGGCGGCGTCAACGTCGGCAACATCCGTGAAATCGCCGCTGCCGGCGCCGACACCTTCGTTGCCGGCTCGGCGATCTTCAACGCCCCGGACTACCAGGAAGTGATCGCCAAGATGCGCGCCGAACTGGCCCAGGCCCGCCCATGAGTGGCTTCGAGCAGCTGTTCCCCGGGACGCTGCCCAGGCTGGTGATGTTCGATCTGGACGGTACGTTGATCGATTCGGTACCGGACCTGGCCGCCGCCGTGGACCGCATGCTGCTCGAACTGGGGCGCCCGGCCGCAGGGCTGGATGCCGTGCGCCAGTGGGTGGGCAACGGTGCCGAGGTGCTGGTGCGCCGCGCCCTGGCCGGCGGCATCGAGCACGATGCCGTCGATGCGCAACTGGCTGAGCGTGCGCTGGCACTGTTCATGGAAGCTTATGGCGAAAGCCATGAGCTGACCGTGGTCTACCCAGGCGTGCGCGACACCTTGCGCTGGTTGCGCAAGCAGGGCGTGGAGATGGCGCTGATCACCAACAAGCCCGAACGCTTTGTCGGGCCGTTGCTGGACCAGATGAAGATCGGTCGCTATTTCCGCTGGATCATCGGTGGCGACACCCTGCCACAGAAGAAACCCGACCCGGCGGCGTTGCTGTTCGTCATGAAGATGGCCGGCATCGCGCCCGAGCAGTCGCTGTTCGTCGGCGATTCGCGCAGTGACGTGCAGGCGGCCAGGGCGGCGGGGGTCAAGAGCGTCGGCCTGACCTACGGCTACAACCACGGTCGGCCGATCGACGAGGAGTCGCCGAGCCTGGTACTCGACGATCTGCGCCTGCTGTTGCCCGGTTGCTTAGTCACCGACACTGGGATAACGTGGGCGGACCTTCAAGCCTCCCAAGACAGAGACTCCACTGTGGGTGTTACCGGCAAATTCTGGATGAAAGTCATCAAGGCCCTGGCCCGTTGGCGCTGGCGCGCCTGACCCCCGCTCGCCGGCGCCTGCCGGCCCGTCCGCTTGCCCGAACCCATTGCTGCTTGCCACGAGGCTACCCATGACCCGCGAAGAATTCCTGCGCCTGGCCGCTGCCGGCTACAACCGCATTCCCCTGGCCTGTGAAACCCTGGCCGACTTCGATACGCCGCTGTCGATCTACCTGAAGCTTGCCGACCAGGCCAACTCTTATCTGCTCGAGTCCGTGCAGGGCGGGGAGAAGTGGGGGCGCTATTCGATGATCGGCCTGCCTTCGCGCACGGTGATGCGCGTGCACGGCTACCGGGTGAGCATCCTGCACGATGGCGTCGAGGTAGAGAGCCACGAGGTCGAGGATCCACTGGCATTCGTCGAGTCGTTCAAGGACCGCTACAAGGTCGCCGACATTCCTGGACTGCCGCGTTTCAATGGTGGCCTGGTCGGCTATTTCGGCTATGACTGCGTGCGCTATGTCGAGAAGCGCCTGGGCGCCTGCCCGAACCCGGATCCGCTGGGGGTGCCGGACATCCTGCTGATGGTCTCCGACGCCGTGGTGGTGTTCGACAACCTGGCCGGCAAGATGCACGCGATCGTGCTGGTCGACCCGTCTGAGGAGCAGGCGTTCGAGCAAGGCAAGGCGCGTCTGGATGGCTTGCTCGACAAGCTGCGCCAGCCAATCACCCCGCGTCGGGGGCTGGACCTCAGCGGGCCGATGGCCGCTGAGCCTGAATTCCGCTCCAGCTACACCCGGGACGACTACGAGAATGCGGTCGGGCGGATCAAGGAATACATCCTCGCTGGCGACTGCATGCAGGTCGTGCCGTCGCAGCGCATGTCCATCGACTTCAAGGCTGCGCCCATCGACCTGTACCGGGCGCTGCGCTGCTTCAACCCGACCCCCTACATGTACTTCTTCAACTTCGGCGACTTCCATGTGGTCGGCAGCTCGCCGGAAGTGCTGGTGCGGGTCGAGGATAATCTGGTCACCGTACGTCCGATCGCCGGCACCCGCCCGCGCGGCGCCAACGAAGAGGCCGACCGTGCGCTGGAAGATGACCTGCTGTCGGACGACAAGGAAATCGCCGAGCACCTGATGCTGATCGACCTGGGGCGCAACGATGTGGGGCGTGTGTCGTCCACGGGCAGCGTGCGCCTGACCGAGAAAATGGTGATCGAGCGTTATTCGAACGTCATGCATATCGTCTCGAACGTCACCGGCGAGTTGGCCGAGGGGCTGACGGCGATGGACGCACTGCGTGCGATCCTGCCGGCCGGCACCTTGTCGGGCGCGCCGAAGATCCGGGCGATGGAGATCATCGACGAGCTGGAGCCGGTCAAGCGGGGTGTCTATGGTGGTGCAGTGGGTTACTTTGCCTGGAACGGCAACATGGACACCGCCATTGCCATCCGTACTGCGGTGATCAAGGACGGCGAACTGCACGTGCAGGCCGGTGGCGGCATCGTGGCCGACTCGGTACCGGCACTGGAGTGGGAAGAGACCATCAACAAGCGTCGGGCGATGTTCCGTGCCGTGGCGCTGGCCGAGCAGACGCCGCGCGGCTGATGGATGAAAAAACGGCGCTCTGATGAGCGCCGTTTTTTTGGTGGTGTGAGTGGGCTGCTGCGCAGCCCATCGCGGGGCCAGCCCGCTCCTACAGGTTCACTGCAATTTCTGTAGGAGCGGGCTGGCACCGCGACGGGTTAACCCTCAAAAGTCCAGGCTCACCGCCAGACTGACTCCCTGCTGACGCAGCTCATCACTCTTGCGCCAGTTGTAATTGCCCCGCAGGTTCACCCCCGGCACCAGTTCATGGCTGAGGCCCAGGCTCGCGCGGGTCAGGTTGCTGTGCGGCGTGTAGCCGGCGAGGGTGAAGTCGTTGCCCGGCAGGGTGGTCAGGTGCATGGTCAGGTCCTGGCGGTCATCCTCGAACTCGTGCTCGCGCGCGACCTCAGCGAACAACCGCGTGCTCGGCAGCACTTGCACACTGCCCAGCAGTCCTGCACCCAGGCGGCGGGATTTGCGGTCCTGGTCGTCGAAAGCCAGGGCCGTGGAGCGTCCGCTCTTCTCGTCATAGCCATCGACCTTGACTCGCGCATAGTCAGCGCTGATGAACGGCGCCAATTGCCAGCTGCTCGCGTCGGCGGCCAGGTTGTAGCCCAGTCGCCCGCTGATGGCCCAGGCCTCGCCATCGGTATCGCCTTTTTCGGTACGCTCGCTGGCACCCAGGGCGAAGCTGCGTTTGAGATCGCTGTAGTCCAGCTGCCCGGCAGTCAGCGTCGCATCGGCCCACCAGCGGTTCTCGCGGAACTGGGCGAAGGCACTGGCCAGGTAGCTGTCGAGCTTGTAGTCCGAGTCCTGTTGGCCTGCCTCCAGTTTCTGTCTGTAGACGCCGGCTGCCAGGCCGACGCGCCACGCATCATCGAGCCGGTAGCTGCCGCCGAGGGTCAGGTTGTAACCGCGGCCATCGCCACTTGCCGAACTGCGCTGGCTGCCGAAGTCCAGATCCTGGGCGCCAGTGGCGACGAAGGCTTGCCACTGACCAACTGCCTGCCAAGGTGTCTGCCACTGGTTGCGCAGCTCATCCTGATGGGCGCGCAGGCTGGCGTGGGCCATTTCCGGAAGCAGCGTCAGTTCCCAAGGGGCGGCGAGGATGGAGTAGGCGTAGTCGGCGATCAGTTGCTGGCCAGCAATGGTTGGGTGTACCGAGTCGTTGAACAGCAGCCGGGTTGGGTCGGGGTTGGTGCCGTTGGCGCCATAGACCGGGTTTTGCACGCAGCTGTCGCCGCTGTAGCAGGTACCGACCAGGTTCTGGTCGGCGGCCAGGCCGAACTCCGCCGGGCTGCGCAGCGCTTCGCCGAGCAGGGTGGGGATGTTCAGCGGGATGATTTCAGCGTCGATCTGGCGCAATTGGTTCAGTAGCGACTGGTTGAATACGCCCGAAAGCTGCGACAGCGGACCCTGCTGCGGCGTACCGCTGAAATTCGGGGTCTGCCCCAGGTCGGGCAGCAGCCACACCATGATGTAGCGCGCTCCGCCCTGCTGCAGGGCCTGGGCACTGGCGGCCAGCCGGGCGCCAGCGGCGGCGGCATCGGCGGGGCTGTTGACCTGCCCCTGCAGGAAGTCATTACCGCCACCGGTGATGTAGTAGAGGGCATTCGGGTCGGCTCGCAAGCCGTTGGCCAGGTAGCCGGGGCGCTCACGCAGGACGAGACCTGCGCCAGGGCGCCCGGGTGGAATCACCGCCTCGGAGGTGTCGGTGATCGAGTCGAGGATCTGCTGTGTCGTGTAGCCGCCGACGGCCCAGTTGTTGCCGTCGGGGCGACCTTGCACAAGATTGACCAGCGAGGTGGATGGGCCCAGTTCCGTGTCGGAAAAGCCCAGCTTCCCGCCAAGGATCATGGGTGACACCGGGGCATAGTTGCCGTTCGCATCGCGATTGGTGAAACGCATGCCCGGTGTGCCACCGGTGAGGTCAGGGAACTGCCCCGCATCGCTCAGGCTGTCGCCGAATACGATCAGCGAAGAGTACGGCGAGGGCGCCGCCATGGCCTGGCTGCAGGCGAGGGTGAGCAGGCACAGGGCCGTGCGCAGGAAAGGTGGCTGTCGCATGTGGAAGTTCCTTTTCATTGTTTTTATGGAGACAAGCCCGAAGACCTTAGCAAAAAAGCACGCAGTCCGTTCGTTCCCCAGTATTTGCGGCGTATTGCGCCTGTCGTCGCGGTAGGCTACTGTGCCGGGACGTATGAGCGAGAACTACCCCGTGTTGATCGTCAGCAAACTCCTGATGCGCGTTATCAAGGCTCACGCCCGTTGGCGTTGGCGCGCCTGACTCTTTCTTCTGCCGGTCCTGTCCGGCCCGCCCCCGTTTGCCCTCCTGTCGTTCCATCTTCGCTGTCGCGGTAGAGCCGCGCCCATGTCGAGGCAGGAAGGTTCGAAAGCACAGTCAGTAGATTCAAGAGGTTGAGCCCAGATGTTACTGATGATCGACAATTACGACTCCTTCACCTACAACGTCGTCCAGTACCTCGGCGAGTTGGGTGCCGAGGTCAAGGTCATTCGCAACGACGAACTGACCATCGCCCAGATCGAAGCCCTCAACCCGGAGCGCATCGTCGTCTCGCCCGGCCCTTGCACGCCCAGCGAGGCAGGCGTTTCCATCGAGGCCATCCTGCACTTTGCCGGCAAGCTGCCGATCCTCGGTGTGTGCCTGGGCCACCAGTCCATCGGCCAGGCGTATGGCGGTGACGTGGTGCGTGCCCGCCAGGTAATGCACGGCAAGACCAGCCCAGTGTTCCACCGCGACCTGGGTGTGTTCGCCGGCCTGAACAACCCGTTGACCGTGACCCGCTACCATTCGCTGGTGGTCAAGCGCGAAACCCTGCCGGACTGCCTCGAAGTCACCGCCTGGACTGCCCATGCAGACGGTTCGGTCGACGAGATCATGGGCCTGCGCCACAAGACCTTGAACATCGAAGGGGTGCAGTTCCACCCCGAGTCCATCCTCACCGAGCAGGGCCACGAGCTGTTCGCCAACTTCCTCAAGCAGACCGGCGGCCGCCGCTAAGGATCGATCATGGATATCAAGAGCGCGCTGAGCCGCATCGTCGGCCACCTGGACCTGTCCACAAACGAAATGCGCGATGTCATGCGTCAGATCATGACCGGACAATGCACCGAGGCGCAGATCGGCGCCTTTCTGATGGGCATGCGCATGAAGAGCGAGAGCATCGACGAGATCGTCGGCGCCGTTTCGGTCATGCGTGAGCTGGCCGACAAGGTCGAGCTCAAGAGCCTCGACGGCGTGGTCGACATCGTCGGCACTGGCGGCGACGGGGCCAACATCTTCAACGTTTCCACGGCTTCGGCCTTCGTGCTCGCCGCGGCCGGTTGCCCGGTGGCCAAGCACGGCAACCGCGCGGTGTCCGGCAAGAGCGGCAGCGCCGACCTGCTGGAGGCGGCCGGTATCTACCTGAACCTTACGCCAGTGCAGGTGGCCCGCTGCATCGATAGCCTGGGGATCGGTTTCATGTTCGCCCAGACTCACCACAGTGCGATGAAGCATGCTGCTGGCCCGCGCCGCGACCTGGGCTTGCGCACGCTCTTCAACATGCTCGGCCCGCTTACGAATCCGGCCGGTGTGAAGCACCAGGTGGTTGGTGTATTCACCCAGGCCCTGTGCCGCCCTCTCGCCGAAGTGCTACAGCGGCTGGGCAGCAAGCATGTGCTGGTGGTGCACTCCAAGGATGGCCTGGACGAATTCAGCCTGGCCGCGCCGACCTTCGTCGCGGAATTGAAGAACGGTGAGATCACCGAATACTGGGTCGAACCGGAAGACCTTGGCATGAAGAGCCAGAGCCTGCATGGCCTGGCGGTCGAGGACCCACAGGCTTCGCTGGCGCTGATTCGTGACGCCCTGGGCCGACGCAAGACCGAAAACGGCCAGAAAGCTGCCGAAATGATCGTGCTCAACGCTGGCGCCGCGCTGTATGCCGCCGACCATGCGATGAGCCTGAAGTCGGGCGTCGAACTCGCCCACGATGTGCTGCACACCGGCCTTGCCTGGGAAAAACTCCAGGAGCTGGGCGCCTTTACCGCGGTATTCAAGCAGGAGAACGGAGCATGAGCGTACCGACGGTGCTGGAAAGGATCATCGCCCGCAAGTTTCAGGAAGTGGCCGAGCGCAGCGCGCGCGTGAGCCTCGCCGAACTGGAGCGTCTGGCCAAGGGCGCCGATGCTCCCCGCGGCTTCGCCAACGCCTTGATCGAACAGGCCAAGCGCAAGCAGCCTGCGGTCATCGCTGAGATCAAGAGGGCCTCGCCGAGCAAGGGCGTGATCCGCGAGCACTTCGTGCCTGCCGAAATCGCGGTGAGCTACGAGAAGGGCGGCGCCACCTGCCTGTCGGTACTCACCGACGTGGATTACTTCCAGGGCGCTGACGAGTATCTGCAACAGGCCCGTGCTGCCGTGTCGTTGCCGGTGATCCGCAAGGACTTCATGGTCGATCCCTACCAGATCGTCGAAGCCCGCGCCCTGGGCGCCGACTGCGTGCTGCTGATCGTCTCGGCACTGGACGATGTGAAGATGGCCGAGCTGGCCGCCACCGCCAAGGATGTCGGTCTCGACGTGCTGGTGGAGGTACACGATGGCGATGAGCTCGAGCGTGCGCTGAAAACCCTCGACACGCCGCTGGTGGGGGTCAACAACCGCAATCTGCACACCTTCGAGGTCAGCCTGGACACCACCCTCGACTTGCTGCCGCGCATTCCGCGTGACCGCCTGGCGGTCACCGAGAGCGGTATCCTCAACCGCGCCGACGTGGAGCTGATGGAAATCAACGAGGTGTATTCGTTCCTGGTGGGCGAAGCCTTCATGCGCGCCGAGCAGCCGGGGTTGGAGCTGCAGAGGCTGTTCTTCCCGGATCAGGTGAAGAAGACTGTTCAGCCTCTGGACTGATCAAAAAACGAAGCCGGCTTGATGCCGGCTTTTTTGTATGACTGTTCTGGCCCTTTCGTGGGCCAGTGAACCAGATTTCCAAGGTGGATCAATGACCGATCAACCCCTGGCCCTCACCGTCGAACAGGGCCTGCATGCCGAACAGGAGCTGCTCGCCGCCGTCTGCCGTGGCGAGCGTGAGTCCGGCGTGCTGTTCTGGCGCCCCACCGATCATGCTCTGGTCATGCCGCGACGAATGAGTCGTCTCGACAACTTCGAAGCCGCCTGTGCCGAGCTGGCGATCGCTGGCTGGCCGGTGTTGCTGCGTGAAACCGGTGGAGAGCCGGTGCCGCAGTCCCATTCGACGGTGAACGTGGCGCTGGTCTACGTCGCACCGCGCAGCGAAGGTGACCACGGGCGTATCGAGAACGCTTACGAGCGCCTGTGCCTGCCGCTGTGCGATGTCTTGCGCGAATGGGGTGGTGTGGCGTCGGTCGGGGAGATCGACGGTGCGTTCTGCGATGGGCGCTACAACGTCAATCTCAACGGCCGCAAGCTGGTCGGCACTGCCCAGCGCTGGCGCCAGGGGCTGGGCGGCAAGCGCCCGGTGGTGCTGGTGCATGGCGCGCTGCTGCTGGACAACGAGCGCGAGTCGATGGTGGCGGCGGTCAACCGCTTCAACGACTGCTGTGGGCTTGAGCAACGTTGCCGCGCCGACAGCCATATTGCCTTGCATGAAGTGGTGCCCGCAGCCCCTTGGTTCGAACGGCTGTCCCAAGCCTACGCCGAGGTGATCGCGGCGCTGCCCAAGGATTAACGGGTGCCGTAGACCACCATGGTCTTGCCCTTGACCTGCACCAGGCTACGTTCTTCAAGATCCTTGAGCACCCGGCCGACCATCTCGCGCGAACAGCCGACGATCCGCCCGATCTCCTGACGGGTGATCTTGATCTGCATGCCGTCGGGGTGGGTCATGGCATCTGGCTGCTTGCACAGGTCGAGCAGACAACGGGCGACGCGGCCGGTGACGTCGAAGAAGGCCAGGTCTCCGACCTTGCGCGTAGTGTTGCGCAGGCGCTGGGCCATCTGGCTGCCAAGGGCGTAGAGAATGTCCGGATCGTGACGGGCCAGCTCGCGGAACTTGTCGTAGCTGATCTCGGCCACTTCGCACTCGGTCTTGGCCCGTACCCAGGCGCTGCGCTGCTGTTCGGGGCCCGCTGGTTCGAACAACCCCAGTTCACCGAAGAAGTCACCATTGTTGAGGTAGGCGATGATCATCTCATGACCTTCGTCGTCCTCGATCAGGATGGTCACCGATCCCTTGACGATGAACGACAGCGTCTCGGCCCGGTCGCCGGCGCAGATGATGTTGCTCTTGGCGGCATAGCGGCGGCGTTGGCAGTGCACCAGCAGCTTGTCGATATTCTTGATCTTGGCAGGGAGTGCTGAGGCTACCATCACGAAAATCCTGTTCGAGCGACGCAGAGGCATTTTTGTAGGAGGTTTCTGACGGCGGGCGCCAGTGATTTGGCGTCAGCTTATCAGACACTTCGGCTTTATCGGCATGAAACCCCAACGTCTTGAGCTTTTCCGACAGCGCTACAAGGTCTAAGCTGACGACCTTTTACGAAATCAGGAGTCCGGATAGATGAAGGCACGCATCCAGTGGGCCGGTGAGGCCATGTTCCTCGGTGAGTCGGGGAGTGGGCATGTCGTGGTCATGGACGGTCCTCCCGAGGCTGGCGGTCGTAACCTGGGCGTACGCCCGATGGAGATGCTGCTGCTCGGCCTGGGTGGCTGCAGCAGTTTCGATGTGGTCAGCATCCTGAAGAAATCCCGACAGGCGGTGGAAAGCTGCGAAGCTTTTCTGGAGGCTGAGCGCGCCAGCGAAGATCCGAAGGTATTCACCAAAATCCACCTGAACTTCGTGGTCAAGGGCCGTGGCCTCAAAGAGGCGCAGGTCAAGCGAGCGGTTGAGCTGTCGGCCGAGAAGTATTGCTCGGCATCGATCATGCTCGATCGTGCGGGTGTGGAGATCACCCATGGCTACGAGATCGTAGAGCTGGGTTGAAGTGGTGGGGCCGCCTGGCGGCCCCTTTTCAGTCGCGCAGGGCCGGTAACGCGTCGAGCAACCATTGCGGCAGCTTTGCCCGCAACGACTGGGTCAGGTGCTCGCGGCGTTTCTGGTAAGCCAACCCAAGGCCGATCACGCCAAGCCCGATCAGTGTGATCACTACCGGGAACAGCAACGACTCGGCGAACACGTCATACGACAGGTAGCCCAGGTACGCCGCCACGCCCATGGCGCCGAATACCATGAACATCGGTCGGCGCAGCAGCACTGCACATCCCATCAGGCCAAGGTTGATCAGACAATAGAGCGCCTTGCCCAGCTCACTGTCGCTGTTCATCGAAGTCAACCCGCCCCAGAATGCCAGAAGCCCTGCCAGATAGCCCCAGTAGGCGTAATCGCGGCGCGTGCGACCATCGACAGCCAGGAACACGGCCAGCAACAGCAGGCCGAACCACACCGAGACCTTCTGGCGCTGCTCCCAACTGAACACTTCGCCGTAGAACCATTCGCTGAGGTCCATGGACATGAACCACAAGGCCACGGCAATTGGCATCACGATGAAGGGGAAAGGCACCAGGCGCAGCATCGCCAGCCCGGCGACGACGGTTGCCGCTTCCATCAGCAGCCAACCGCCCTGTACGTAGGTGTAGTACTGGTGGTAGTCGAACTGCAGATCATCCAGCGGCCACCAGCCGAGCAGGCGCTCGATGGCGAAGACTGCCAATGGCACGATGCTCACGGCCACCGCAGCCAGAACGCCAGCAGCAATGGCCTGTCCACGGCGCTGGAGTGACAGGGCGAACAGGGTAAGCGCGGCGATATAGAGGAGGGCGACGGTCAGCAGTGCTGTATCACCAATGCGCATCCAGGCTTCGGTGAGCAACCAGCCCATGGCGGCCATGATCAGCAGGGCGCCGAAGTAGAAAGCGACATGGGCCAGCTGGAACCGGCCCTGTTGTTGCGGTTGCTGGCGCAGGAACTCGAGCAGCGCCCGATCCTGTCCTGGCTGGAGAATGCCGGCGCTTACGGCGCTGGCCAGGTCCTTGGCATCGAAGCGCTCGGTCATCGGCTCGTCCTAGATTCGGTAGGTGCTCTTGGTCATCACCTTGGCCAGCAGGCTCATGCCGAAACGCACCGGGGCAGGGAAGCGGTAGCCGCCTGCTTCCAGTGCGGATTCGGCGTGTTGCTCTTCATCGACGCGCATCTGCTCGAGAATGGCGCGGGATTTTTCGTCTTCCTCGGGGATCTGTTCGAGGTGCTCGTCCAAGTGCTTGCAGACCTGATGCTCGGTGGCGGCGACGAAGCCCAGGCTGACCTTGTCGCTGACCAGGCCGGCGAGGGCACCGATGCCGAACGACATGCCATAGAACAGCGGGTTGAGCACACTCGGATGACTGCCCAGCTGGCGGATACGCTGCTCGCACCAGGCCAAGTGGTCGATTTCTTCCTCGGCGGCATGTTCCATGGCCTTGCGTACCTGCGGTAGCTTGGCGGTCAGTGCCTGGCCTTGGTAGAGCGCCTGGGCGCAGACTTCACCGGTATGGTTGATGCGCATCAGGCCGGCGATATGGCGGGTCTGGGACTCGTCCAGCTCGGCATCCGGCTGGATGATCGCGGGCGAGGGACGGGAAGGTTGGCCGCTGAAGGGCAGCAAGGTGCGCATGGCGGTGTCAGCCTGCAGCAACAAGCGGTCGAGCGGTGAATAGTGACGTTCGGTAGCCATCGGGCACCTCCACTAAAGTGATGCCCGACAGTTTAACTCAATCATGCCGGATGGGATTGCCTTGGGTCAGCCCGGTGGCCAGTTCATCTGACGCTGGCCGAGCACGTGCATGTGGATGTGATAGACCGTCTGCCCACCCTTGGGGTTGCAATTCATGACCACGCGGAAACCTTCCTCGCAGCCCTGTTCGACGGCCAGGCGCTGGGCGGTGAACAGGATGTGGCCAGCCAGTGCCTTGTCCTCTTCGGTCAGGTGGTTGAGGGTCGGGATGTGCTTTTTCGGGATGACCAGAAAATGTACCGGCGCCGCAGGGGCGATATCCTTGAAGGCCAGGATCTGGTCATCTTCGTAGATGATATCCGCCGGGATTTCCCGGTTGATGATCTTGAGGAATAGATCGTCCACGTCACTTGCTCCTTGGTGAGGGTCGAAGCGCAGTGTACTCAGCGAAGCGCTGCTCGGACAGAGGTTACTCGGCGCCGATCGGGCAGTAGCGACGATGGATCACGCCCGCCAGCTTGCGGCTCACCCAGCGCGGCAGAAGGCGCGGGGCGAAGGCCAGCCAGCGATTGCGTCGGCCCGGCATGATCAGGGCGCGGTTCTTGTCCAGCGCACGCACTGTGTAGAGCGCCACTTCTTCGGCGCTCAGGCAGCGCGAACTGCCCTGCAGTCGCGGGATGTGTCGTTTTGCCGAGCGGATCGGGCCCGGGCACAACACCGACACCTTGATCCCGGTACGACGCAGTTCTTCGCGCAGGGCTTCCGAGAAACTCAATACATAGGCCTTGCTGGCGCTGTAGCACGCCATCCACGGGCCTGGCGCGGCGCTGGCCAGTGAGGCCACGTTGAGGATCTGGCCGCCACCGTGCACTGCCATCAGGTTGCCGATCGCGTGGCACAGCCGGGTCAGGGCGAGGATATTGACCTCCAGCAGGTCTTGTTCGTCGGCCCACTCATGGGCCAGGAAGGGCCCATAGGTGCGCTGGCCGGCACAGTTGACCAGCAGGTCGATGCGTCGCTCGCCCTCCTCCAGCTCAAGTACGAACCCCGACAGGCGCAAAGGCTGGCTAAGATCGCAGGCGCGCAGCAGAACCTCGACACCGAAGCGCTGGGTCAGCTCGATCGCGATCGGCTCAAGGGTTTCACGGTGGCGTGCCACCAGGATCAGGTTGCGCCCGCGCCGCGCCAGGGCCTCCGCCAGGGCCAGGCCCAGGCCGCTGGAAGCTCCGGTGATCATGGCGTAACGGGTCATGCAAGGCTCCTGGGGGCGGAAGAGGGCGCCTAGTGTACAGCTTGGCTGGGGCGGTTGTGGTCTTTTGCAGGGGCTTCAGCGTGCCAGTTCAGCGCTGCGAAGTTGCGCGGCCTGGTATTCGTCACGCAGGCGCTCGATCAGCGCTGCCGTATCGGGTAGGTCATGGATACCGCCCGCGCCCTGGCCAGCCGACCATACGGTTTTCCAAGCCTTGGCTTCTTCATCCAGCGGTTTGAGCTTGACCTCGCCCGGGTTGTGCTTGAGCGCGGCCATGTCGTAACCGGCATGCTCCAGGCTCTGGCGCAGGAAGCTGGCCGGCACACCCGACACCGCCGGGGTGTGGACGATGTCGGCAGCATGGGCATCGAGCAGCATTTTTTTGTAGGCGTCCTGGGCTTGGCTCTCGCGGGTGGCGATGAAGCGTGTGCCCATGTACGCCAGATCGGCGCCTAGAAGACGTGCTGCGAGGATTTCGTGACCGTGGTTGATGCAACCGGCCAGCAGCAGGGTCTTGTCGAAGAACTGACGGATCTCCGCGACCAGGGCGAACGGGCTCCAGGTCCCGGCATGACCGCCGGCGCCCGCAGCCACGGCGATCAGGCCATCAACGCCGGCTTCGGCGGCTTTCTCGGCGTGACGACGGGTGGTGACATCGTGGAACACCAGACCGCCATAGCCGTGCACTGCGTCCACTACCTCCTTCACCGCGCCCAGGCTGGTGATCACGATGGGAACCTGGTGCTCCACGCACAGGGCGAGATCGGCCTGCAGGCGCGGGTTGCTTGGGTGCACGATGAGGTTGACGGCATAAGGCGCGGGCGCATGCAACTGCGCGAGCCCTGCCTCGATCTCCTCCAGCCAGGCCTTGAAGCCGGCACTGTCGCGCTGGTTCAACGCCGGAAAACTGCCCACCACACCGTTGGCGCAGCAAGCCAGGACCAGCTGCGGGTTGGAAATCAGGAACATCGGCGCGGCAACCACGGGCAGTCGCAGACGGTGTTCAAGTGTTGCGGGCAGGGACATGGCAAGGCTCCTTTGCTCAGGGGGTATGCTCAGAACGGTTTGACCACCACCAGAATTACGACAGCCAGCAGGATCAATACCGGTACTTCGTTGAACCAGCGGTAGTACACATGGCTGCGGGTGTTCTGCCCGGCGGCGAAGCGTTTGCGCTGTGCGCCGCATACGTGATGGTAGCCGGTCAGCAGGATCACCAGGGTCAGCTTGGCGTGCAGCCAGCCCTGGCTCAGCCAGCCGGGCGTGAGGTAGAGCATCCAGATACCGAACACGTAGGTGGCGATCATTGCCGGGTTCATGATGCCGCGGTACAGCTTGCGCTCCATGATGACGAAGCGTTCCTGGCTGACGCTGTCCTGGCTCTGGGCGTGGTAGACGAACAGGCGCGGCAGGTAGAACAGACCGGCGAACCAGCAGACCACGCTGACGATATGCAGCGCCTTGATCCAGAGATAGAGCATGGGGGAGTTCCTTCAGGTTTTCACGGTGGTCAGATAGTAGTGGTCCGGCGCTACGAAGGGGTACCCAAGAGTTGTTACAGGCGTCACGTAACCCTATTATCGTGCGCTTTCCAGTGGTCTCGTTGATGAGGGGCAAGCGTTATGATCAAGGTCGGTATCGTCGGCGGCACGGGTTACACCGGTGTCGAACTGTTGCGCCTACTGGCACAGCACCCACAGGCCGAGGTAGCGGTCATCACATCGCGCTCCGAGGCGGGTGTCGCGGTGGCCGACATGTACCCGAACCTGCGCGGCCACTATGACGGTTTGCAGTTCAGCGTCCCGGACAGCAAGACGCTCGGCGCCTGTGACGTGGTGTTCTTCGCCACACCGCATGGCGTTGCCCATGCCCTGGCCGGTGAGTTGCTGGCTGCCGGGACCAAAGTCATCGACCTGTCTGCCGACTTCCGTCTGCAGGACGCCGTCGAGTGGGGCAAGTGGTACGGCCAGCCGCATGGCGCGCCGGAACTGCTCAAGGATGCCGTTTACGGCCTGCCTGAAGTGAACCGCGAGAAGATCCGCCAGGCGCGCCTGATCGCCGTGCCGGGTTGCTACCCGACCGCGACCCAGCTTGGTTTCCTGCCACTGCTCGAAGCGGGTCTGGCCGATCCGTCGCGCCTGATTGCCGACTGCAAGTCCGGTGTCAGTGGCGCAGGCCGCGGTGCTGCAGTGGGCTCGCTGTTCTGCGAGGCCGGCGAAAGCATGAAGGCCTATGCAGTCAAAGGGCACCGCCACCTGCCGGAAATCAGCCAGGGCCTGCGCCTGGCAGCGGGCAAGGATATTGGTCTGACCTTCGTGCCTCACCTGACTCCGATGATTCGCGGTATTCATGCCACCCTCTACGCGAATGTTGTCGACACCTCGGTCGACCTGCAGGCGCTGTTCGAGAAACGCTATGCGAACGAGCCGTTCGTCGACGTGATGCCGGCCGGTAGCCACCCTGAGACCCGCAGCGTGCGTGGCGCCAACGTCTGCCGTATCGCCGTCCATCGCCCGCAGGGTGGTGATCTGGTGGTGGTGCTGTCGGTGATCGACAACCTGGTCAAGGGCGCGTCCGGCCAGGCGGTGCAGAACCTGAACATCCTGTTCGGGCTGGATGAGCGCATGGGCCTGTCCCACGCTGGCCTGCTGCCTTAATCGTAGAGCAGGTGAATAGGCCCGCCTCGTGCGGGCCTTTTCGTTTGTGTCGACCAAAGCCGCACAATTCTTGACCAATTTTCTCGGAGAAGCGGATAATGCGCGTCATCGAGTTTTATGGCGGCTTACGCCGGGAGAACCAACATGAGCGTTGAAACCTTCACCCCCACCGCTTTGGAGTTTACCCAAGGGGCTGCGCACAAGGTGAAGACCCTGGTATCCGAAGAAGGCAATGATCGCCTCAAGCTGCGTGTGTTCGTCACAGGCGGCGGCTGCTCGGGTTTCCAGTACGGCTTCACCTTCGATGAGGACGTTGCCGAGGATGACACCATTGTCGAGCGCGAAGGCGTTTCGCTGGTCGTTGACCCGATGAGCTTCCAGTATCTGGCGGGCGCCGAAGTGGACTACCAGGAAGGCCTGGAAGGCTCGCGCTTCGTGATCAAGAACCCGAACGCCGCTACCACCTGCGGGTGCGGTTCGTCGTTTTCGATCTGAGTCGCGCTTGAACGAAAACGCCGCGCAATTGCGCGGCGTTTTCGTTTCTGTCGTTCAGGCTGGGTAGATCGCACCCAGTACTCGTAGCCCTCTGGCAGCCGTGACACTTGGGCGGTTAGCCGGAATGCCTTCGAGGCAGCAATGAGCCAGCCATGCGAATGCCATTGCCTCGACCCAGTCCGGATCGACACCTTGGGCGCTGGTGCTGGTCACTTTCGCGGCAGGCAGCAAGGCGGCCAGCCGGTTCATCAGGGTGCCATTGCGCGCGCCACCGCCGCAGACCATCAGGGCCTCGGTATCCTGCTGGGCATTGCGCAAGGCATCGGTGATGCTGCGTGCAGTCAGCTCCAGCAGCGTGGCCTGAACGTCTTCGTCGCGGTAGTGCGGCAACGTTGCCAGGTGGGAATCGAGCCAGGGCAGGTTGAATACCTCGCGCCCGGTGCTCTTGGGGCCGTTGCCGGCAAAGAACGGGTCGCTCAGCAGTGCCGCCAGCAATTGGTCCTGCACCTTGCCACTCGCCGCCCATGCGCCATCGGCGTCGAAGGTCTGGCCGCGCTTGCGCTCGATCCATGCATCCAGCAGCACATTGCCCGGACCGCAGTCGAAGCCATGTACCGGAGTGTCCTGGGCAATTAGGCTCAGGTTGCTGAAGCCGCCGACGTTGAGTACGGCCAGGCGCTGTCCCAGATGGCCGAACAGGGCTTCGTGGAAGGCCGGGACCAGCGGTGCGCCCTGGCCACCTGCAGCCACGTCGCGTCGACGGAAATCACCTACCACGCAGATGCCGGTCAATTCGGCGAGCAAGGCCGGATTACCGATCTGCACGGTGAAGCCTCGGGCCGGTTCGTGGCGGATGGTCTGGCCGTGGCTGCCGATGGCGCGGATGGCGCTGGGCTCGAGTTTCTGCTCGGCCAGCAATTGCCGGGTGCCTTCTGCAGCAAGGCCAGCCCAGCGGTTCTCGGCCAGCGCTGCCCGTGCGATCTCGTCAGGGCCGCTGGCGCAGAGGCTCAGCAGGTCCTGGCGAAGGTCGGAGGGCATGGGCAGGTAGCGGGTGGCGAGCAACCGGGGCTGCTCGCCTTGTTCGATCAGGGCAATGTCCAGGCCGTCAAGGCTGGTGCCGGACATCACCCCCAGGTAGAACGCCATGAATCAGCGCTTGTTGGCGGCGAGCAGCGTGGCCTTTTCCTGATCCATGCGAGCGATCAGGGGTTGGCTTTGCTGCATGAAGCGCTGGCGCTCGGCCTTGGCGATCGGATCGGCCATCGGCACCTTCTGGCTCAGCGGGTCGACATGGACGCCGTTGACCTGGAACTCGTAGTGCAGGTGTGGGCCAGTGGAGAGACCGGTGGTGCCGATATAGCCGATGATCTGGCCCTGTTTGACGTTGCTGCCGGTCTTGATGCCTTTGGCGAAGCCTTGCATGTGGCCATACAGGGTCTTGTAGGTGTTGCCGTGGGCGATGATCACGGTGTTGCCGTAGCCGCCACGGCGACCAGCCAGCTCGATGCGGCCATCCCCGGCTGCCTTGATTGGCGTGCCGCGGGGCGCTGCATAGTCGACACCCTTGTGGGCGCGAATCTTGTTCAGGATCGGGTGCTTGCGTCCGGCGGAGAAGCGCGAGCTGATGCGGGCGAAGTCTACCGGTGTGCGGATGAACGCCTTGCGCAGGCTGTTGCCGTCAGCGGTGTAGTAGCTGGTATTGCCCTGCTTGTTGGTGTAGCGCACGGCGGTGTAGGTCTTGCCGCGGTTGGTGAAACGCGCCGAGAGGATGTTGCCGGTGCCGATCACCTTGCCATCCATGACCTTCTGTTCGTAGACCACGTCGAATTCGTCGCCAGGGCGGATGTCCTGGGCGAAGTCGATGTCGTAGCCCAGCACGCGGGCCATATCCATGGTCAGGCTGTGGGAAAGGCCGGCACGTTGGGCCGAGGCCGAGAGCGAACTCTTGATGACGCCATGGGCGTAGGCGGTTCGCACCAGGGGCTTGGTGATTTCGCGCTCGAACGCGTAACCCTTGTCGGTCTTGTTCAGGCGGATGCTTTCGAGGTTGCTGACCTGGCTGTGCAAGCTGGCCAGTTGGCCGTCCTTGTCCAGCTCGAACTGCAGCACCTGGCCGTGTTTAAGCTGGCTGAACTGTTTGGCTTGCTTGTCGCTGGCCAGCACGTCATGCACGACGTTGGCAGGCAGGCCCACTTTGGCGAACAGCGTGGAGAGGGTGTCGCCACGGGCGACCACGACTTCGCGATGGCCGGGAGCCTTGTCTTGCGCCTTTTCCTGTGCGACGGGTTGCGGTTGCTCGGCGGCCTGTTCTGTAGCGGGTTCATCCCCTTCGATCTGGGCGAAGGGCGAGCCGGTGGATTCGGTGGACTGCACCAGCGGTGCGGCCTTGGATTCGTCCTTGAGTTGCTCGGCCGGGGTTTCGAGCTCGAGGCTGAGGGTGGTCTTCTTCGCTTCTACGTCGCTGGAGGGAAATACCAGCAAGGCCAGGCTGAGCAGGGCGGCGATGCCGCTGGCGGCCAACAGATGGCTTTTCGGATAAAGCGGGGGCGCTTTAGGCGTGTCGTTGGTCATAGATAAGGTGACTTTGAAAAAGTGAATGAAAAAGGTGACTGAATACGCTGAAAAAGATGAATGACATGATGAAGATGAAATAACTGTATAAAATATAACCAAATCCATTTTCGCGCAAGGGCGCGTAGACGCCGCAAGGCGCCTCTCGGGTCACATTCCTTTGCGAAACTTGTATTTGACGGCCGATCTTGTATGGTTGGTCCCCTTTGAATCTGAGCCTTGCGGGTCTGTCTATGAAGTCGGTTGAAGAGCAGCTGGCGCTTATCAAGCGCGGTGCGGAAGAGGTGTTGGTCGAGTCGGAACTGGTGGAGAAGCTCAAGCGCGGCCAGCCGCTGCGTATCAAGGCTGGCTTCGACCCAACGGCTCCTGATCTGCATCTGGGCCATACCGTACTGATCAACAAGCTGCGGCAGTTCCAGGAGCTGGGGCATCAGGTGATCTTCCTGATCGGTGACTTCACCGGCATGATCGGTGACCCGAGCGGCAAAAGTGCCACGCGCCCGCCGCTGACCCGTGAGCAGGTTCTGGACAACGCCGAAACCTATAAACAGCAAGTGTTCAAGATTCTCGACCCGGCCAAGACCGAGGTGGCGTTCAACTCCACCTGGATGGATACGCTGACCCCGGCCGACTTCATTCGCCTGGCGTCCCAGTACACCGTCGCGCGCATGCTCGAACGTGACGACTTCGACAAGCGCTACACCAGCCAGCAGCCGATCGCCATCCATGAGTTCCTCTATCCGCTGGTGCAGGGTTACGACTCGGTTGCGCTCAAGGCTGATGTCGAGCTGGGTGGTACCGACCAGAAGTTCAACCTGTTGATGGGGCGTGAGCTGCAGCGCGCCTATGGTCAGGAAGCTCAGAACATCGTGACCATGCCGTTGCTGGAAGGGCTCGATGGCGTGAAGAAGATGTCCAAGTCGCTGGGCAATTATGTGGGTATCCAGGAAGCGCCTGGCGTGATGTACAGCAAGTTGGTGTCGATTCCGGATACGCTGATGTGGCGTTACTTCGAGCTGCTGAGCTTCCGCTCGATGGAGGAAATCGATCAGTTTCGTGCCGATGTCGAGAAGGGCGCGAACCCTCGTGACATCAAGATCAAGCTGGCCGAAGAGATCGTGGCGCGTTTCCATGGTGAAGAGGCTGCGGCGAACGCTCACCGCGCTGCCGGCAACCGCATGAAGGATGGCGAGCTGCCGGAAGATCTTCCGGAGATCGAGGTGGTTGCGGCTGAGGCCCTGCCGATCGCGGCGGTGCTCAATCGTGCGGGCCTGGTGAAGAACTCGGCGCAGGCGCGGGATCTGCTAGGCAGTGGTGCGGTCAAGGTTGATGGTGCAGTCATCGACAAGGGCTTCATGTTTGCGCTGGGTACTACCCATGTGTGCCAGGCGGGCAAGAAGTCGTTTGGGCGGGTTACGCTGAAGGCTGAGTGATCACCTGATGGTGCAGCTATATATAGAAGCGGGGAGGCCGACAGGCCTCCCCGCTGTGTTTTCAGCGATCTGAAAGATTCTTGAAATAAAAGGTTGACGCTCTCTCAGATCCCCTTATAATGCGCCCCACTTCCGCAGCAAACGGAACGCAAAACTCCTTGCTAATCAAGGAGTTAAGCGAGTTCGGTGAGGCATGAAGGGCTTCGATCACCTGATCGGCAGCGGTGAAAAAGGCAGTTGACAGCATCTTTGAGTGCTGTATGATTCGCCTCCCGCTACGAGAGATCGCAGCGAGTCAAGTGTTTGAAGCTAAACGAGTTTCTCGGAAAAAACTTCAAAATAAACGCTTGACAGTAAATGAGGAAAGCGTAGAATGCGCGCCTCGGTTGAGACGAAAGGCTCTTAACCAAACGCTCTTTAACAAATCGAATCAAGCAATTCGTGTGGGTGCTTGTGAGTACGGACTGATAGTCGCCAAGATTATCAGCATCACAAGTGGCCATGCGAGAAATCACATAGTCATTTGAGATTGCTGAGCCAAGTTTAGGGTTTCTTAAAAACCCAAGCAGTATTGAACTGAAGAGTTTGATCATGGCTCAGATTGAACGCTGGCGGCAGGCCTAACACATGCAAGTCGAGCGGATGACGGGAGCTTGCTCCTTGATTCAGCGGCGGACGGGTGAGTAATGCCTAGGAATCTGCCTGGTAGTGGGGGACAACGTTTCGAAAGGAACGCTAATACCGCATACGTCCTACGGGAGAAAGCAGGGGACCTTAGGGCCTTGCGCTATCAGATGAGCCTAGGTCGGATTAGCTAGTTGGTGAGGTAATGGCTCACCAAGGCGACGATCCGTAACTGGTCTGAGAGGATGATCAGTCACACTGGAACTGAGACACGGTCCAGACTCCTACGGGAGGCAGCAGTGGGGAATATTGGACAATGGGCGAAAGCCTGATCCAGCCATGCCGCGTGTGTGAAGAAGGTCTTCGGATTGTAAAGCACTTTAAGTTGGGAGGAAGGGCAGTAAGTTAATACCTTGCTGTTTTGACGTTACCGACAGAATAAGCACCGGCTAACTCTGTGCCAGCAGCCGCGGTAATACAGAGGGTGCAAGCGTTAATCGGAATTACTGGGCGTAAAGCGCGCGTAGGTGGTTCGTTAAGTTGGATGTGAAAGCCCCGGGCTCAACCTGGGAACTGCATCCAAAACTGGCGAGCTAGAGTATGGTAGAGGGTGGTGGAATTTCCTGTGTAGCGGTGAAATGCGTAGATATAGGAAGGAACACCAGTGGCGAAGGCGACCACCTGGACTGATACTGACACTGAGGTGCGAAAG